>NZ_MOWM01000010.1 GCF_016082275.1 Variovorax sp. E3
CGGGCGGTCGGTACCGGCGATCACAGCGGGCGGCGGTGTCTGCGGGCCGGGGCGCATCGACTGCTGCGCCATCAGGTCGCCCAGCGGGTCGCCGGCCGGCGCGGTCGGGGCCGAGGGCTCGATGCCGGCCACGGCCGAGCCGTTGTTCGGTGTGCCGCGCGGTGCGTCGCGCAGCCGCTCGGCAATCAGCGCTTCCATCGGGTCGACGGCCTGCTCGGGGTACAGGTCGAGCACCAGCCGGTGCTTGTACGCGGCCACGGGCGCGAGCGAGAACACCTGCGGCACCACGCCTGCTTCAGGTCGAACACGATGCGCACCACCTTCGGCGCGTTCTGCCCCACGCGCAGGCCGTTGATGTACGGGTCGCCGGGCTTGATCTTGCCGACCAGCTCGCGCAGCTCGGGGTTGAGGTCGATGCCCTCGATGTCCACCGCCAGGCGCGGCGGGCTGCCCACCACGAGTTGCTGCGAATTGAGGCGCGCGTCGGACTCGATGGTCACGCGCGTGTAGTCGGCGGCGGGCCACACGCGCACGGCGAGGATGGTGGCGCCGCGCGCGATCTGGTGCACGCCGAGCATCAGCGCGATGCTGCCGCCCTGCAGCAGCACGCGCCGTTTCAGGCCGACCGCCTTCATGCGGCGATGCGCGCCAGCAGATCGCTGCCGCGAGGGGTGTTCGCGAGGAGGGTCACGCTGCGTGTGTCGTCAGTCATTGCTTCTATTTTAATAGCGAGGTCGGCAACCGGTGTGCGGCCCGCCGCGTTTTCCGGCCATTCGGCCAGCTTGAGGCCCGGGCCCGCGAAGATGTCGCGGAAACCGGCGTCGTCCCATTCGCGCGGGTCGGCGAAGCGATAGAAGTCGAAATGGAAGATCTGCAGGCCGTCGGGTGCGTCGTGCGGCTCGACCACCGCATAGGTGGGGCTCTTGATCCGCCCGGCGATGCCGAGCGCGCGCAGCAGATGGCGTACGAAAGTCGTCTTGCCGGCACCGAGGTCGCCGTGCAGCGCGATGAAGGCGTCGCGCAGCGCGGGCGAGGCCGCGAGCGCGCGCGCGAAGGCGTCGGTGTCGTCTTCGCTGCGCCAGCGCAGGGTGCGGGTGCTCGTTTGCGTTTCTACAATCGGCAAGTGATCGTCAGCCATCCACTCGTTGTTCGTATTCAGGCTTTGGCCCGGGAACTCGGATTCTCCCAAATCGGAATCGCGGGCGTCGATTTATCGAGCGCCGAGGACGGTCTGATGCAATGGCTGGCCCATGGGTTCCATGGCGAGATGCAATACATGGAAACACACGGCACGCGCCGCGCCCGTCCGGCCGAGCTGGTGCCGGGCACGGTGAGCGTGATCACCGCGCGCATGAACTACCTGCCGCGCGACACCGCGCCCGAATGGCAGGCCGTGGAGTTCGACCGGCTCGCGCGGCCCGGCGAGGCCATCGTGTCGGTCTATGCGCGGGGGCGCGACTATCACAAGGTGCTGCGCAACCGGCTCGCCAAGCTGGCCGAGCGCATTGCCGAAGAGGTCGGCCCCTTCGGGCACCGCGCCTTCACCGACTCGGCCCCGGTGCTCGAGGCCGAGCTGGCCTCGCGCAGCGGGCAGGGCTGGCGCGGCAAGCACACGCTGGTGCTCGACCGCGACGCGGGCTCGATGTTCTTCCTGGGCGAGATCTACGTCGACATGGCGCTGCCGCCGAGCGAGCCCGTCACCGCGCACTGCGGCAGCTGCAGCGCGTGCATCGACGTGTGCCCCACGCAGGCCATCATCGCGCCGATGCGGCTCGATGCGCGGCGCTGCATTTCCTACCTCACCATCGAGCACGGCGGGGCCATTCCGCTGGAGCTGCGCCCGCTGATGGCCAACCGCATCTACGGCTGCGACGACTGCCAGCTGATCTGCCCCTGGAACAAGTTCGCGAAGAAGAGCGACTTGCCCGACTTCGACGCGCGCGAAGGGCTCACGGGGCGTTCGCTGGCCGAGCTCTTCGCGTGGAGCGAGGAAGATTTCTTGCGCCGCACCGAGGGCAGCCCGATCCGCCGCATCGGCCACGAGCGCTGGCTGCGCAACATCGCGGTGGCGCTGGGCAATGCCGTGCGCAAGGGCGAGGGCGGCGCCAAGGAAGCGCTGGCCACGCGCGCCGGCCACCCGAGCGAACTCGTGCGCGAGCACGTCGCCTGGGGGCTCGCGCAGGAGCCCGTGGCCTAGCTTTTCTTCGCGGGAAGAATCTCTTCCACGCGCTGCCACGGCCGGCACATCAGCGTGCCGCGCGGCGACACCACGATGGGTCGCTGCAGCAGGATCGGGTGCGAGGCGATGGCCTCGAACAGCTGGTCTTCGCTGAGTTTCTCGTCGGCCAGCTGCAGTTCTTCGTAGGGCGCCTCCTTGGCGCGCAGCAGGTCGCGCGCGCCCAGGCCCATGGCCTTGGCCAGCTCGCGCAGCTTCTTCTTCGAGGGCGGTGTTTCCAGGTACAGAACGATCTCGGGTTCCACGCCGCTTTCGCGGATCAGCCCCAGCACGTTGCGCGACGTGCTGCAGTTGGGCTTGTGGTAGATCGTCATCGGGTAGTCGGTGGTGGGGGTGCGTGCGGTCATGGCGTCGATTATGAAAAGAACCGGGGCGCGTTCAGGCGCCTTCCCAGCCTGGCGTGAACGCAAAACGCGCGGCCCAGAACTCGGCCAGGCGCGGATCGGCGTCGACGCGCTTGACCACCGGCGTCATGCGCGGCGCCTCGCGGTAGAAGCGTGCGCGCTGCGGTGTCCAGCGCGACATCACGGTCACGTAGAGGTCGAGCAGGCTGAGTCGGTCGCCGAGCAGGTAGGGCGCGGGCTCGTCGATCTGCGTGTCCATCAGATGCCAGCAGTGGGCGATGCGATCTGCCGAGCGCTCCAGCATCGCGGGCTGCGCGGCCGGGTCGGGCACGAGCCGAGCGGGGTCGTCGCGCACCCACAGCAGCGAATAGATCGCGGCCGGCAGGTAGACCATCCAGCGCAGGTAGCGCGCGCGCAGCGGACTGTCGGGTGCGGGGCAGAGCCCGGCTTGCGGATAGCGGTCGCCGAGCCAGATCAGGATGGCCGCGCTCTCGGTCATCACTTCGCCCGAGGGCAGCACGAGCGCGGGCACCTGGCGCATCGGGTTGATGCCCGCCACGCGATCGCGCTCGGCGTCGCTTTCCCAGGCGGCGATGTCGACCGTGTCGACCTGCGCGCCGATCAGCGTCAGCGCGGCATGGATCGGCGTGGCGCCCGAGCCGGGCGCGCCGTAGAGGGTGTAGCGGTCGCTGGAAGCGAATGAGACGGATGATGCAAGGCTCATCCGCCCAGATTACTGCAGCCTTGCGGCCCTTGTCACGCGGCCAGCAGCGCGTCGACCTTGTTCAGCGCCTCGAGCGTCTTGAAGCAGGCCTCGGCCACTTCCGTGCCCTTGACCGCGAAGTGGCGGTGGAAGTACTTGCGGTGCTCCACGTGCTCGTGGAAGTGGTGCGGGGTGAGCACGGCCGAGAAGATCGGCACGTCGGTCTCCAGCTGCAGCGACATCAGCGTGCTGACCACGGTGTTGGCCACGAACTCGTGGCGGTAGATGCCGCCGTCGACCACCAGCGCGCAGCCGATGATGGCCGCGTACTTGCCCGAATTGGCCAGCCGCTTGGCATGCAGCGGGATCTCGAAGGCGCCGGGCACGTCGAAGATGTCGATGAGATCGCGCGCCACGCCGAGCCGCGCCATCTCTTCGAGAAAGGCGTCGCGGGCCTGGTGGACGATGTCGGAATGCCACTGCGCCTCGACGAATGCGATGCGCGTGCCGCGCGGCGAATCCGATGCGGCAATGGCGGAGAGGGGAAGGTCGTTGATCTGACTCATGGTGTGCCTCTTGAAAGCAGGTTTCCTGAATCAGGGCGCACGAAACCACGGGGCCACTCGCGCGCATGCATGGCAAAGCGCGCGGGTCGACCCGCATTTCGCGCTCTCTTTCATCCGGACTGTGACCGTCGGCTTCGGAATCGCACCGAAATCTGCTGACCCCGAAGCTCGTTGAAAGCTCCGGGCGCTCGCGGGCTTGTGCGGCCTTTTTCAAGAAGCCGCCATCACCGCCGGTGGGGAATTGCACCCCGCCCTGAGAACGCTTGTCGTCCGGCGAACCGGACCACGGCGCGATTCTAGAAGCCCCCCGCGCGCGGGGTTGTCGCCCGCGCGCCAGACCTTCCGCCGCGCGGGGATTTTCTTCAGAAGCGATACGTGGCGGCCGCGGTGACGGTACGGCGCTGGCCCAGGAAGCAGTCGCCGCGTGCCAGGCAGGTGGTGAGCTGCACCTTGTCCGTCAGGTTGGCCACGTTGAGCGACAGGCGCAGCGGGCCGTTGTCCCAGGCGAACATGGCGTCGAACAGCGTGACGGCCGGCACGGGGTTGTTGTCCATGCCGTCCCACGACTTGCCCAGGTAGCGCACGCCGCCGCCGGCCGAGAAGCCGGGCACGCCGCCGATCGAGAAGCGGTGCATCACCCACGCCGAGGCCGCGTGCGTGGGCACGCCCGAGATTCGCTTGCCCAGGTCGGCGGCGTTGCTGCGCGACACGCGCGCGTCGGTGTAGGCGTACGAGGCGATCCAGTCCCAGTCGCGCGCGATGCTGCCCTTGTACTCGAGCTCCAGCCCCTTCACGTGCACTTCGCCCAGCTGCACGCTGTTCAGCGGGTTGGTCGGGTCGGTGGTCTTGCGGTTGGTGTCGCGCAGGTCGTACACCGCCGCCATGAACGAGGTGCGCTGGCCCTCGGGCTCCCACTTCACGCCGGCCTCCCACTGCTTGCCGCGCTGGGGCTTGAAGGCCGTGTTGTTCAGGTCGACGCCGCCC
This sequence comes from Variovorax sp. E3, assembly GCF_016082275.1. Taxonomy (GTDB): domain Bacteria; phylum Pseudomonadota; class Gammaproteobacteria; order Burkholderiales; family Burkholderiaceae_C; genus Variovorax. The sequence continues at coordinate 4,834 of NZ_MOWM01000010.1, forward strand.
AGCGGCAGGAACGACTCGGCATAGCTCAGGTACGGTGCCCAGCCGCCGTCGCCAGGTAGACCAGGCCGGCGCGCTTGGTGGTGGCCTTGTCGTCGGCGGCCGCGGCGGGGCGGCCCTGGGTGTCGGTGGTGGCCTTGTCGTGGCGCAGGCCCAGCAGGCCGATCCAGCGGCCGTACTTGACCTGGTCCTGCGCGTAGATGCCGGCCTGCTGCTGCACCACTTCGGGCGAGCGCGTGTAGCTGGTGGGCGGCGTGTAGTTGCCGTACACGGGCGCATAGACGTCGAGCGCGCCGGCGCGTCCGCGGCCCGACAGCTTGGAGGTCGTGTTGCGCTGGAAGTCGGCGCCGACCAGCACCGTGTGCTCGAAGTCGCCGGTCTTGAAGTGGGCCTCGGCCTGGTTGTCGACGAGCAGCATCTTGCCGCCGTTGATGTCGCTGCTCAGGTCGCGTTCGATGGTGCGCTGGTCGGCGTTGAACACCGGCCGCGCCGGACGGCCCGTGAGCCGGTTCGCGGTGAAGCTGGTGTATGAGGTGTTGTAGACCACCTTGGTCTCGGTCGAGCGCAGGTTCTGCCGGAAGGTCCAGGTGTCGTTGATGCGGTGGCTGAACAAATAGCCCAGCGAGGTGTTGCGCGAGTCGTAGCGGTCGAAGCCCGGCTCGCCCGTGAAGGTCGAGGTGGGAATCGGCCCGTAGAGCGAAGGCAGCAGCGTGCCCTGCCACGGGAAGAAGCCGATCAGCGAGCCGCTCTTGTCCTTCTGGTACATGGCCTGCAGCGTGAGCGAGGTGTCGGCGTTCGGGCGCCACGTGAGCGAGGGCGCGACCAGGATGCGGTCGTCCGGCGCGTGGTCGACCTGCGTGCCGCTGTCGCGGTTCACCGCCACCAGCCGGTAGAGCCACTTGCCTTCGGTGTCGATCGGGCCGGTGAAGTCGGCCGCCACCTGCTTGCGGGCATTGCTGCCGAACTGCATCTGCACTTCGCGCTGGGTCTCGGCCTGCGGCCGCTTCGACACCATGTTCAGCACGCCGCCGATGCCGCCTTGCCCGTAGAGCACCGACGACGGGCCGCGCAGCAGCTCGACGCGCTCGAGCATGTACGGATCGAGCTTGGTGGAGTTGTAGGTGCCGTAGGTGCGCTGCAGGCCGTCGAGGTACTGCACAGCATCGCCGCCGCGCACCTTGAACGCGTCGACGCGGCTGTCGAAGTAGCTCGACACCACGCCGGCCGTGTAGCCGGTGGTTTCGCGCAGCGTGAGTGCGCCTTGCGCTTCCATCTGGTCGCGCGTGATCACCGAGATGGCCTGCGGCGTTTCGATCAGCGGGGTGTCGGTCTTGGTGGCGGAGCCGCCGCGCCTGGCGACGAAGCCGGTCACCGGCCCGGTCGATGTCTCGCCCGCGTCGCCCGAGACGGTGACGGTGGGCAGCGCGCGGCGGTGCTCGGCGCTTTCTTCCTTGCCGTCTTCGGCGAAGGCCGGCGATGCGGCGCCCAGGGCCATGGCGGTGGCCGCGAGCGTGGCGCGGCGGCCGTGCGAAAGGCGCCACTTCGGGCGGCGGGTCTTGAAAGTCATGTGCAGCTTCTCCTGTTTCCTGCGTGAAGGGAGTGAGTGGCTGCGGCAGGCGCGGGGGCGTGCCATGGCTTCTCTGGTTCGGTTCGACGAAAGCGGGCGCAACCGGCAGCTCGCCAAGGCTGGCGGCCGGTGGTATTCGTTGGTTTTTTGCGCTGTGGGGCAGCCGTTGCGGCTGCGGTCTTCGTTCCTTCGAAGACGGCTGGCGCGCCCTTGTCGGGCGGCTGGCTGGGCGGCGGATTATAGAAAGAAAGGCGTCAGCGTCCCGCGAGGAACTGCGTCATGCGCTGCAGTTCGTCGTCGAGCGCCGCGCGAAAGGCGGCGCCCGCCGGCTTCTTGCCGGCATAGCCGAAGGCCGGTTGCAACGGCCTTCGGGCGCGGTCACGTTGGCCCAGCCGATCACGCGGTCGTGTTGCAGCATCGGCAGCGCGTAGTAGCCGAACTGGCGCTTCGGCGCGGGCGTGTAGGCCTCGAACTTGTAGGTCCAGTCCCAGAGCAGCTCGAAGCGGCGGCGGTCCCACACCACGGGGTCGAAGGGCGCGAGCAGGCGCACCGCGTCGTCGGGCGCGTGGCGGCGCGAGGCCGGGTTTTCGTCGGCGGGCCAGTACCACGTGGTGCCGTCGATGCGGCAGCTCGCGAGCTCTTCGCGCGCGATGCGCAGCGCGGCCTGCGTCTGCGGCGACAGGTGCGGCGCGCCGTAGCCGAGCAGCCGCACGAGGTAGGTCAGGCTGGCGGCCGGCAGCGGCGCGTATTTGCGCACCACCAGCGCGATCAGCGCGGCGGCGCGTTGCGCGCGGCCGGCGGGACTGTCGTCGGAGGGCTGGTGCGTCACGGCTTCGTACACGCGCGTGCCGCTGTCGCGCCGCACCACGCGCAGCATGCCGCGGTAGTGCATGCCGTCGAGCAGGTGCGTGCTCGCGTTGCTCGAGCCGCCCCAGTAGTTCTGGATGCGGCCGTGCGCGAAGTGTTGTTCGACCTGGCGCGGGTGCACGGGGCCGTGCTCCCGCACATAGGCCAGCACCTCGGCGGCCTTGCGCCGCGTGTCGGCGTCCCAGGCGCTCTTGGCTTCGCGCGGATGCATCAGCGCCAGGTGCTCGCGCGGCAGGAAGCCGTAGTTGACGAGGCAGTCTTCTTCGACGGCGAGCCGCGTGTAGCGGTTTTCGAGATCGCCCGCGCGGTAGTCCTTCACGCGGTGGCGCAGCGTGAGGTCTTGCGCGCGCGCCGGGGCTCGGATCGGGTCGGCCTGCACGAAGCCGAGCTGGCGGATCGCGGCCGGCAGCGTCGTCGGCTTGAAGAGGGTGCGCGCCACGGCGTAGCGGCGCAGGTCGTCGAGGGTCGGGTCAGCCATGCGGCGAATTGCAGCACAGGTGGCCTCACCTTGCTGCATCGAGAGCCGTATCGCGACACGGCTACTGAGGCCATCCCCGAGTGCCTTAAAGTTTCACCGCATGAATACTCGTTGGATCGAATCCGAGACGGACGTGCTTTTTCGTCTGAGGGACTCCAAATCGACGTTCGCAAATTTGATTCATTTCGCGGTCGAAGGCGCGTTTCCCGATTCTGAGCACGCGTTGTCGCACGACCTTCTGGTGGCCATCAACGTTCCTCGCCGACAGTTGGGATTGAGTGCGCATGGAAAACCGGGCGACGTTGATCTTTTGATCGTCCCGATGGCTGATGGACCGATGTGCGAACGGGCCATTGCAATCGAAGCGAAGATTGTTCGACCGACTCTTGAGAATCCTTCGAGAAATGCGAACTCCATGGGAGCTTCACAAGTTGTGGGCTTGCTGAACGACGGTTTTCCGCTGGTCGGCCTTGCCCATATAACCATTCCCACACCGTTGCCGCCAGAGATGCACTGGAGTATTCCCTGGTGGTCCGGAGCGTTGGGTCCTGATCGCAAACCGCAGAAAACCGGTAAGACTTTCGCTTTCGATCCGTTCCCATTGCTCAGTGCAGAACGCCAGCAGGGACGAGTGCTCGCGCTCGCGTTGCCGCCGGAAGTGGGCTACAAGGTGATGGGCATCACCCTGTCGAAAGATCGGCAACGATTTGCGGGCAACACGATGGGCGAAGGTAGGCGAGCTTCGTTCAATCCTTTAGCCTCAGCGAAACTGATTGAGGGCGTCGCCGACTTGTGCCATCGCCGGTCCGAATTGTTTCAACGTATTCGGTGGCGTTCCTGAAGAGTCACTCGAGCTCTTCGAAGGTGTTCTCATGGAGTTGCACGGTCCAATAGATCAGACCGCGCTGCGATGCCGTTCGATGCAGACGTCCAGCGTCTCGCTGCCCGGCCGCTGCCACCAGTCGAGGTTCGAAAAATCTCGACCTCGCTGAAGCCCGCGAAGCCCGCGTCTTCGACCCAGCCGCGGATCTTCTTGAGTTCGACCACACCGTCGCCCATCATCCCGCGGTCACTCAGCAGGTCGCGCGTGGGCGTGAGCCAGTCGCACACGTGGTAGGCCAGTAGCCGCTCGTGGCCCGCGCGCGCAATCTGCTGCTGCAGCTTCGGGTCCCACCACACGTGGTAGATGTCCAGCGCCACGCCGAGCATGCCGCTCTTGCCCGCGTCGAGTTCGTCGCACAGGTCGAGTGCGTGCTCCAGCGTGTTGATGCACGCGCGGTCGGCCGCCTGCATCGGGTGCAGGGGCTCGATGGCCAGCGGCATGCCGACCTCGCGCGCGTATTCGAGCGACGCCGCGATGCCGTCGCGCACCTCGTTGCGCGCACGGGCGATGTCCTTGTACGCGGCCTTGCCGTCGAGCGCGCCGGGCAGCGCGCCGACCACCAGCACGAGGCAGGGCGCGTCGAGCGTCTTCGCCTCGTCGATGGCGCGGCGGTTGTCGTCCAGCGCGGCCTTCAGGCCCGCCGCATCGGGCGCGGGAAAGAAGCCGCCGCGGCAATAGCCCGAGAGGCCGATGCCGTGCGCCTTCAGTTGACTGGCCACCTTGTCGAGCCCGACGGCCGCCACCTGGTCGCGCCAGGGGCTGATCGCGCGGATGCCGCGCTCGGCGCACTGGTCGATGATGCGGTCGAGCGCCACCTCGGCGCCCGACTGCTTGCGCACCGTGGCGGTGTTGATCGACAGCCAGTCGTGGTTCTGCGAGAAATCGCGCATGGGCTGCTTCAACCTTCCACGCCGTGCAGGGCCAGCAGGGTCTTCATGCGCCGCACCGCCAGCTCGGGCTGCTCCAGCAGGTTGGCCGCGTCGGCCAGCCGGAACAGTTCGGCAAAGTGCTGCAGCGAGCGCGTGCTCTGCTGGCCGCCGACCATGGTGAAGTGCTTCTGGTGGCCGTTGAGCCAGGCCATGAACACCACGCCGGTCTTGTAGAAGCGCGTGGGCGCGGCAAAGATGTGGCGCGACAGCGGCACCGTGGGGCCCAGGATGTCGTGGAACTTCTTTTCGTTGCCCTGCGCCAGCGCGCCCAGGGCCGCGCTGGCAGCCGGTGCGATGGCGTCGAAGATGCCCAGCAGCGCGTCGCTCTTGCCGTGCATCGGGTCGCTGCCGAAGCCGTCGCCGGCAATCAGTTCGGCGTAGTTGAAGTCGTCGCCCGTGTACATCCGCACACCTTGGGGCAGGCGGCGGCGCATCGCGATTTCCTTGTCCTTGTCGAGCAGCGAGATCTTGATGCCGTCGACCTTGTCCGGGTGCGCGGCGATGATGCCCAGCGCCGTGTCCATGGCCGCGTCGACGTCCTTCGTGCCCCAGTAGCCCGCCAGCGCGGGGTCGAACATGTCGCCCAGCCAGTGCAGCACCACGGGCTGCCTGGCCTGGCTCAGGATGCGGTCGTACACACGCTCGTAGTCGGCCGGGCTCTTCGCCACGCGGGCCAACGCGCGGCTGGCCATGACGATGAGCTTGCCGCCGAGCGCCTCGATGGCGGCCATCTGCTCTTCATAACCGCGGATGACGTCGTCGACGCTCTTCACGTCGTCGATGTTCAGGTGGTCGGTGCCGCAGCCCGAAGCGACCAGCGCACCGGGCACGTCTTTCGCGGCGTCGAGCGAGCGGCGGATCAGCTCCAGCGACGTGGGCCAGTCCAGGCCCATGCCGCGCTGCGCGGTGTCCATGGCCTCGGCCACGCCCAGGCCCAGCGAGAACAGGTGGCGGCGGTAGGCGATGGTGGTGTCCCAGTCGACCGCGCACTGCAGCCACGGGTCGACGGCCGCCAGCGGGTCGGCCACCACGTGCGCGGCCGAGTAGGCGATGCGGTTGAACTTGACGCCCGCATCGGGCTTGGCCGGCGCGCTGCCGCGCAGCGCGTAGGGCGCGAGCGCGCCGCCGGCGGTGGGGAGGGTGAGCGAAAGCGCCATGGTTGCCTCAGACCTTCAGCGCGGGCACGTCGACCCAGCGGCGGTCTTGCCACGATTCGAGCGCGGCCTCGACCAGCTGCACGCCCTTGGCGCCTTCGGGCAAGGTCCACTTGTAGGGCGCGTTCTCGACCACGTGGCGAATGAAGTGCTCCCACTGGATCTTGAAGCCGTTGTCGTAGACCTGCGAATCGGGAATCTCCTGCCACTGGTCGAAGAAGTTCATGTTCTGCTTCTCGTCGGGGTTCCACACCGGGCGCGGCGTGGCCACGCGCGACTGGGCGCGGCAGCTCGACAGGCCCGCCACGGCCGAGCCGTCGGTGCCGTCGACATGGAAGGTCACGAGGTCGTCGCGGCGCACGCGCGTGACCCAGCTCATGTTGATCTGCGCGATGACGGGCTCGCCGTTGTGGCCGGTGAGTTCGCAGGTGGCATAGGCGGCGTCGTCGGCGGTGGCCTCGTAGGGTTTGCCTTCTTCGTCCCAGCGCTTGGGGATGTGGGTGGTGCCCAGGCACGACACCGACTTCACTTCGCCGAACAGGTTGTCCAGCACGTAGCGCCAGTGGCACATCATGTCCAGGATCATGCCGCCGCCGTCTTCCTTGCGGTAGTTCCAGCTCGGGCGCTGAATGGGCTGCAGGTCGCCCTCGAACACCCAGTAGCCGAACTCCAGGCGCACGCTGAGCATGCGGCCGAAGAAGCCGGCGCGGCGCAGCATGTCGAGCTTGCGCAGGCCGGGCAGGAAGAGCTTGTCCTGCACCGCGCCGTGCTTCAGGCCCGAGCCTTCGGCCAGGCGCGCGATTTCGACGGCTTCGTTCAGGTTGGTGGCGATCGGCTTCTCGCAGTACACGTGCTTGCCGGCGCGGATGGCCTTGGCCAAGAGCGTGGGGCGCATCTGCGTGGTGCCGGCGTCGAAGAAGATGGTGTCGTCCTTGTTCTCCAGCGCCTTGTCCAGGTCGGTGCCCCAGCGCGGAATGTTGTGCGCCTTGGCCAGCGCTTCCATCTTCTCGGCGTTGCGGCCGATGAGGATCGGGTCGGGCATGACCTTGTCGCCGTTGGACAGCGTGACGCCGCCTTGCGCGCGGATCGCGCAGATCGAGCGGATCAGGTGCTGGTTCATGCCCATGCGGCCGGTGACGCCGTGCATGATGATTCCGAGACGTTGGGTGGCCATCGTTTTCTTCCTTGAGAGATGCGAGAGAGAGATAGGGAGGTGGAAAGAAGCGTTGCTTCTTCAGTAGACGGAACGCATGGCGTCCCACGAGATGCCAGCGCCGGGTCTGCCGGTGGCAAAGCCGGGCGCGGTGGCGAGCGAGGACAGGTCGAGCTGTCCGTCGCGGATGGCGAGGCGCACGGCGCCGCCGCTCGTTTCGTACAGGCCCGGGTGGGCGCGCAGCAGGGCCTGTTGCTCGGCCTCGGGCGCCGCGGCCAGGCCGTTGACGTAGTGGTGGCCGTTGCGCTCTACGTGCGAGAGCCCGAGCCAGGCGACCAGCGCCAGGTCTTGCTGCACGCTCAGGCCGGCCTGCATGGTGAGGTCTTCGCCCGAGAGGAAATAGCGCGCGGCGTCGCCGGCGGCGGTGTTCCACTGCGCGCAGCGTGCGGCGTTGACGGTCGACTTGTAGAAGCCCTTGCAGCTCTTGCTCGACACGCCGGTGTAGCCGAGCGCGCGGGCCTGCGGAAAGGCGTCGAGCGTGCCGTCGGATTCGTCGATCAGCAGCGGGATGCGTTTGGCCAGCGCCGACACGTCACGCTGCAGGGCCGCGTCGCGGCGGATCGGCTGCTCCACGAACACCGTCTTCTGCACCAGCGTGTGCAGCGCGGGCGTGGACAGCATGCGGTCGAGGAACGCGCCGAAGCGTCCGCGTCGGCGTACTGCTCGTTGCCGTCGAGCGTGACCAGGCGGGCGTGGCCGTCGATCACGCTGGCGATGCGCACCAGGCGCGCGATGTCCTGCGCGGTGTCGCCGCAGAGCTTGAGCTTGAAGTGCGTGTGGCCGTAGCGGCGCACGGCGGCCGCGAGCGTGGCGGGCAGGCCGTCGTGGGGCGCATCGGGCAGGGCGTCGCTGTCGTCGATGGCATCGGCCAGGCCCACGGTGTGGCGCGCGGCGATGCGCGTGCGCGGCTGCCGGCCGGCCAGGAAGCCGGGCATGTCGAAGCCGGCAAGGTCGTCGGCCAGGCCGCTGCCCGCGATGTCGATGCCGGGCAGGTTGGCACTCATCGCCGTCGCAAAGCTCACGCCGCTGTGCAGGCACAGGGCGTCGAGCAAAGCGCGGTCGATCAGCGCGGGGCCGTAGCTGGCCACCAGTGCTTGCAAACCCTTGGCCCTGGCGCGCGACTGCAGCGCGGCGTAGTTGGAAGCGAAGTGCGTCCACGCGGTCTGCGCATCGGGCTCGGCGGTGTAGGCCTCGCGTGCGTCGCGCAGTGCAAAGCGCAGCTGCTCGAAGTTCTGTTCGTTGGTGAGCGCGGGGTTCTTGTCGAACCACTTGGGCACCATCATCTCGGCGGCGCAGCCCTCGGCCGTGCGGCCGTCCGCCAGGCGGATGCGGGCCTTCACATAGACCTGCGGGCAGGCCGTGACGGTGGCCGCGCCGAAGCGGAACGGCAGCCGCAGCGCCACGTTGCGCTCGGCAAAGCGGATTTCCTCGACGTGAAAACGGATCGCATCCATGGCCGTTGCCTTCTTCAGTGGTCCAGGATGCCTTGCGAGAAGAAATGCGCGCGCACCAGCTTCGTGTAGGCACCGAACTCGGGCGAGGCCATCATGTCGAGCGTGCGGGCGCGCGGCAGTTCGATGTCGTACACGGCGGCAATGGAGCCGGGGCGCTCGCTCATCACGATCACGCGGTCCGACAGGAAGATGGCCTCGGGAATGCTGTGGGTGATGAGCATCACCGTCTTCTTCGATGCCATCCAGATGCGCTGCAACTCCAGGTTCATCTTCTCGCGCGTCATGGCGTCGAGCGCGCCGAAGGGCTCGTCCATCAGCAGCACCGACGGGTCGTGCAGCAGCGCGCGGCAGATCGATGCGCGTTGCTGCATGCCGCCCGACAGCTGCCACGGGTACTTGCCCTCGAAGCCCTTCAGGCCGGCCATTTCCATGAGTTCGCGGGCGCGGGTGCGCGACGCCTCTTTTGGCAGGTGGCGCATCTCGGCCTGCAGCAGGATGTTGTCTTCCACGCTGCGCCAGGGCAGCAGCACCGCGCTCTGGAACACGATGCCCACGTCCTTCTGCGGACCCTTGATGGGCTTGCCCGCCAGCGTGAGGCTGCCGCCGCTGATGGGCAGCAGGCCCGCCACCATCTTCAGCAAGGTGCTCTTGCCGCAGCCCGAAGGGCCGACGACGGAGACGAACTCGCCTTCCTTGATGGCGAAGTCCAGCGGCTTGAGCGACTCGACCGGGCCGTCCTTGCTGGGATAGATCTTCGAGACGCCGCGCGCTTCGATCAGGATTTCATTGGACATGGGCTTGGAGGAGGGCGAAGGCGGACCGTCGGGAAACTGGGGTCGAAGCTGGTTTCGGGAAACACCGCGGAACCGGCTTTGCCGGGCCGCAGGTGTTGCCCCCGGTAGGGGGTTGGAGAAGCGACACGAAGTGCGCGAAGCCTGGGGGCGAGCCCTGTCTACGGCAGGAAGTCGAGCGTCACGTAGTCTTCGGGCTTGCCGCGCGTCGAGGCGTCCATGCCGCCGTACTGCACCAGCAGGTCGAGCGAGTCGCTGACGTTCTTCATGGTCACGCGGTACGGGCGCTGGTTGGCCGTTTCCTTCGTGTGATACAGCGCCACGCTTTGCTTCATGCCGACGATGAGCGTGTCGCGCACGCCGGCCTTGGCGTTGGCTTTGAGCATGGCGTCCACGGCGGCCTCGGGGCTCTTCTCGGCGGCTTCGGCGGCCTTGGTGGAGGCGCGCATGAAGCGCTTCACGAGGTCGGGGTTCTCGGTCAGCAGGTTCTTGTTGGTGATGATCCCGGAGCTGATCTGGTTCACGCCGGAGTCGGCGAAGCGGATCGGCGTCACGGGCTTGCCGGTGGCGTCCTGCAGCTTGATGGCCTGGTCCATCACGTAGCCCAGCAGCAGGTCGGCCTGCCCGTTGGTCACGGCATTGAGCTTGGTCTGGCCGTCGCCCGAGACGATCTTCACCTGGTCGGGCTTGATGTCGTTGACCTTCAGGAACAGCGGCCACATCTGCGACATCGAGTCGCCGGGCGTCACGGCCACGGTCTTGCCGATGATGTCCTTGGGCGTCTTGATGTTCTTCTCGGAGAAGCCCATGACCGACATCGGGCTGACCTGGAACAGCACGCCGGTCGACTTCAGCGGCGCGCCCTTGGCGGCCGCCTTGATCATGGTGGTGACGTCGATGTAGCCGAAGGTGGCCGACTTGGCGGCCACCGCCTGCGCGGTGACGGCGGAGCCGCGGCCTTCCTGGATGTCCAGGTCGATGCCTTCGTCGGCGTAAAAGCCTTTTCCTTGCCCAGGAAGAAGGGCGCGTGCTCGCTGTAGAGGTACCAGTTGAGCATCAGCGTGACCTTGTCCTTGGGCTTGTCGCCCTGCGCATGGGCGGGGGCGACGGCAAAGGTGGCCAGGCTGGCGATGGCGGCGGCGGCGAGCAGCGAGGGAAGCAGTCTCTTCATGGTCTTGTCTCCAGGGAGTTGTTTGTTGGTGTGCGAAGGAACGTGAAACCGAAACGGGGAACGCGGTCAGTGCGCGTGGCGTTGCGAGGCGTGCCAGGGAATCATCACGCGCTCGATCAGGTCGACGGCCACGAAAAGGATCACGCCGATGCTCGACAGCACCACCAGCGCGGCGAACATCAGCGGCAGGTCGAAGTTGCCGTTGGCCACCTGCAGTACGTAGCCGATGCCCGAGTTGGAGCCGACGAATTCACCGACCACCGCGCCCACCACGGCCAGCGTGACCGACACCTTCAGGCCGCTGAAGATCTGCGGCAGCGCCTGCGGCAGGCTGATCTTGAAGAAGGTCTGCAGCCGGCTCGCACCCATGGAGCGCGAGAGGTCGAGCATGTCGGGCTCGACCGACTTGAAGCCCATCACCGTGGACACCACCACCGGGAAGAAGCCCAGCAAAAAGGCGCTGATCACCTTCGGGAAAATGCCGAAGCCGAACCACACCACGAACAGCGGCGCAATCGCCACCTTGGGAATGCTCTGCGAGAACACCAGCAGCGGGTACACATACGACTCGACCACGCGCGAGTACGCGATGACCATCGCGATCGGAATGCCGATCAGGATCGTCAGGCCGAAGCCGCCCAGCGTGGCGAGCGTGGTCTTCCAGCTTTCGGCCAGCAGGTGCGGCCATTCGGCGATGAGCTGCTTCACCACCTCCCAGGGCGGGGGAATCAGGTAGGCCGGAATCTTGAAGAGGCGGATCGCCAGGTCCCACAGCACCAGCAGCAACAGGATCAGGATGAAAGGGCGCAGGGCCGGGGAGAGCAGGAGCTTGCGGAACATGGCGATGGTCTGGGGTGCTTACTGTTGGACCGAGAGGCCTGCGGCCTTCACGAGCTGCGCGTTGCTCGCGATCTCTTCCTTGATGTAGGCGTCGAACTGAGCGGGCTTCAGGGTCCACGGGTCGGCGCCGAGCTTGGCGAAGCGCTCCTTCACCTCGGGCGTGGCCAGCGCCTTCGCCACTTCGGTGTTCAGGCGCTCGACGATGTCGCGCGGCGTCTTGGCGGGCGCCATCATTCCGATCCAGAAGTTGAACTCGGAGCCGGGCACGCCGGCCTCGGTGGTGGTGGGCACGTCGGGCAGGGCGGCGGCGCGCTTGGGCGAGCCCACGGCCAGTGCCAGCAGCTGGCCTTCCTTGATCTGGCCGATGACCGGCGCGATGGGCGAGAAGTAGTAGTCGACGCGGCCCGAGAGCACCTCGGTCACGGCCTCGCCCGAACCCTTGAAGGGGATGTTGGTGGCGTCTATCTTGGCGGCCATCTTGAACTTCTCGGCGTTCAGGTGCGTGGCGCTGCCCTGGCCGGCGGACGCGAAGTTCATGCTGCCGGGCTTGGCGCGCGCGGCGGCCAGCAGCTGCGGCAGGGTCTTGATGTTCTTGCCGGGCGAGATCACCAGCGCGTTGGGCAGCGACGAAATGGGCGTGATGCCCGCGAAGTCGTTGACGGTGTCGAACGGCAGCTTGGCGAAGGTCGAGGGGCTGACCGTGTGCGACGACGAATGGATCATCAGCGTGTAGCCGTCGGCCGCGGCCGTGGCCACCGCCTGCTGGCCGATGGTGCCGCTGGCGCCGCCGCGGTTGTCGATGACCAGCACCTGGCCCATGCTCGCGCCCATCTTGTCGGCAATGGCGCGCGCAATGATGTCGGTGGTGCTGCCGGCCGCGAAGGGCACGATCACGCGGATCGGCTTGGTCGGGTAGCCGTTCTGCGCGGAAGCCATGCCGGGCAGCAGGGCGGCGATGCAGGTCAGCGAGGCAAGGACGGTGGTGCGTGCAGTGCTGGCAAAGAGCTTCAAGGTTGTCTCCGCGCGGTCGGGCCGCATTCTTCGGTCGATCAATTCACCATTGAGTGAATTATCGATTGTAGGAACGCTGCGCCGCAGCGTCAACGGCCGCTGCCTAGTAGATACCCGGAGAGCGAGAGCGAGAGAGCGGCGCCGCGGACTCGGGCGCGCTCGGTGGTTCAGTGCAGGACGTAGCCCAGCACGAGGTCGGTCATGTGCGAGAGGCGTTGCGCCATCGCCTTGGGGGCACGCAGGTCACGCCCGAAGATGGCCGACAGCGTGTGGTTGTTCGACAGGTAGAAGTAGCACAGCGACGCGATCGAGATGTACAGCTGCACCGGGTCGACGCCGGCGCGGAACAGGTTGTCGCGCCGGCCGCGCTCCAGCACGGTGTCGAGCAGCTGCACCAGCGGCGAGTTCATTTCCTGGATGCGCTCCGAACGCTTCAGGTGCGACGCGCAGTGCAGGTTCTCGCTGTTGAGCAGCGTGATGAACTCGGGGTGCTCCAGGTAGTAGTGCCACGTGAACGACACCAGCTGGCGGATGGCCTCGACCGGCTCGATCTCGTCGAGGTGCAGGCGCTGCTCGGCTTCGCGGATGTCGGCGTAGGTGCGCTCCAGCACGGCAAGGAACAGGTCGTCCTTGCTGCCGAAGTAGTAGTAGATGAGCCGCTTGTTGAGGCCCGCGCGCTCGGCGATGCTGTCCATGCGGGCGCCGGCGAGGCCGCGCGCCGAGAACTCGTCGCGCGCCGACGCGAGGATGGCGAGCTGCGAACGGTCGGCGTCGCGCGAGCGGGGCTCGAGCGTCTCGGTGGCGTCGCGGGCTTCGGGTGTGGGGTCCTTGGGGGCCTTCATGGCGCGAATTTAACCAGTTGGGGAATTAAAGCAAGCAGTCTGGGCGCGGCGCTGATAATTGCCGCAGACATTGCAACCGAGGTTTCAGTTCTCATGAGTACATCACAACCCGCGGGCCACCTGATCGTCGAGTGCCTGGTCGAACAGGGCATGGAAATCGCGTTCGGCGTGCCGGGCGAAAGCTTCCTGGCGGTGCTCGACGGCTTCCATGCGTACCGCGACCGCGCGCGCTTCATCGTCAACCGGCAGGAGGGCGGCGCGGCCTTCATGGCCGAGGCGCACGGCAAGCTCACGGGGCGGCCGGGCATCTGCTTCGTCACGCGCGGGCCGGGCGCGACGAATGCGTCGATCGGCGTGCACAACGCCTTCCAGGACTCGACGCCGATGGTGCTGTTCGTGGGCGATGTCGGCAGCGACTTCCGCGACCGCGAGGCCTTCCAGGAGGTCGACTACGGCAGCTTCTTCGGACCGAGCACCAAGGGTTTCGCCAAGCGCGTGGAGCGCATCGACGACGCGAACCGCATTCCGGAGTACATCGCGCGGGCCTTCGCCACCGCGATGAACGGACGGCCGGGGCCGGTGGTGCTGGTGCTGCCGGAAGACATGCTGCGCAGCGAGACCGCCGCGCGGCCGCTGGCGCGCGTGGAGGCGGTCGAGCCGTGGAGCGACCCGGGTGCGCTGCGCACCTTGCGCGAGCTGCTGCTGAAGTCGCGGCGCCCGCTGGTCATTGCGGGCGGCGGCGGCTGGACCACGCAGGCCGCGCAGGCGCTGCAGCGCTTCGCCGAGAACTGGCGCCTGCCGGTGACGAATGCGTTCCGCTACCAGGACACGTTCGACAACCACCATCCGCTGTATGCGGGCGATGTCGGCATTGCCATCAACCCGAAGCTCGCGCAGCGCGTGAAGGACGCGGACCTGATCCTGGCCATCGGCCCGCGCCTGGGCGAGATGACCACGGGCGGCTACACGCTGCTCGAAGCGCCGAAGGCCAGGCAGACGCTGGTGCACATCCATGCGAGCGCGGAAGAGCTCAACCGCGTCTACCAGGCCGACCTGGCGATCAACGCGGGCATGAGCGCGGCCGCACGCAGCCTCGAGGTGCTGAGCGCGCCGCCCACCTTGCCGTGGGAAGAATGGACGCTGCAAGCCCATGCGGACTACGAAGGCAACCTCGTGCCGCAGGCATTGGCGGGCATGCCGGCGGAGGCGCCGCGCGGTCCGGTCGACATGGCGCAGGTCGTCGCGTTGCTGCAGAAGCACCTGCCGGCGGACGCGGCCATCACCAATGGCGCGGGCAACTTCGCGAGCTGGGTGCACCGCTACTTTCGCTACCACGGGCTCACCAAGGGCGCGAAGACGCAGCTGGCGCCGACCAGCGGGGCGATGGGCTACGGCGTGCCGGCGGGCATCGCGGCCAACCTGGCGACGGGGCGCGTGGCGTTCACCATTGCCGGCGACGGCGATTTCCTGATGACGGGGCAGGAGCTGGCGACGGCGTCGCAGCACGGCGGCAAGAGCATCATCGTGCTGCTGAACAACGGCATGTTCGGCACCATCCGCATGCACCAGGAGCGCGAGTACCCGGAGCGCACGAGCGGCACGGCGCTGCGCAACCCCGACTTCTGCGGCCTTGCGCGCGCCTACGGCTATGCGGCCGAGCGCGTGACTGAAACCGCGCAGTTCGAGGCTGCGCTGCTGCGCGCGCTGGCGGCCGACACGGGCACGCTGATCGAGATTCCGCTCGACCCCGAGGTGATCACCACGCGCGGCACGCTGGCGTCGATCACGCGCGCGGCGAAGCAGCAGCAGGGGAAGGGCTGAGCGCAGAGCCATGACCGCGGAGTCGGGCCACCTCGTCGCGCAATGTGGGGGAGCGCAGTTCGAACACGTCGAACAGGCCCAGTGCGTCGAGCGTGGGAATCAGCGTGGCCATGTCCTGTTCGGCGGCGCGCTTGTCCGCATCAGGCGCGTGGGCGTCTTCGAGGATGCGAACGTTGGCCAGGAAGGCGCCGACCGATCCCTTGCGCAGCGTCTGGCCGTTGATGACGGTGAAGTCCTGGCCGTCGGGCAGCACGTCTTGAGCTTTCATGGGTGTTCCTTGGAAGGGGTGTTGAAGATGAGTTCGATGCTAGGCAGCGGCGCGCATTCGGGCTTGCGGCGCGGGGCCAATCGATACCGCCGGCGGGCCACCCATGGCCGCTGAGGTCCCCGTGAAGCTCTGGATCAGCGCCTACGAGGCGCCGCGCGTCACGGGCTACCACGCCCATGCGGACGGCCAGTTGTTCGCCTTGCGCGAGGGTCTGCAGGTCATCGAGACGCCTGCCGGCCGTTGGGTGCAGCCGCCGGGCTGGATCGGCTGGATCGCGCCGCGCTGCGCCCATGCGGCGCAGAGCTTCGGTGCCACGGCGGGCTGGAGCCTGCACATCGACGCGGCGATGGCGGCGGCCTTGCCCGACAGTCCGCATGTGTTCGCGGTGACGCCGCTGGTGCAGGGGCTGGTCGACCGGCTGACCTCGCTCGAGGCTTGCGCCGGTTCGCTCGACGGGCGACGCGCGCGCCTCGTGGCGGTGCTGATCGACGAACTCGCCGCGGGCGAGCGGCCTTCATTGCATCTGCCGATGCCGCAGGACAAGCGCCTGGCCGCGATGGCTGCGGCGCTGGCCAACGACCCGTCGCTGCCCGAGGCCATCGACGACTGGGCCGACCGCATCGGCATGGCGCGCAGGACGCTCACGCGCCGCTTCGCTGCCGAGACCGGACTGAGCTTTGCGCAGTGGCGGCAGCAGGCGCGGCTGCTGAAGGCGGTCGAACTGCTGAGCCTGAAAGAGCCTGTCACGGCGGTGGCGTTGACGGTCGGCTACAGCTCGGTGAGCGCTTTCATCGAAGCCTTCCGCAAGCACTTCGGCCGCACGCCATCGCGATTCTTCGACACGTGAAAGGCGCTTGAAAGGGCTCGTGCACATCGTGCGCAGGCGAAAAAAAAGCCGGCTTGAAGCCGGCTTTTTGATTCAGGAGCGCAAGGCCCCTGAGCGCTTACTTGACGTGCTTGCCGATCAGCGCGGCCAGTTCGAACATCGACACTTGGGCCTTGCCGAAGATTTCCTTCAGCTTGGCGTCGGCGTTGATGTTGCGCTTGTTGGCCTTGTCTTGAAGGTTGTTCTTCTTGATGTAGTCCCACAGCTTGCTCACGACAGCGGTGCGCGGCAGCGGCGTCGAGCCGACCACGGCGGCGAGTGCCGGGCTGGGGGTCAGGGCCTTCATGAACGCTGCGTTGGGCGTGCGCTTCTTGGCGGGAGCAGCCTTCTTTGCGGGTGCGGCCTTCTTTGCAGGTGCAGCCTTCTTCGCCGGAGCAGCAGCCTTCTTGGCGGGTGCAGCGGCCTTCTTCGCCGGAGCAGCAGCCTTCTTTGCCGGAGCGGCGGCCTTCTTTGCGGGAGCCGCAGCCTTCTTTGCCGGAGCTTTCTTGGCCGGAGCCTTCTTTGCAGTTGCCATGGTTGATTTCCTTTTTTGGTTAAACACTCACCAATGAAAAACTTGCGTCTCCAGTGGCAATGCGGATGCTAAATGAGAAAAAACGCGTTTCCAAGGGAAAAAGCGCTTTTTTCATTGGGGGCTGTTGTTTTTTCAGAGGGGAGAAGCCCTGTTTTTCACGTTCGGCGCCCGGGCCATGTCGCGAGCACCACGCCGACGAGTGCGATGGCGAACGCAAGCAGCTGCGGCGAAGAGAGGTTTTCATCCAGCACGAGCACGCCCACGAGGGCCGCGCTGACCGGCAGCAGCACAGCGAAAACACCCGCTTGTGCGGCTGGTACGTTGCGAAGTCCGGTCATCCAGAGCCACACCGTCCAGATGCTCGCGGCCAGCGCGTAGGCCACCAGCAGCGCCCATGTGCCGAAGCGCACGGCGGTGAAATCGAACTGCAGCGCGAACCAGATGCCGAAGGGCATCGACAGCACGAAGCCCCAGAGGTTGATGAGCGAGGCGATGCGCTTGGGGCCGAGGCGACCGGTGAGCGACTTGCCGATCACCGCGTAGGCCGTCTCGCAGAGCACCGCGCAGAACACCAGCAGGTTGCCGAGCCACGGCATCGACGACGATGACGCCGCGCTGCCCGGTGCCGGCGCATGCGCGGGCGACAGCGCGAGCAGCCCGATGCCGAGCGCGGCGCAGGCGATGGCCAGCCCGATGCGCACGGTGATGCGTTCGCGCAGGAAGAGCCAGCTCGCCACCGCCACGCACGCGGGGATCGACGCCATGATCACGCCGGCCGACACCGCGCTCGTGAGGCTCACGCCGAACAGCATGCAGATCGAGAACAGGAAGTTGCCGAGGAAGGACTCGAGGAACACCAGCCAGCGCGTGCGCGGCGTCATCGGCGGTTCGTCGGGTGTGCGCTTGAGCCAGTGCGGCATGGCCAGCGCGGCGATGCCGAAGCGCAGCCACGCGAGCAGCAGCACCGGGAAGGCCGCGACAAGGGGCTTGGAAAGGGCGACGTAGCCGCCGACGAGCGACATGCTCAAGGCCAGGCAGCCATAGGCCACGAGGCGACCGGATGCGGGGGCAGCGGAGTTCAATAGACTGAAGTGTTGTTGGTTGTTGCGAAGAAGGAAGCGGTTTCGATGATGCCCCACGTTTTTGTTTACGGCACGCTGCGCCGCGGCGGCCGCAACGACATCGCGCGCTACCGGCCCGCGCCGGTGTGGGTGGGCCGGGCGCGCATCGCCGGCACGCTGCATGACCTGGGCGCGTATCCGGGCGCGGTGCTGGGAGGGGCAGGGTGGGTGACGGGCGAGGTCTATGTCGTCGAGCCGGCCGTGGAGGCGGCGCTCGACGTGCTCGAGGAAGTGGCCGATGACGATTCGGGCGAATACATCAAGCGGCGCGTGCGCGTGGAGGTCGGCGGGCAGTGGCTCGATTGCCTGGTCTACGAGATCCATCCATCGTGCATCGCGGGCCGCGCGGTGATCGCGAGTGGCGACTGGATCGCGCATGCGGCGGCACGCAAAGGCGCTTCGTTTTCACCACCGAAAGATTGATTGCGCATTGCGAAATGGGTGGCTGCTGCGGCGCAATATTTTTTCTCGATATGAGAAAAATAATTTTGCATTGAGAAATATCTCCGTAAGTTGTTGATTTTGTTGTGTGAAAAATATGTCTTCTATAAGACATAAGAGTCCGCGTCCGGATTACAGTAACTCCACGGCCGCAGCGCCCAACCTTCAACCAACCTCACGGAGTGACCATGCCCCAGACCCTCACAGAACAACTCAGCCGCGAACAACAGATCGCCGCCCTCGAAAAAGAGTGGGCCACCGACCCCCGCTGGAAGGGCGTCAAGCGCGGCTACAGCGCGGCCGACGTGGTTCGCCTGCGCGGCTCGTTCCCGATCGAGCACACGCTGGCCAAGCGCGGCGCCGAGAAGCTCTGGGACAAGATCAACGGCGGCGCCAAGAAGGGCTACGTGAACGCCTTCGGCGCGATCTCCGCCGGCCAGGCCATGCAGCAGGCCAAGGCCGGCCTGGAAGCCGTGTACCTGTCGGGCTGGCAAGTCGCCGCCGACGGCAACACGTCGGAAACCATGTATCCCGACCAGTCGCTGTACGCCTACGACTCGGTGCCGACGATGGTCCGTCGCATCAACAACACCTTCCGCCGCGCCGATGAAATCCAGTGGGGCCGTGGCGTGAACCCGGGCGACAAGGAGTTCATCGACTACTTCCTGCCGATCGTGGCCGACGCGGAAGCCGGTTTCGGCGGCGTGCTGAACGCCTTCGAACTGATGAAGAACATGATCGCTTCCGGCGCGGCCGGCGTGCACTTCGAAGACCAGTTGGCGGCCGTCAAGAAGTGCGGCCACATGGGCGGCAAGGTGCTCGTGCCGACGCAGGAAGCCTGCGAGAAGCTGATCTCGGCGCGCTTCGCCGCCGACGTCATGGGCGTGCCCACCATCGTGCTGGCCCGCACCGACGCGGAAGCCGCGAACCTGATCACGTCGGACCACGACGCCAACGACAAGCGCTTCCTGACCGGCGAGCGCACGCCTGAAGGCTTCTACCGCGTCAAGAACGGCCTGGAGCAAGCCATCAGCCGCGGCGTCGCCTACGCGCCCTACGCCGACCTGGTGTGGTGCGAAACCGGCGTGCCGGACATCGGCTTCGCCCGCGAATTCGCACAAGCCGTGCACGCCGCCTGCCCGGGCAAGCTGCTGTCGTACAACTGCTCGCCTTCGTTCAACTGGAAGAAGAACCTGGACGACAAGCAGATCGCCTCGTTCCAGGAAGACCTGTCGGCGCTGGGCTACAAGTACCAGTTCATCACGCTGGCCGGCATTCACGTCAACTGGTTCAACACCTTCCAGTTCGCCCACGCCTACGCTCGCGGCGAAGGCATGAAGCACTACGTGAACATGGTGCAGGAACCCGAGTTCGCCGCGCGCGACAAGGGCTACACCTTCGTGTCGCACCAGCAGGAAGTGGGCGCGGGTTACTTCGACGACGTGACCACCGTGATCCAGGGCGGCTCGTCCAGCGTGAAGGCGCTGACGGGTTCGACCGAGGAAGAACAGTTCCACTGATCCGCACGGATCGGTCGTTCTTTCGATAGACAGACAGGTATTCGCTGTCACCTTCAGCCCGGCCATGTGCCGGGCTTTTTTATGGGCGCTCGCCGGGTCAGGCTTCCAGGCGCACTTCGCGCACGCCGCGGCCCAGGCGTTGACGCAGCAGCGTGCGCAGCGTCACGCCGTCGGCGTAGCCCACCATGCCGGCAATCTGCTCGAGGCTCTTGCCGCTGGTCTTGAGCAGGTGCACGGCGCGCTCCACGCGCAGGTCTTGCACATAGGAGAGCGGGCTCTTGCCCAGCACCTGCTGCATGCGGCGGGCCAGCGTGCGCTTGCTGGTGCCGGCGGCCAGCGCGGCTTCGTCGAGCGAAAAACCGTGGGCCAGGCGCCCGCGCGCCCAGCGCTCGAAGCGTTCGACCAGCGGGTCGGAGTGCGAGAGGTGGTCCGAGATCACGTAGGCCGATTGCGACGGCCGCGAGTCGACGATCAGGTAGCGCGCGACCAGCGTGGCGAGCTCGGGGCTGGCCTGGCGCACGATCCACAGCGCCATGTCGACGTGGCTCAGTGCCGCGCCGGCCGTGACCAGGTGGCCGGAGTTCACGAGCATGCGCGAGTCTTCGAGCTGCACGGCGGGGTAGCGCTGGCGGAATAGCGTGGCCAGCCACCAGGTCGTGGTCGCCTTGTGGTGGTCGAGCACGCCGGCTTCGGCGAGCACGAAGGTGCCGATGCAGGCGGCGGCCACGTTGGCGTTTTCCTGGGCACGTTCGCGCAATGCGGCGCAGGCGTCGCGCACGTCGGGGCGGCCCAGCGCGGGCTCCAGCGTTTCGGGCATCTTGCAGCCGAGCGCGGGAACGATGAGCCAGTCGGCCGTGCCCGCGCCGAGCGCGCGGGCGATCGGCACGCTCAGGCCCTGCGAGGTTCGCACGCGCTTGCGCACACCCGTCATCGTGACATCGAACGGCGCCACGTCGAGCCGCAGCATGGCGCCGAGTTCGTTGGCGGTCGTGAACACGTCGAGCACCGTGGACAGGCCGGTGTCGAACACGCCGTCGAGAGCGAGCACGTCGAGCTTCATGGCCATAACGATATCAAAGATGTCAAAAATGCCAATACCCACGAGGCGTGGCCGATGCCTAGAGTCCATGGCAACGCCACGCAATGTCGCGCGCCGTTCAACCCAGGAGATGACCATGATCAAGTACGCACTGTTCGCCCGCCTCGGAGCCAAGCCGGGCAAGGAAGACGATGTCGCGAAGTTTCTCGAGGCCGGCCTTGCGATGGCGCGTGAAGAAAAGACCACGCCGATCTGGTTCGCGCTGCGCCTGTCGCCGAGCACCTTCGGCGTGTTCGACGCGTTCGAGGACGAAGCCGGGCGCCAGGCCCACCTGAGCGGCCCGATCGCCCAGGCGCTGATGGCGAAGGCGCCCGAACTGTTCGCCACGGCGCCGTCGATCGAGCCGATCGAGGTGTTGGGGCTGAAGAACACAGGGCCCACGGCCTGAGCGGGCAGCGGCTAGAATCGCGGACTCTGCACTCAACAAGAGCGAGAAAGGCATCTTGGTTATGACACCGCGAACTACTCCGCAAGGATTCAGCGGCTTTTTCTTCACTGAAGGAAAAGGCCGGTAGCCCCGCGCACGCTGGTTTCTGCCAGCTCTACAACCAAGCAAAGCGCGGTCTTCCACCGCGCTTTTTTGTTTTTCTCCCCGAGGTTTTCACATGATCCAGATCACGCTCCCCGACAACTCGCGCCGCGAGTTCCCCGGCCCGGTTTCGGTGGCCGAAGTGGCCCAGTCCATCGGCCCCGGCCTGGCCAAGATGACGGTGGCCGGCAAGGTCGACGGCAAGCTCGTCGATGCCAGCGACGTCATCGACCACGACGCCAAGCTGCAGATCATCACGCCCAAGGACGACGAGGGCCTGGAGATCATCCGCCACTCGACGGCCCACCTGGTCGGCCACGCGGTCAAGCAGCTCTATCCGACGGCCAAGATGGTGATCGGGCCCGTGATCGACGAGGGCTTCTACTACGACATCTCGTTCGAGCGCCCGTTCACGCCCGAGGACATGGCCGCCATCGAGGCGCGCATGCGCGAGCTGATCGCGCAGGACTACGACGTGGTCAAGAAGGTGACGCCGCGCGCCGAAGTGATCGAGGTCTTCAAGTCGCGCGGCGAGGACTACAAGCTGCGCCTGGTCGACGACATGCCCGACGAGCAGGCCATGGGCCTGTACTACCACCAGGAATACGTCGACATGTGCCGCGGCCCGCACGTGCCGAACACGCGCTTCCTGAAGGTCTTCAAGCTCACGAAGCTGGCCGGCGCCTACTGGCGCGGCGATGCCAAGAACGAGCAGCTGCAGCGCATCTACGGCACGGCCTGGGCCGACAAGAAGCAGCTGGACCAGTACATCCAGCGCATCGAGGAAGCCGAGAAGCGCGACCACCGCCGGCTGGGCAAGGAGCTCGACCTGTTCCACATCGACGAAGTGGCGCCGGGCGTGGTGTTCTGGCACCCCAAGGGCTGGGCGATCTGGCAGCAGGTCGAGCAGTACATGCGCGGCATCTATCGCGACACGGGCTACTGGGAAGTGAAGGGCCCGCAGATCCTGGACAAGAGCCTGTGGGAGAAAACGGGCCACTGGCAGAACTACCGCGACAACATGTTCACGACGGAATCGGAGAAGCGCGAGTACGCGCTCAAGCCGATGAACTGCCCGGGCCACGTCCTGATCTTCAAGAGCGATCTGCGCAGCTACCGCGACCTGCCGCTGCGCTACGGCGAGTTCGGCCAGTGCCACCGCAACGAGCCCAGCGGCGCGCTGCACGGCATCATGCGCGTGCGCGGCTTCACGCAGGACGACGGCCACATCTTCTGCACGGAAGACCAGATCCTGGACGAGTGCATCGCCTACACGGCGCAGCTGCAGAAGGTCTATGCCGACTTCGGCTTCACGGACATCCTCTACAAGGTCGCCACGCGCCCCGAGAACCGCGTGGGCTCCGACGAGCTGTGGGACAAGGCCGAGCATGCGGTGATGGAATCGCTGCGCCGCTCGGGTGTCGACTTCGTCATCTCGCCCGGCGACGGTGCCTTCTACGGCCCCAAGATCGAATACACGCTGCGCGACGCCATCGGGCGCCAGTGGCAGTGCGGCACGATGCAGGTCGACTTCAACACGGCCGAGCGCCTGGGCGGCGAATACGTGACGGAATCGAGCGGCCGCGCGCACCCCGTGATGCTGCACCGCGCGATCGTCGGCAGCCTGGAGCGCTTCATCGGCATGCTGATCGAACACCACTCCGGCGCGATGCCCGCATGGCTCGCTCCGGTGCAGGTTGCGGTGCTCAATATCAGCGAAGGACAGGCCGATTACGCTGCGCAAGTTGCGAAAACGCTGCAAAATCAAGGGCTTAGGGTCCAGCTTGATCTGCACAACGAAAAGATTACGTATAAAATACGGAAGCATTCGTTGCAAAAGCTCCCTTACATCGTTGTCGTAGGCGACAAAGAGAAGGAAGCAGGTGCCGTCGCAGTGCGCGCCCGGGGAAATCAAGACCTCGGTGCAATGTCCCTCGAATCGTTCGCACAACGGCTCGTCCAGGATGTTGCTGACAAGCGTTGATTTGCCTCTGAAACACCCCATATGTTTCCCAGCCAAATCGTGCCGCTTGTCCGCGAGGACTGACCGGCGTTCGCTACAGATTTTGTAGCAAATTTTGAAGGATTCTGACCATCGCTACTGCATTTCGCGACCGCCGCCACCGCGAGGAACGCCAACACCGCCTGAACCGGGAAATCATGGCCCCGGAAGTTCGCCTGATCGGCCCTGAGAACGAGCCCTTGGGTGTTGTGAGTCTTGCGGAGGCCTTGCGCCTCGCTGGTGAGCAGGACGTGGATCTGGTGGAGGTCGTCGCGGCGGCCAACCCACCGGTGTGTCGCCTGATCGAGTACGGCAAGTTCAAGTACCACGAGCAGAAGAAGGCGGCCGAGGCGAAGTCCAAGCAGAAGGTCATCGAGGTCAAGGAAATCAAGTTCCGCCCCGGTACCGACGACGGCGACTACAACATCAAGATGCGCAACATCAAGCGCTTTCTTGAAGACGGCGACAAATGCAAGATCACGCTGCGCTTCCGTGGCCGCGAGATCACGCACCAGGAGCTGGGTCTGGCACTGCTGCAGCGCATTCGCGACGAGCTGGGCGACCTGATCATGGTCGAGCAGTTCCCGAAGCTCGAAGGCCGCCAGATGATCATGATGATCGCGCCGGGCCGCAAGAAGGCTGGTGGCGGTGCGCCGAAGCCGGCGGCAGACGCCGCGCCGGCGGCAACGCCCGCAACGGCCTGACCGGCACGATTGCAGTAGAGAGGTTTTGAAGGGTTTCGCCTTTGCCGGCGCTTCGCAAGAAGGGCAGGCAGGGGCGGGATAAAGAAGTGTCTCGGGGCCAACAAGTCCGTGGAGTTTCCATGGCGCCTCACGAGCACAAACTAAAGGAGCATTCATATGCCCAAAATGAAGACCAAGAGCAGCGCGAAAAAACGTTTCCGCGTTCGTCCCGGTGGCACCGTCAAGCGCGGTCAAGCCTTCAAGCGTCACATCTTGACGAAGAAGACCACCAAGAACAAGCGTCACCTGCGTGGTGCAGTCGCAGTGCACGAGACCAACATGGTTTCGGTCGCTGCCATGCTGCCCGGCCGTGGCATTTAATTCAGACGAACAAGGAGAAAACACATGCCTCGCGTCAAACGTGGTGTAACGGCTCGCGCCCGCCACAAGAAAGTTCTCGCACTCGCCAAGGGTTTCCGCGGTCGCCGCGGCAATGTCTTCCGCGTCGCCAAACAGGCGGTGATGAAGGCAGGCCAATACGCCTACCGTGACCGCCGTACCAAGAAGCGCGTGTTCCGTCAGCTGTGGATCGCGCGTATCAACGCCGCCTCGCGTGAACTGGGCCTGACCTACAGCCAGTTCGCCAACGGCATCCGCAAGGCCGGTATCGAGATCGACCGCAAGATGCTGGCGGACATCGCCGTGCACGACAAGGCCGCTTTTGCCGGCATCGTGGAGCAGGTCAAGGCCAAGCTGGCTGCTTGATTCTGCACAGCAGGCTGCTGCCTTCGGGCGGCTTCCTGCGCCCACGGCTCAAGGGCTGGCGCTTGAAAAGGCTCCAGCTCTTTTTTATTTCCCCTCGAAGATTTTTGTTGCTATGAACGAGTTGGACTCCCTGGTCGACACCGCACGCGCCGCCTTCGCCGAAGCGAAAACGCCCGCAGAGCTCGAAAACGCCAAGGCCCAGTTCCTTGGCAAGTCGGGCCGCATCACCGAGCTGATGAAGGGCATGGCCGCGCTGAGTGTCGAAGAGAAGAAGTCCCGCGGCGCCGCGATCAACGTCGGCAAGCAGGCCATCGAGGCCGCGCTGACCGACCGGCGCCAGCAACTGGCCGACGAAGAACTCTCGCTGCAGCTGCGCGCCGAAGCGCTCGACGTGAGCCTGCCCGGCCGCCGCCGCATTCCGGGCGGCCTGCACCCCGTGAGCCGCACGCTGGAGCGCATCGAGGAGATCTTCTCGAGCATGGGCTTCGACGTGGCCGACGGCCCTGAGATCGAGAGCGACTGGCACAGCTTCACCTCGCTCAACAACCCGCCGAACCACCCCGCGCGTTCGATGCAGGACACCTTCTACGTCGACATGAACGGCGACGACGGCATTCCCTACAACCTGCGTCCGCACACCAGCCCGATGCAGGTCCGCTACGCGCACCAGCACATCAAGAAGTACGCCGCCGAGTTCGCGGCCGCTGCCGCCGACACCACCGGCACCGTGAAGGCGCCCGAGATCCGCGTGATCGCGCCGGGCCGCACCTACCGTGTCGACAGCGACGCTACCCACTCGCCCATGTTCCACCAGTGCGAAGGCCTGTGGCTCGGCGAGAACGTGAGCTTCAAGGACCTGAAGGTCGTCTTCACCGACTTCTGCCGCACCTTCTTCGAGCGCGACGACCTCGTGCTGCGCTTTCGCCCCAGCTTCTTCCCGTTCACCGAGCCCAGCGCCGAGATCGACATCCAGTTCGCGAGCGGCCCGCTGGCCGGCCGCTGGCTCGAAGTGTCGGGCTCGGGCCAGGTGCATCCGAACGTGGTGCGCAACATGGGCCTGGACCCCGAGCGCTACATCGGCTTTGCCTTCGGCATGGGCCCCGACCGGCTCACCATGCTGCGCTACGGTGTGAACGACCTGCGCCTGTTCTTCGACGGCGACCTGCGTTTTCTCTCGCAGTTCCAGTAAGCCTTCCCGTACACAGATAGAAAAACCAGATCGAGATCGAAGAGATGCAATTCCCGGAATCCTGGCTGCGCGAGTTCTGCAACCCGCCCATCGACAGCGCCACCCTGGCCGAAACGCTCACCATGGGCGGCTTCGAGGTCGAAGAGCGCCGTCCGGTCGCGCCGCCTTTCACGCGCATCGTGGTCGGCGAAATCAAGGAAGCCGTGCAGCACCCGAACGCCGACCGCCTGCGCGTGTGCCAGGTCGACGCGGGGCAGGGCGCCTTGCTCAACATCGTGTGCGGCGCGCCCAATGCGCGCGTCGGCATCAAGGTGCCGTGCGCGCTGGTCGGCGCTGAACTGCCGCCGGGTGAAGACGGCAAGCCCTTCCTCATCAAGCTGGGTCAGCTGCGCGGCGTCGAGAGCCAGGGCATGCTGTGCTCGGCCCGCGAGCTGAAGCTCAGCGAAGACCACGGCGGCCTGCTCGAGCTCGACGCCGACGCGCCCATCGGCGCCGACGTGCGCGACGTGCTCAAGCTCGACGACGCGCTGCTCACGCTCAAGCTCACGCCCAACCTGGCGCACGGTCTCAGCGTGTACGGCGTGGCGCGCGAACTCGCCGCGCTCACCGGCGCACCCCTGAAGACGCCGGCCATCGCGCCGGTGGCCACGTCGTTCACCGACGTGCTGCCAGTGAAGGTCGAGGCGCCCGAGCTCTGCGGCCGTTTCTCGGGCCGCATCGTGCGCGGCGTGGACACCAAGGTCGCCACGCCCGCCTGGATGGTCGAGCGCCTCGCGCGCTGCGGCCAGCGCAGCGTGACGCCGCTGGTCGACATCTCGAACTACGTGATGTTCGAGTACGGCCAGCCCAGCCACATCTTCGACCTCGACAAGATCCACGGCGGCCTCACGGTGCGCTGGGGCAAGGCGGGCGAAGAGCTCAAGCTGCTCAATGGCACGACCATCACCGTCGACGACAAGGTCGGCGTGATCGCCGACGACCGCGAGGTCGAATCGCTCGCCGGCATCATGGGCGGCGACGCCACCTCGGTGTCCGACGACACGCGCAACATCTACGTCGAGGCCGCGTTCTGGTGGCCCGCCGCCGTGCAGGGCCGTTCGCGCCGCTTCAACTTCTCGACCGATGCGGGTCACCGCTACGAGCGCGGCGTCGACCCGAGCCGCACCGTGCAGATCATCGAGCGCATCACGCAACTGGTCGTCGAAATCTGCGGCGGCCAGGCCGGCCAGATGGACGACCAGACGCTGCACGTGCCCAAAGCCGTGCCCGTCACGCTGCGCGTGGCCCGTGCCGCGCGCGTGATCGGCATGCCGCTGACGCAGGCGCAATGCGCCGACGCGCTGAACCGGCTCGGCTTTGCCATCACCGAAGGCGAAGGCACGCTGACCGTCACGCCCCCGCCGCACCGCTTCGACCTGCTGATCGAGGAAGACCTGATCGAAGAAGTCGCGCGCCTGATCGGCTTCAACAACCTGCCGACCACCGCGCCGCTCGCGCCCATCACGGCCCGCGTGCGGCCCGAGGCGCAGCGCGGCCGTTTCGCGGTGCGCCGCAGCGTGGCGGCGCTGGGCTACCAGGAAACGATCAACTTCAGCTTCGTCGAGGCGCACTGGGAGCAAGACCTGGCCGGCAACGCCAACCCGATCAAGCTGCTGAACCCCATCGCCAGCCAGATGAGCGTGATGCGCTCGTCGCTGCTGGGCTCGCTGCTGCAGGTGCTCAAGTTCAACCTGGACCGCAAGGCACCGCGCGTGCGCGTGTTCGAGCTGGGCCGCGTCTACCTGCGCGATGACGGCGTGGCCACCACCGACAGCACCGTGCGCGGCGTTCACCAGCCGATGCGCGTGGCGGGCCTGGCGTGGGGCGACGCCGACGAAGCGCGCTGGGACGGCAAGCCCGAGCGCATCGATTTCTACGACGTCAAGGGCGACGTCGAGGCGCTGCTCGCACCGCTGGTGCCGAGCTTCGAGGCGGCCGAGCATCCCGCGCTGCACCCGGGCCGTTCGGCGCGCGTGCTGGTCGACGGCAAGGCCATCGGCTTCGTCGGCGAGCTGCATCCGCGCTGGCGCCAGAAGTGGGACTTTGCCCAGGCACCCGTGCTGTTCGAACTCGACCTCGACGCCGTGACCGCGCGCCCCGTGCCCGTGGCGCAGCCGGTGCCCAAGCACCAGGCCGTGGAGCGCGACATCGCCGTCGTCGTGGCCGAGGCCGTCACGCACGACGCGCTGATGCAGACCATTCGCGCGGCCACCGCCGCACAGGGCCTGCTGCGCGACGCGACGCTGTTCGACATCTACCGTCCGCAGCCGCTGCGCGACGGTGCGGTGGCGGCGCCCGGCGCCCTGGCGCAAGGCGAGAAGAGCATGGCTGTGCGCCTGAGCTTCCAGAGCGACAGCGCCACCTTGACGGACGAGCAGGTCGAGCCCGCCGTCCGCGCGATCGTCGAACAATTGGGCGCCAAGCTCGGCGGCCGCTTGAGGGGATGATGAGAATGAACGCTGCCGAATTCACGCTCGAGGCTCTGGAAACGCCAGCGCTCACCAAGGCGCACCTGGCCGATTTGCTGTTCGAGCAGATCGGCCTGAACAAGCGTGAGTCCAAGGACATGGTCGAGGCGTTCTTCGAGCTCGTGGCCAACAGCCTCATCGAAGGCACGGACGTGAAGATCTCGGGCTTCGGCAACTTCCAGATCCGCGTGAAGGCGCCGCGCCCGGGCCGCAACCCGCGCACCGGCGAAGCATTCCGATCGGCGAGCGACGCGTGGCCACGTTCCATGCAAGCGCCAAGCTCAAGGAGCAGATTCACGGCAGCATCGAGCCGCAGCAAGGCAGCGGCACGACCGAAGTCGAATGGAGCCTGGGCGCCGCCGAGTGAATAGTGCTTGGCGCTGTGCGCTCGCGTAGAGTAATCTCTCAGGTTTCCCGCGCACAGTCTTGATTTCAATGGAGAAAACGCTCCCGCCGATTCCTGTCAAACGCTACTTCACCATCGGTGAGGTCGGCGAGCTCTGCGGCGTCAAGCCGCACGTGCTGCGCTATTGGGAGCAGGAGTTCACGCAACTGCGCCCCATGAAGCGCCGCGGCAACCGCCGCTATTACCAGCACCACGAGGTGCTGATGATCCGACGCATCCGCGACCTGCTCTACGACCAGGGCTTCACCATCAGCGGCGCGCGCAACAAGCTGCAGGAGCTGGTGCAGGGCGAGCGCGACCGCCGCAAGGCCGGCGAAGTGCCGCTCGACGGCATGGAGGCCATCGAGATCGACCAGGAAGAATTCGATGCGGCCGTGGTGCAGGACACGCCGGCGACCACGGGCGTTGCTGCTGCTTCGGCTGCCGCGAAAACGGTCGACCTGTCGCAGTTGTTGCATCTGCGGCGCGAACTCTTTGAAATTCGTGAGCTGTTGACCGTCGGACACTGAATTTTCATAGCTATAATCGAGAGCTTCGGTGTGTGGCGCAGCCTGGTAGCGCACTTGCATGGGGTGCAAGGGGTCGAAGGTTCGAATCCTTTCACACCGACCAAAAACAAGAAACGAAATCAACGGCCTAGGTCCACAAGACCTAGGCCGTTTTTCTTTGCGCGCGGCGGCGGCCAACGGCAGGCCAGGCGGTCTGGTACGGGCCGCTTCGCATCACCAACGTCCACCCCGACGCGATCGCGCCTTCGGTGCTGGTGTCGGGCAGCTCCCTGCCCAACGCCACCGCCCAGAGCTATCCGCTGTTCGGTTTCGTGTCGCCCCCGGCTTCGGGCTAGAGCGTCACGGGCCAGGCGCCGTCGCGCTTCTACGCGGTGCAGGGAGGCATCGTCGGCCTGCGCACCGGCTCCATCATCTCGCAACGGCGGTGCGCGCGAGCGGCCCGTGGGCTATGACGCTTGCAGCGCGATCCAGGTGGTCGGCGACCGGGCCTTGAGCGAGGCACAGAAAGCGGTGTTGACGCCTGCCGAGCGGCGCAACTGGCGGCCCTGAGATCGCAGGCGCAGCCCCGGCTACTTCGATGCAGGCGGGGTTCCGTCACTCGGGCGTCAGCCCGATGTCCTTCACCAGCGCGCCCCAGTCGTGCAGGTCCTTGCGGATCGTCGCGGCGAACTGCTCGGGCGTGTTCTGCGGCAGGTCGGTGAAGTTGAGCTCGCGCAGGCGCTGCACCACGGCCGGGTCTTTGAGCACGTGGTTCACCGCCTCGTTGAGCTTCTTCACGATGTCGGGCGGCGTCTTCGCGGGGGCCAGCAGGCCGTACCAGGCGTAGGTGGTGAAGGGGTAGCCGGACTCGGTCATGGTCGGCACGTCGGGCAGCATCGGGATGCGCGAGGGGCCGCTGTTGGCCAGGGCCTTCAGGCGGCCGGCGCGCACGAGTTCGACGGTGGAAGACATGTCGGCGAAGGCCGCGTCCACCTGCCCGCCCAGCAGGTCCTGCACGCACGGGCCGCTGCCCTTGTAGGGCACATGCATCATCACCAGGCCGGCCTGCTTCTTCAGGCTTTCCATCGCCAGGTGGCCGCCCGAGCCGTTGCCCCACGAACAGTAGCTGAGCTTGTCGGGGCGCGCCTTGGCGTAGGCGACGAACTCCTTGAGCGACTTCACCGGCAGGTCGTTGCGCACCAGCAGCAGGTTGCCGCCGCGCCCGATCTGCGCCACCGGCGCAAAGTCTTTCAGCGGGTCGTACGGCAGCTTCCTGTAGAGGCTGGGGTTGACCACCATCGCCGCGGCATAGGTGAACAGCAACCGGTAGCCGTCGGGGTTGCCGCGCGCCACCAGGTCGGTGCCGAGGATGCCGTTGGCCCCCGGCCGGTTGTCGATGATGAAGGTCTGCTTGAACGTCTTGCCGAGCGCATCGGCGACCAGCCGCGCGATGGTGTCGGTGCCGCCCGCCGCCGCCGTGGGCACCACCAGCGTCACCGGCTTGTCGGGGTAGGCGTCGGCGCCCTGTGCATGGCCGGCGAGGGCCAGGCTGGCGGCGAGCAGGGCGCCGGCCAGCGCGCGTAACGGGTGCCGGAGCTTTGGTGTTGTCATGGTTTCTTGTCTCCTGCGAAATCGAATCATTGAATACCGAAGCGGCCCTGCGCGCCTTGCTCGATCATGTCGGCGCTCACGCGGTACAGGTTGCGCGACACGTAGCTGGGCACCTGCCGTGCGCGCTGGCGAAGCATTCGGCCTTGAGCGAGCGCGCCTCCACGAGTTCGGGGGCGTCGCCGCGTGCGGTGGCCAGCAGGTCGATCACGTGCAGCGCGAGCTGCCAGCGGCCTTCCCGCGCCAGTGCTGCGGCCTGCGCGATCACGCCGCGCTTGTCGGTGATGGCGTCCGCAACGGCCTGGCCGATGGCTTCGGGCGCCTCCGGGTGCAGCGAGGTCGGGTTGCGGTCCCACCAGCCGTTCTCGGAGCGATAGATGTCGCGCACGATGTAGCCGGGGTCGCCATACGTGGGCTTCATCCACTCGACGCCGAACAGTTCTTCGGGAAAGCGGATGCGCGCCAGCGTCTCGCGCTCGTTGAGCCCTTCGTTCATGAGTCGCACGACTTCGGCGCGCAGCCAGCGCAGCGCGCGCGCCGTGTGCGTGAGCACGTGCCGCACCTGCGCCTCGCCCTCGAGCGTGGCGCCGAACTCGCGCACCGCCTTGCGCGCGCCGAGCGCCGCGAGCGCGTCGAGCGTGTCGGCCCAGCGCACCGTGTCGCGCATCGTGCGAAACGGCGTGCCGATGTTGGGAATCGAGTCGATCAGCGCCGCGCCGCCAT
The DNA here is from genome assembly GCF_016082275.1 of Variovorax sp. E3. Classification (GTDB taxonomy): domain Bacteria; phylum Pseudomonadota; class Gammaproteobacteria; order Burkholderiales; family Burkholderiaceae_C; genus Variovorax. The sequence continues at coordinate 36,601 of NZ_MOWM01000010.1, forward strand.
AGAGCACGCGCTGCGACGGGCTCCACAGCGCAAGAGCGTCGTCGGTTTCCGAGGGCGCCCAGCGCAGCTCGATGCGGCTTTCTCCGCTGCCGATCTGCAGCCGGTCGTCGAAGGTCTCGGTCGGCGCGTGCATGGCCAGCCGCCGGTCGAAGAAACCCGCGGGGCGGTTGAACTGGATCTCGGCCATGCGGTGCTGCAGCGCCTCGGTCTCGTGGTAGCGCGCATAGCGGCGCGGCACGTTGCGGTGCGCAATGACGCGCGGCGGCGCATCGCCGCGCTGCGCCGCGTGCGCAAGCCACATCGGCACGCCGGCGTTGTAGCCCACGTGGCCGTGGCTGTAGCACAGCGCATGCAGCGGCGCGTCGCTGAGCGCGCGCACCGCATCGATCATGCCCTGCGTCACCGGGCCGCCCGGTCCGGCATCGATCACCACGAGGCCGACGTCGGTCTCGGCCACGAAGGACTGCCCCTGCCCGCGCAGGATGTGCAGCCCCGGCGCGACCGTCTCGGTGCCGGTGCCGACGATGAGGAAGGGCTTCTCCTGCTCCGTGCTGGCGGTCGTGTTCGTGGTCGTGTTCATGCCACCTCCCCGTTGCGCACCACGGCGGGCAGCGCATAGCGCCCGTCCAGCATTTCCGCGCGGGGCATGTAGGCCCGCAGGCACAGATAGAAATCGCCTTCGGGCGCGGGCAGCCAGTTGGCCTGCGCGGCTTCGCCTTCGGGGCGCGCGTGCTGGATGTGCAGCGTCAGGCCGCCGTCGGCGTCGTGCCGCAGCGCCGGTGTTCGGTCGCCGATGGCATAGCGGTCGATGGGGTTGGCCACCAGCATGTAGTCGCGGCTGTCGTACATGGTCAGCGACCAGAAGGCGTCGACCGGCGGCATCGCGCCGGGCGCGAAGCGCAGCGTGTAGCGGTGGCTGCCGTTGAGCGTGCGGCCGGCTGCGTCGCGCCACGCGAGCGGATAGGTCGCCTCGCGGCTTTCGAGCATGCCGATGTACTTGAGCGCGACCAGCGCGCGCGCCAGGTGGTCGTCGCCGAAGCTGCCTTCGACCAGCGGCATCTGCACCCAGCCGGTGGCCGTGGTGGTGCCCGACTGCGCCTCGCGCAACCGGGGCAGCACCGCGTCGAGCGCGTCCTGAAGCGTGGTGCGTTGCATGTCGTCGAGCGCGTCCGCATCGGCATCGGGGCCGAACCCCAGCGGGGCAAAGCGCGCGACCGATGCGGCCTCGCCGGCGGGCGGGGGGTTCTCGCGCAACGCACGGTTCACTTGCGCCGCGAAGTGCGCGGCTGTCAGCGGCGCCTTCGGATCGCAGGCGGGGTCGAAGCGCCTGGGTGCCGACGGCCTGCCCGCCTGCCAGTCGGACAACGTGCGAACGACGAAGCCGTCCTGCAGCGCATTGACCGCTGGCACGTCGTGCGGCCCGTCGACCAGGATGCGGCCGATCACCCACAGCCAGCGCGTCGGCGCCTCGACATGCGCGCCGGCCTCGCGAAAGGCAGACGGCAGCTCGCCGCGCCAGCCCGGCGGCGTGACGAGGAACGAACGTGCCGCCGTGCCCGTGAGCCGCTGGCCGAGGTGCGCGAAGGGGTTCGTGTAGAAGTCGAGCAGGCCCAGCACGTAGTAGCGCCCGGCCGTGTCGGGCACGTCGATCACCAGCGGGCCGTCGCCCAGGTCGAGCCAGGCGTTGGTGTAGAGCGTGTCGTGGTTCGGTGTCACGACGCGGCTCTTGCCGGGGCCCAGCAGTTGCCGTGCGTGCGTGAACACGTTGCACCAGCGAAGCGGCCTGGACGCCTCGCCGGCGGTGTCGGTGCGCTGCGGCGAGGTGGCTGCGCGCATGCGCGCCATTTCGTAGAGCGGGTAGGCATGGACGACGGCCTCTTCGGCCAGCGCGCGCAGTTCGTTTTCTGTTTCGATCATCGCTTGCATCGTTCAGTCCTTGCTTGCCTGCAGCGCCGGAATGCGCCAGCTCTGCACGCCTTCTTGCGGGTGGTACATCCGCAGGATCAGGTAGAAGCGCCCGGCCGGCGCGGGCAGCCAGTTGGCGGTGTCGTCCGGTCGCGCGTGGCTCAGCACCAACTCCAGGCTGCCGTCGGCGCCGCGCTTCAGCCCGGGCGTGCGGTCGCCGATCGCGTGGCGGCGCATCGCGTTGGGGTACAGGAAACGGTCGCTGCCATAGAGCGTGACCGACCAGAAGGCGTCGGCCGGCGGCATGTCGTCGGCCTCGAAGCGCATCGCGTAATGGTGCCGGCCGTCCAGCGGCGCCTGCAGGGCGTCGTGGTGCGCCGCGGCGTAGACGGCCTCGCTGGTGGCGAGCGCGCCCAGCCCCAGGTAGGCCGTGCGCGCGCGGCCCAGGAACTCGCTGCCGTAGCGCCCCGTCGCGGGCGCATCGACCAGGGCTTGGGGCGCCGGTTGCGGCCTGCGGCCCCGACCAGTTGCACGCCTTCGGCAAAGCCTTCGACCAGGCCTTCGCGCGCGGGCTCGTCCAGCGACTCCCAGGAAAAAGCGGCGTCCGGCCGCAGCCCGGCCTGGCCGAACCAGGCCACCAGGGCCCGGTCTTCCACCCGGCCCGGCGCCTCGGCGAGCGCATGGCACATGTTGGTGAAGAAGCGCGCCGCCACCTGCGCGGGCGGCTCGCCGTTCTCGAAGGCGGCGGCCATGGCATCCACGGGCGGACCGGCCCAATATTCGATGGCGGCGGGGCGCCCTTGCGGCGTCGTGCCGGGCGCGGGCGCCAGCCGGATCTCGGACTGCAGGGCGCGGGCCGCCGGCCAGTCGCTTTCGTCGCCGACCAGGATGCGGCCGATGAGCCAGACGAGATCGGTCGAGCAATGCACCACGCGGTGGCCGGCAAGCGCTTCGGGCACGGTGCCGCCGGGGCCCACGAGCACCACGGTCTCGCCCTCGGGGTTGCAGTTGCGCGGGCCCAGGTTCTCGAAGTTCTCGGTGTAGGCGTCGTACAGCGGCAGCACGAAGTAGCGGCCCGGATGGCGCGCCGACGCGGGCACGGTCAGCAGCATCGGTCCGTGGGCCAGATGCACCCATGCGATGGTGTAGAGCAGGTCGTTGGCCGGCGTGACCACGTCGCGGTCTTCGTCGGTGGAGGGGCGCGGCGCGTGGTGCAGCGTGTTCAGCGGCGCGCGCACGTCCGAGCCGTGCGAGGCACCGGCGCGGCGCTCGGCCCGCGGCGCGGTCTGCAGGGCGCAGGTGCGGTAGGTCTCCGTGAGCGGGTAGCCGTAGACGAAGGCGGCCAGGCCGACGCAGCGGGCCAGCGCCTTGCGCGCAAGTGCAACGGCGAGTTGGGGGTCGGGAGCATTCATGGGAAAAACCTCTTGGCTGGAATTCATGGAGGGATGCAAATGGCGAATGGCGGGCGCTCAGTCGAGCTTCACGCCCGTGGCCTGCGTGAGCCGCAGCGTCACGGGAAGAAAGGCCTTGTAGGCCGCGGTGGCCTCGGCCGGCAGGTTGCCGACGGGCTCGGCGCCGAGCTCCTCGATGCGCCTGGCGACCTCCGGCTGGTGGATCACCGCGCTGACCTCGCGACCGAGCCGCTCGACCACCGCGTCGGGCGTCTGCGCGGGCGCCATCAGCGAGGTCGGCCCGGTGAGCGCGTACACCTCGTCGGCGTAGCCTTGCTCGGCAAAGGTCGGCACATCGGGCAGCGTCCTGGCGCGGCGGGGTCCGACGACCGCCAGCGCGCGCAGCTTGCCGGCCGCGATGTACGGCTGCAGCGTGGTGATCGATCCCACGGTCATGTTGATGACGCCGCCGATCAGGTCCACCGCCATCGGGCTCTCGCCCTTGTAGGGCACGTGCAGCGTCTGCAGGCCGTAGGCGCGGTCCATGTAGACCTGGATCTGGTGCGGCTGCGTGCCCGGGCCCCACGAGCCCATCGTGTACTTGCCGGGCGCGGCCTTCACCGCGGCGATCAGGCGCTTGAAGTCCGTCGCGGGAACGGACGGGTGCACCGCCAGCACGGTGCGCGTGGTGGCAATGTCCGACACCATGCGCAGGTCGATGCGCGGGTCGTACGGCAGCTTGCTGTAGAGCACCATGTTCGCGGTGACGGGGCCGGGCACCGTCAGCAGCAGCGTGTAGCCGTCGGGCGCGCTCTTGGCGACGTAGTCGGTGCCGATGATGCCGCCCGCGCCGCTGCGGTTCTCGACCACCACCGGCTGGCCCAGCCGCTTCGACAGGCCCTCGGCCACGATGCGCGCGAGGATGTCGGTGGAGCCGCCCGCCTGGTACTGCACCACGATGCGCAGCGGCTTGGACGGAAAGGGCGCCTGCGCCCACGCACCGGTGGCGGCGAGCGCCAACCCGAGCACAAGCGCGAACACGCGCGGCAATGTCATCGATGTCTTCATGCGATCTGTCTCCCGTGGTTGTTCATGGGGCGCGGCCGACGACCAGCGCGTCGACCGCCACGCAGCCGCCGTCGGCCGCGGGCCGCGCGATCAGCGGATTGATCTCGGCGCTGTCGAGCGAATCGCCGGCGCGCAGCGCGAAACCGGCGAGCGCGCACAGCGCATCGGCAATCGATTCGAGGTCGACCGGCGCCCGGCCGCGCGCGCCGTCCAATATGGCGAAGGCCCGCAGTTCGCGCACCATGGCCAGCGCGTCGTTGCGCGAGATCGGCAGCGCGCGCAGCGACACGTCGCGCAGCGTCTCGACGTGGATGCCGCCCAGGCCGAACATCAGCACCGGGCCGAACACCGGGTCGCGGTGCACGCCCGCGATGCACTCGACGCCGCCCGCCAGCATGCGGGCCACCAGGGCGCCGCCGAGCCGTGCATCGGGCCGCGCGCTCAGGGCGTGGTCGCGTGTGCGCTCGAAGGCCGCGCGCGCCTGCGCCGCGCCGCGCAGCCCGAGCGCCACGCCGCCGACGTCCGACTTGTGGGGAATGTCCGCGCTCACGATCTTCACCACCACCGCATCGCCGAGCGCCTCTGCCGCGGCGGCCGCCTCGTCGGCGCTGCGCACCACGCGGTGCGCGACCACGGGCACGCCAGCCTGCGCGAGCAGCGCGAGCGCGTCAGGCTCCGACAGCGTGCCGGGCGAGAGCCTGAACGGCTGCGCCGTCGGCGCGGGCGCAATCGATGCCGCGCCGGCCGGCTTCAGCCCCGCCAGCGCGGCGATGGTGCGGATGCCGTCCGACGGGTCGGAGAACACCAGGCAGCGCATGGCTTCCAGCTCGGCGCGGCGCTCCGGTGCCAGCAGCGTGCTGATGGCCAGCAGCGTGTCCGGGTAGGCCGCGCGCAGCGAAGCCACCAGGTCGCGCAGCACGGGCCAGAACGCGTCCGACGCGCCGGCGGCGGCCAGGAAGCCCATCCACGAAGCGAAGCCACGGTCGTCGAGCATCACGCGGGCGCTGCGCGCCAGCAGGCTCATGTCGTTGGTGACCTGCCCGGTGATGTCGACCGGGTTGCGCGGCGCCGCGAACGGCACCCAGCCGCGCAGCGTGTCCTGCGCGGCGTCGCTCAGCGGGCGCACGTCGAGGCCTTGGGCCGAGGCTTCGTCGGCCATCAGCGCGCCCACGCCGCCCGAGAGCGTGAACAGGCCGATCGAGCGGTCACGCGGGCGGCCCGCCACGGCCGCGCTGTGTGCCAGGTCGAAGAACTCGGTGAGGTTGCGCGCGCGCAGCACGCCGTACTGCCGGAACACGGCGTCGTACACCGCGTCGTCGCCCGCGAGCGCCGCCGTGTGCGAGGCCGCGGCCTGCGCGCCCAGCGCCGTGCTGCCGACCTTCACCATGACCACCGGCTTGCCGTGGGCCTGCGCCAGGGCCAGTGCCGCGCGCAGGCGCGGGCCGTCGCGGCAACCTTCCATGTAGCCCATGATCACGTCGGTGGCCGGGTCTTGCGCAAGCCACGCCAGGCAGTCGGCGAACTGCACGTCGGCCTCGTTGCCGGTGGTGGCCCACAGCGACAGGCCCACGCCGCGCGCTCGCGCCATCGAATACGCATACGCCCCGAAGGCCCCCGACTGGCTCACCAGCCCGATGCGCCCGGCCGCCACGCGGCCCACGCCGGGCGCGGGCGAGAAGGTGGCGTAGACGTTGCGCGCAATGTTCATGAAGCCAGGCAGTTGGGGCCGATGAGCCGCACGCCGGCCGCGCGCGCCTTGTCGCCGATGCGCGCCTGCGCGGCCACGCCTTCGGCGCCGGTCTCGGCAAAGCCCGACGAGAACAGCACCACCCCTTTCACCTTCGCGGCAATGGCGTCGTCGAGCGCGCTGTCGACCAGCGCGGCGGGCACGGAAAGAATGGCCAGGTCCACCGGCTGCCCGATGGCGCGCAGGCTGGGCCAGGCGGGCAGCTCCTGCACGCGCCCGGCGTTGGGGTTGACCGGATAGAGCGCGCCGTCGAAGCCGAAGCGGCGCTGGTAGTCGACCGGAATGCCGCCGATCTTCTGGGGGTTGGACGAGGCGCCGACCACCGCGATGGAGCGCGGGGCGAACAGGGCCGACAGCGATTCGGCCTGCGAGGTGAAGAAATCCATGGAGAAATCTGGAAGTGGTGAGATGGGGAAGGGGGCTCAGAAGTTGTGGCGAATGCCCGTGGCGATGACGCGCACGCCGTTGCCGCTGTCGGGCGCGACCGGGATGGTCGCGAGCGTGGCCGAGGCGCCGTGCCGGTTAAGCAGGCGCAGCCAGCGCGCGTAGAGCACGGTGCGCTTGCTCAGGTAGTAGTCGTAGCCCAGCGTCCAGCCCAACTGCGAACGCTCGGTGTCGTCGACCTTGCGCTGCATGGCCTCGAACATCAGGTTCGATGCCGGGGTCACGTTGTAGGTGAGGCCCAGGCTCGCGAGCCTGGCCGCGGGAACGCGCGGCAGGCTCGACGTGTTGCGCACGTAGTTGCCGTAGAACTGCAGCCCGATGTCGGGCAACTCGTACGCGCCGCTCAGCGCCTGGTAGGTGGAGGTGGCCGGTTCGGCCACGGGCGCCGCTGCGGAGCCCGAGCGCGCGCGCTGGAACGCATAGGCGATGTAGTAAGGCTTGCGCGACCAGCCCATGCTGGCGCCGTAGAAGTTGCCGCTCTGGTGGCTCGGCGCGCTCGATTCGCCCGGTGCGTAGGCCACGTCGGCGAAGAAGTCGCTGCTGGCCGGCGTGCGGTAGCGCACCATGTTGCTGGCGCGCGCCGCGAAGGGCGTGAGCCCGGGCTGCGCGTCGGTGGCGGCCACCAGGTTGATCGGCGAGAACACCGAGTTCACGCCGTACGGGTCGGCCTTGAACAGCGTGTAGAACATCGGCGTGTACATGCGGCCCGCATCGATCTGCCCCCACGGCCCCGAGAGGCCGACGTAGGACTGCCGGCTGAACGACATGGCGGGCCCGGGCAGCGTGCCGTTGCCGGTGTCGGGCGCAAAGCCGCTCTCGAGCGTGAAGTGCGCGCTGAGCCCGCCCCCGAGGTCTTCGACGCCGCGAAAACCCAGGCGCGAGGCGGTTTGGCCGCCGTCTTCGAGTCGCTTCGACGAGGTGATGCCCGACTTGGCGAACGCCATGTACAGGTCGACCGTGCCGTAGATGCTCACGCTGCTCTGCGCCAGCGTGAGCGAGGAGGCCGCCAGCGCAAGGGCGGCGGCAACTGTCTTCTTCATGAGGTCTTGTCTCCGGTGGGGCTTGCCGCATGCGGATGCATGGCGGTGCCGCTTGTGTGCTTGTCGATGTCCGGTGCTTACGATAGAAACGACGGCCCCTCGAATCTGTCAACGCTTTGACAGATTCATGAACATCACGGCAGGGAGAACCCGCTGACCCGATCGACCCCCTCCACCCCACGAAACGCCGAGGAGAGCGCTGCGCTGCTCGAGCGCGCGCTGCGCTGGAACGAGCTGTTCTCGCGCTGGCCCGACGCGCGCCGCGCCGACCTCATGAAGTCGGCGCGCCTGGAGCGCTACGGCCGGCGCACGCAGGTGCTGGCGCATGACCGCCACCGGCGCGAACTGCTGGTGGTGGTGTCGGGCTGCCTGGAAATCAGCAGCATGAGCAGCCACGGGCGCAAGTACGTCAACGCATTGCTCGGGCCGGGGCAGGTGGCGCCGCTGGTGCGCCTGCTGGAAGACGTGCCGCTGCCCTACGACTACCACGCGCACGAAGACTCGGTGATCGTCCACCTGCCCTGCGACGCCGTGATCGCGGTGCTCGATGCCGAGCCCGTGCTGTGGCGCGACGTGGCCAAGCTGGGCCTGCAGCGCCAGCGCCTGAGCATCGTGCTGCTGCAGAACCAGATGCTCAACTCGATCCACGGGCGCGTGGCCGCCACGTTGATGAGCCTGGTCCACTTCTACAGCGGGCAGAGCCAGCCGACGCCGGAGGGCGACGGCTTGCCGCTGGTGCGCCTCTCGCAGAACGACCTGGCGGCCATGCTGGGGCTGTCGCGCCAGACCATCAACAAGGAACTGGGGCGCCTGGTGGACGAAGGCGCCATCGACATGCGCTACAAGCGCATTCGCATCGTCGATGCCCAGCGGCTGGCGCGCATTGCGGCGGGCACCTGAGCCGCCTCAGGGCCAATACAGGCTCGGGCGCTGTGAACAACGACGTGCCGGTGCCATGCCTTCCCTATGGCGAAAGGCAAGGGTGTTACGGTTGGCAACTTGTCTCTGGCCCGCCTCTGGCTCAGGTACGCTGCGCTTCCTGACGTCGGCGTTGGCGCTCAGCAAGACAGAATGCGCACCTGATCGCTGAACTTGTGCTGCGAATCTTGGTCTTCCCCTGCACATTCAAGCCCGCCTGACTCGCCAGAACCTATATTCCGCTCCCTCATGCCCATGCAATTCAAGACTTCTTCCGTCCTTCCTCTCGCCTTCGCAATCGCCACGAGCGCCCTGGTTCCCGCTTCAGTGGCTTTCGCGGCCGGGCATGCCGCCAAGCCTGCAGCCCACAAGAAGGCCGCCGCTGCCGCGCCCGCCGCGGCGCCCCTGGCCGGGGAATCCGCCGTTGCTGGCGGCGCGCCTGCGCTGGCCGCCAAGGCGTGGTTGTTGATGGACTTCGAATCGGGCGAGGTGCTGGCCTCGGCCAACCCCGACGAAGCGCTGCCGCCGGCGCGCTGACCAAGATGATGACCAGCTTCCTGGTCGAGCAGGCGCTGCGCTCGGGCAAGCTCAAGAAGGACGAGCTCGTTTCGGTCAGCGAGAACGCCTGGTGCCGCGGCTCGAGCACCGAGTCGTGCATGTACCTGCCGCTGAACAGCCAGGCCACGGTGATCGACATCCTGCGCGGCATCATCGTGCAGTCGGGCAACGATGCGTCCAAGGCCATCGCCGAGCACATGGCGGGCTCCGAGCAGGGCTTTGCCAAGCTCATGAATGCCGAAGCCCAGCGCCTGGGCATGACGCACACGAATTTCGTGAACGCCACGGGCCTGCCCGATCCCGCGCACAAGTCGTCCGCGCGCGACCTGGCCATTCTGGCGCGCGCGATCATCCGCGACAGCTCCGACTACTACCCCATCTACGCGGAGCGTGAGTTCAAGTACAACGGAATCAAGCAGGGCAATCGCAACGCCTTGCTCTACACCGACCCCACGGTCGACGGCCTGAAGACTGGCCACACGCAGGACGCGGGCTTCTGCCTCGTGACTTCGTCCAAGCGCAACGGCATGCGCCTGATCACGGTGATTCTCAACACCAACAGCGCGCAGGCCCGTGCCGACCAGACCCGCACGCTGCTCGGTTGGGGGTACGCCAACTTCGAGCAGGCGACCCCCGTTCAGCCCAACGCGGTCGTCACGACGACCAAGATCCGCTTCGGCAGGGCGGACACGGTTGCCGCGGGCCTGGCAACGCCCTGGACGGTGACGGTGCCGCGCGGCCAGAAGGTGACCACCACTGCGCAGATCAAGCCGGACCTGGAAGCGCCCGTGACCAAGGGCACGGTGATCGGCAAGGTCGTGGCGGAGTCGAACGGCAAGCCCGTGGGCGAGGCACCGCTGGTGGCGCAGGCCGACGTGGAGCGCGCGGGCTTCATGCTGCGCACGTGGCAGCGCGCGGCCGGCTTGTTCGGCAAGTAAGGCTTCGCAGGGCGGAGCAGGGTGCGCCCGCGCCCTGCCTGTGCCTCGATTGCGTCGCCTGACTCTCAGCGGGCAGCGAAGCGCGCCAGGCGCTGGCCGATGATCTCTTCGGCCTCCCGCATGATGCGGTCGATCAGTTGCTTGACCGTCGGCACGTCGTTGATCAGCCCGGCGACCATGCCGCACGACCACGCGCCCGCGTCCATCGCGCCTTCGCGCATGATCTTCGGATAGACGCCCGCGACCTCTTCGATGATGTCGTCGAACTTCAGCGCCGCGCCCAGCGCGCGCTCCTTCTCGATCAGCCGCTCCACGGCAGCGTTCTTCAGCACGCGCTCGGTGTTGCGCAGCGGGCGCATGACAAGGCGCGTGTCGAGCTCGCTCGCCGCCACGATGGCCTGCTTGACGTTCTCGTGCACCGGGGCCTCCCGGGTCGCGATGAAGCGCGTGCCCATGTTCATGCCCTCGGCCCCGAGGGCCAGCGCCGCCACCAGCGAGCGGCCGTCGGCCATACCGCCCGAGGCGACGAACGGGATCTTCAGTTCTTCGGCCGCGCGCGGCAGCAGGATGAAGTTCGGCACGTCGTCCTCGCCCGGATGGCCGCCGCATTCGAAGCCGTCGACGCTCACGGCGTCGCAGCCGATCGACTCGGCCTTCAGCGCGTGGCGCACCGACGTGCACTTGTGGATCACCTTCACGCCGGCCTCGTGCAGCGCCGGCAGCCACTTCTGCGGGTTGTTGCCCGCGGTTTCCACTGCCTTGATGCCGCCATCGAGGATGGCGCGGATGTAGCCCGGGTAGTCGGGCGAGCTCACGGTCGGCAGGAAGGTGAGGTTGACGCCGAAGGGCTTGTCGGTCATTTCGCGGCAGCGCGCGATCTCCTGCGCGAGCAGCTCGGGCGTGCGCTGCGTGAGCCCGGTGATGATGCCCAGGCCGCCGGCGTGGAGACGGCCGCCGCCAGCTCGGCGAAGCCGACGTAGTGCATGCCGCCCTGGATGATGGGGTGCTCGATGCCGAACAGTTCGGTGATGCGTGTCTTCATGGAGTCTGCCTCTGGAGGATGGAATGCGGGAATGCGGGAATGCGGGAATGTTTGCGCGGCGGCTCAGCGGCCCCGGAACACGGGCTCGCGCTTTTCCACGAAGGCGCGGCTGGCTTCCCGGTGGTCTTCGGTCTGGCCGCAGTGCACGTGGTGCGTGGCCTCGAGGTCGAGGCAATCGTCGACGTCGCCGGCCATCGCGCGGTTCAGGTTTTCCTTCATGTAGCGGTAGGCCACGGTCGGGCCGCTCGCCAGGCTGCGCGCGATCTGCGTGGTGCGTTCGGCCAGCTCCTGCGGTGCGCAGACCCAGTTCGCCAGGCCCAGCTTCAGCGCTTCCTCGGCGCTCACGCGGGGCGACAGCAGATAGAGCTCACGCGCCTTGGCCGCGCCGATGAGCTGCGTCATGAAGTAGGTGCCGCCGTAGTCGCCCGAGAAGCCCACGCGCGCGAAGGCCGTGGTCATGATCGCGGTGCTGGCCATGATGCGCAGGTCGCAGGCCAGTGCCAACGACAGGCCCGCCCCGGCGGCGGGGCCGGGCAGGGCCGCGATCGTCGGCTTGGGCATCTTGAACAGCCTGCCGGCCGTGCCGCGCTGGTTGGCCCGCTGGCGGTGGATCGCCTGGTCGATGGTCAGGGCGCCGACCGTGCCGTCGCCGGCCGCCGCCATGCCCTTGACGTCGCCGCCGGCGCAGAAGCCTTGGCCCGCGCCGGTCAGCACGATGCAGCGCACCCGCGTGTCGAGTTCGGCCGCGGCCAGCTGCGCCTCCAGCGCCTGGTTCATCGCGAGCGACATCGCGTTGCGCGCATCGGGCCGGTTCAAGGTCAGCGTGAGAACGCCTGCGTCGAGCGAGGCGAGGAGGTGGGGCGTGCCGGTGTCGATGTCGATGGATTGCGTCATGAAGAGGCTTGTCTCGTGAAGGAAATCGTGGGCGGCTGTTGCCGCCGGCTCGGTCAGGCCAGGCCCAGCTCGCGGGCCTCGGCCTCGTAGCGGGGGTACGAGGCCTTCATCGTCGCGCCGTTCAGGATCATCTCGGCCACCAACGTGCGCGACGGCATCTCGTAGACCTTGGTGCGTATCCACACGGACTCGGTGCGCGCGCTCTCGCTCAACGCGATGATCTCGCGCTCGAGTTCGTAGTCGGCGTCGACGAACAGCGGGCCCTTCACCAGCCGGATCTCCTGCCCGGCGAAAAGGCCCACCGCGGGCGTGCGCCCGCCGAGCTGGGCCTCGGCGCTGGTGGAGCCCAGCAGCACGCTGATCATCTCGGTCGGGATGATGGCGCGCCCCCACGGCGAGCGCTTGCCGCCTTCGGGCGTATACCAGTCGCACGGCTCGGTAATGACCGCGAGCTTGTCGGCCAGCGTGAACGGGTAGTGGTCGCCCATGTGCTGGTCGAAGCCCATGCGGATCTTCTCGACGACCGCGCCGCGCTGGCCCACCTTGAGGTCGCGGTTGATCACCAGCCCGTTGGGTGCCCGGAGCTTGGCGATGCGCTGCTGGAGCTCGTGCGGATGCGAGGCCGCATCGCCCACCGAGGCCGTGCCTTGCAGCACCGGCGTGCCGTCGGCCTTCTCGGCGCGCAGGCGCACGAAGCTGGCGCCCGGTGCGGGCCGCTCGACGAAGGCGCGCACGGACTCACCCTCGACCACCATGTTCTGGTAGTGCGCGCTGATGCAGCCGGACTCGAACCAGGCCTGCCCGAACACCTGGAACAGCAGGGGATCGAACTGGCTGAAATGCGTCGGCCCTTCGATCGGCCCCGCCCGCAGGCCCAGCCCCTCGGCCATGGCGTCGTCGTGAATGGACTTGTGGCCGTCGTACTTCTGCTGGGCCAGCATCTGGCGCGGCTGGCGCAGCGGGCCGCAAAGCTCGAGCGAGGTTGTGGGGAAGGGCGAAGTCATGGAGGGATTGCAACTGCCGTGAAGCCCGGGCGGGCGATGCAGCGATGGTGCCAAAGCTCGGCGGCGGCGGTTGTCGCCAACGTCACAGGGGCCCGGAGAGGGGTTGGCCGGCCGCGCGATTGCGTCATGCCACTCGAGATGCGATGCGCGGTCGAGGTCCGAGGCGCAGCAATCCGGGCAGAGTATATTCAACCGCCTCCACCGCGCCCCGATGCCTTCCTCCATGCCCAAGTCGCCTTCGATGCCCAGCCGTCCGTCCAAACGTCCCGCAGCGGCTGCCGTCGCGCAGGATGCCTCGGTGTTCGTCCTGGATGACTGGCAAGGCGCGCGCGGCGACACCCTCGCCGACCAGGCCTATCAGAAGCTGCGCCACGCCCTGATGACCGGCGCGCTGCTGCCCGAACAGGTGCTGACGGTGCGCGGGGTGGCCGAAGACTTCGGCGTGAGCCTGACGCCGGTGCGCGAGGCGGTGCAACGGCTGGTGGTGGAGCATGGGCTGGAGGTGGTCAATGGCCGCACCATCCGCGTCCCCCGGTTGGGTGTCGAGACCTACCGCGAGATCCTCAAGATCCGGATGGAGCTCGAATGCCTGGCCGCCAAGGAGGCTGCACCGCGAATCTCCCATGATGAGATCGAACGGCTCGAGGCTGTGATGCAGGCGCACCTTGTCGCGATCCAGGCCGGCGACGCGCACCAGACGCTGATGCGAAATTCGGATTTTCACCTCTCAATATATCGAGCGTCGGGCCAGCCTATCTTGATCCGCATCATCGAAAGCCTGTGGCTGCGCGTCGGCCCCACGCTCAACCTGCTGTTTCCCCAGTACTGCGGCAGCCTGACCGGGCACGAGACTCATCTGGTCGCCATGGACGCGCTGCGGCGGCGCGACGGCGACGCCCTCGGGCAGGCCATGCGCGACGACCTGGCGCACGGCTCCCGCTTCCTGATTCGCCTGCTCAAACCCTGAGATTCGCCCCATGGGCGGGTTTTGGAGCATTTTGAATATATTCAAGCGCTTCTAAACTGCGGCCAGACCCGCCAGGCGGTGGGTTCCGTTCTTCCTTCGTCTCAGGAAAGGCCGTGCCCATGAAGCTGAATCTCTCTCGCCGCGAGTTCCATCTGACCGCCGCCCACATGCTGCTGGCGTCCTCCGCCGGCGGCGCCTTGCTGGGCAGCGCCGGCCCCGCGTTCGCGCAGTCGCGCTCGGTGAAGCTCGGCACCTTCGGGGCCATCGATGCGCAGAACTACATCCGCGCGAAGAACCTGACGCCCAGGACATTCGGGCAGGGCGTCAGCAGCGACTTCGTGACGGTGCGCGCGGGCTCCGAGGTGATCTCGGCCATGGCCGGCGGCAGCCTGGACATGTGCAACATCGGCTCCAGCCCGATGATGGTGGCTACGCCAACGGGCTCAAGGCCTCGATGGTGTACGTCTACAAGAACATCGTGGACAGCGAATGCCTGGTGGTGCAGGGCAACTCGGGCATCACGAGCGTGGCCGGCCTGAAGGGCAAGAAGATCGGCCTGCCGTTCAACACCTCGGTGCACTTCGCGGCCGTGGCCGCGCTCAAGTTCGCGGGCCTGGGCCTGGGCGACGTGCAGCTCATCAACATGCGCGCCGACCAGATCGTCTCCGCCTGGCAGCGCCGCGACATCGACGCGAGCTACATCTGGGTGCCCGTGCTGCCGCGCCTGACCGACGACGGCGGCAAGATCATCTTCAAGACCGGCGACCTGAATCGCCAGAGCCTGCTGATCTTCGACGGCCTGCTGGTGCGCGACGAGTTCAAGCAGAAGTCGCCGGACCTGGTGCTGGCGTTTCTCAAGGACTACGAGCGCATCGCGCGCGGCTTCAAGGAAGACCCGAAGGACGTGGTCGAGACCATGACAAGGTTCCTGAATGTCGATGAAGCGACGGTGATGCGCTCGCTCAACACCTTCTACCCCGTGCCCGCCAGCGAACAGGCCAGCAGCCGGTGGATGGGCAAGCCCGGCGAGAAAGACACGGGCGTGCTCAAGACGTTGCAGACCCAGGCGCAGTTTCTGTTCGAGTCGGGCCAGATCACCGCCATGCCCAAGGACATGGGCGGGCTGGTCGACTCGAGCTTCGTCGCCAAGATGGCGGCCTGACGCGATGCCGCCGGCAGAACGCGCCAGCGACGCACCCAAGGTCCGCTTCGAGCAGGTGAGCAAGCGTTTCGGCCAGGGCGCCGATGCCGTGCAGGCCCTGGAGCCGATCACGCTCGACATCGCCGAAGGCGATTTCACCTGCCTGCTCGGCCCTTCGGGCTGCGGCAAGAGCACCTTGCTCAACATTCTTGCGGGCTTCGAGCAGCCGACGAGCGGCCGGGTGCTGATGGACGGCCTGCCCGTGCGCGGCCCCGATCCGCGGCGCGGCGTGGTGTTCCAGCAGGGCGCGCTGTTCACCTGGATGAGCGTGCGCGACAACGTGGCGTTCGGGCCGCTGGCCACCGGCAAGCCCGCGGCCGAGGCCGAGCGTATCGCGGCGCGCTACCTCGAGATGGTCGGGCTCTCGGGCTTTGCCAAGCGGTATCCGTATGAGCTGTCGGGCGGCATGCAGCAGCGCGTGGGGATTGCACGCGCGCTGGCCAACGACCCCGAGATTTTGCTGATGGACGAGCCCTTTGCCGCACTCGACGCGCAGACGCGCGAACTGCTGCAAGAAGAAATCAAGCGCATCTGGCAGGAGACCCGCAAGACGGTGCTGTGGATCACGCACAGCATCGACGAAGCGCTCTTCCTGGCCACCGACGTGGTCGTGATGTCGGCGCGGCCCGGGCGCGTCAAGGCGAACTTCCGGCCCCAGTTCGCACAGAGCGCCGACCCGGCCGTGGTCACGAGCGCCGAGTTCGCGCGCATGAAGGCCGAGATCTTCGGCCTGTTGCGCCAAGAGGCGCTGACGGCGCAGCGCCAGGAGAGCGAACGATGAACGCGTCGGCCTATGCGCCGGGCGCCAAGGGGCGCTCGCGCTGGATCAACCTGGGCTCCTTCGCCGTGCTGCTGGCGCTGTGGTTCCTGATCACCACGCCGCTCGTGGGCGACAAGCCGCTGGTCGCGCCGCTGTTCCTGCCGTCGCCGGTGTCCGTCTGGCAGACCTTCCTGCAGCTCATGCAGAACGGCTACCAGGGCAAGACGCTGGCGCATCACCTGGGCATCAGCCTGTTTCGGTTCGGGCTGGCATTCGTGCTCACCGTGGTGGTGGCCGTGCCGCTGGGCCTGTGGATGGGCATGAACGAGACGGTCAAGGCCGTGCTCGATCCGCCGATCGAGATCTCGCGGCCCATGCCCAAGCTCGCGCTGCTGCCGTTGCTGATCATCTGGTTCGGCATCGGGGAGGTCGCCAAGATCGTGATCATCGTGCTGGCGCTGTTCCCGATTCTGTCGATCAGCGCGATGCAGGCGGTGCGCGGCGTGGGGCGGCGCAAGGTGCAGGCCGCGATGGCGCTGGGGGCCTCGCGCACGATGATCTTCCGGCGGGTGATCTTCCCCGCGAGCCTGCCGGGCATCTTCACCAGCATCCGCGTGAGCATCGGCATCGGCGTCACGATGCTCGTGGGCGCCGAGATGATCGCCACCAACGCGGGCATCGCCTACATGGCGATGTCGGCGTCGGATTTCTTGCTCACCAATGTCGTGATCGTCGGCGCGCTGATCATGGCGGTGCTGGGCTATGCGCTCGACCTGCTGGCGCGCGCACTCGAAAACAAGGTCGTCCACTGGGGCGGCAAGGAAGGATGAGCCCATCATGACCACACGACTTCCCGAACGCGGCATCGCATGGGACGAACTGCAGCGCCAGCTGAAGCACGCCGCACGAACGACGCCGACTGGCGCGGCGGCCGCGTGCCGATGTTCATTCACTACGGCGGCGAAGACGTGCTCGAGGTGGCCAAGCAGGCCTACCTGATGTACTTCTCGGAAAACGGCCTGGGGCCGCGCGCCTTCGGCAGCCTCGCCAAGTTCGAGTCCGAGGTCGTGGCCATGGGGCTGGGCCTGCTGCATGGCGGGCCGCAGGCCTGCGGTGCGATGACCACGGGCGGCACCGAGAGCATCTTCCTGGCCGTCAAGTGCGCGCGCGATCGGGCGCTGGCGCGCCGCCCCGGCATGGGCAAGCCGCGCATCGTGATGCCGCAGAGCGCGCATCCGGCCTTCGACAAGGCGGCCTACTTCCTGGGGCTGGAGCCGGTGCGCACGCCGCTGGGGGCGGACTTTCGGGCCGATGTGGCCGCCATGCGCGCCGCCTTGACGCCCGACACGGCGATGCTCGTGGGTTCGGCGCCGTCGTTCCCGCACGGCGTGGTCGACCCGATTCCCGAGCTGGCGGCGCTGGCGCGCGAGCAGGGCACCTGGATGCACGTGGATGCTTGCGTCGGCGGCTACTTCGCGCCGTTCGCGCGGGAGCTGGGCGCCGACATTCCCGACTTCGATTTCGCGGTGGAGGGCGTGACCTCGATCTCGGCGGACCTGCACAAGTACGGCTACACCGCCAAGGGCGCATCGACGCTGTTCTTTGCAGACCCGGAATCGTTCGCGCTGATGGGCTACTTCTTCGACAACTGGCCGCGCGGCCAGTACTTCACGCACACGCTGGTCGGCACGCGCGCGGGCGGCGCGATCGCCGCCGCGTGGGCCGTCATGAACTACCTGGGCAAGGACGGCTACCTGCGCGTGACGCAGCGCGTGCTGGCCACGCGGCGCGCCATGCAGACGGGACTGGACGCGCTGGGCCTGCCCACCTTCGGCGCCCGGAGCTGTCCATCTTCGCCTTCGGCTCGCCGTCGCGCGACATGGCCGCCGTCGGCAAGGGAATGACCGCGCGCGGCTGGACCGTGGGCTACGTGAACGACCCGCCGGGCATCCACCACATGCTCAACCTCACGCACGAGCCCGTCGTGGGGCAGTACCTGAGCGACATGAAGGCGGTGCTCGAAGGGCCGCAGACGCACGCATCGGCCGGGGCGGGGCGCGTCGAGGCGCGGTACTAGCCGCCACAGCTGATGCTCGCCGAAGCGTGCCTCAAAGCGCGCGGCGGCGCGCGTACCTCACCACCGTCACGCCGGGCTTGGCCTGCCGGGTCGACGGCATGACGAGCACGCAGTCGTCATAGGGCGTGACCACCGGCTCGCCTTCGTTCCAGCCGATCACGGTGCCCGCCTGTGCGATCACCTCCAGGCCGGTGAAGGGGCGGGCGAAGCGAAAGTCTTCGCTGCGCGCAACCACCGGGCCGGTCACGTCCAGCGCCCACTGGCGTGGCGCGTCGGCCTGCAGCCAGCCGGGCAACGCCCGGGCGATGTCCGCATCGTCGAGCGTGCCGGCGGCGCGCAGGAAGCGGGCGCACTGGTCCTGCGCGACGGTGCGGCTGGCCGGATCGCCATGGAAGCCGCATTCGACCAGCAGTGCCAGCGCATCGCTGGCCGGGTCGGCGTCGGGCAGGCCGAAGCGGCCGAAGTCGCGCATGCGCACGCCGTCCTTGTGGCCGGCGTCGATCACGATGTGCTCGGGGCTGCGCAAGGCCCGCGCCAGCGCGAGGTTGCGCGGCTGCATGCCGGTGAGGGTCAGCGGCGCGCTGGGCTCGTGCATCGAATGCAGGTCCAGCAGCCAGTCGGCCTGCGCCACGTAGGGCTGCAGCGCCGCGGCGCGGCGACGCTCGCGCGTGCCGCCTGCCTCGAGCCGGTCGCTCGACCACTGGCGGTTGAGGTCTTCGTCGACGAAGCGCGAGGCGTCGGCATCGGCGGCATCGAAGCTGTCGAAGGCCTCCAGGTTGCAGAAGGCCAGCGTCAGGCTGCCGCGCCGCGGGCGCACGCCGGCGTCCAGCAGGCCCTTGAGCGCCCAGGCGCCGCACACTTCATTGCCGTGCACCAGCGCGCTGATCATCACGCGGTGCCCGGCCAGGCCGGCGTCGAAATGCCAGACGCCCTCGGTGCCGGTATTGCCGGCGCGCCAGTCGGAGAGGTCGGGCGGGAGAAGTTCGAAGGAGGGTGCGGACAAGCTCATTCCTTGATGTTTGCGAATTGCACGATGTTGCGGTACTTGGCGGTTTCGGCGCTCAGGAAGCGCTCGATGTCCAACGGCGCCAGTGGGACGACCGAGCTGGTCGCCTCCATCTTGCGGCGAAAGTCGGGTGATTGCAGCGTTTCGTCCAGCGCTTTTCTCAGGCGCGCCACCACGGGCTCGGGCAGCTTCGCCGGGCCCATCAGCGCGAACCAGACGCCGATGTCGATGTTCTTCAGTGCCGGCGTCTCGCCCAGCGCGGGCAGGTCCGGCGTGATGGCCGAGCGCTTGGCCTCGGTGGTGCCCAGCGCCACCATCTTGCCGCTGCGGATGTAGGGCAGCGCGCTCGACAGCACGAACACGCCGAAGTCGATGTTGCCGCCGAGCAGGTCGTTGGTCAGCGGCGCCACGCCGCGGTAGGGCACGTGTGTCATGGCCACGCCTGCCTGCTGCTTGACCATCTCGCCGGCCAGGTGCAGCGAAGTGCCGACGCCCGAGCTGCCGTAGCTGTACTTGCCGGGGTTCTTTTTCAGCAGCGCGAGGAATTCGCTCGCGTTCTTCACACCCGCCGCCGGCGCCGCCACCAGCACCAGCGGCTGCGAGGCAACCAGGCCGATCGGCGTGAAGTCTTTCTGCTCGTAGCGCACGTTGGCGTTCACCAGCCGGTTGATGGCGATCTCGTTGTTCGCGCCCACCAGCAAGGTGTAGCCGTCGGGTGCGGCATTGGCCACCTTCTGCGCGCCGATGGCGCCGCCGGCGCCGCCCACGTTGTCGACGATCACGGGCACGCCCAGGCGGTGCGACAGCTCCACGCCCAATGCGCGCCCGGTCAGGTCGGTCGAGCCGCCGGGCGGGTAGCCGACCACCAGCGTGATGGGCTTGCCGGGATAGGTATCGGCATGGGCCGGCGCACCGGCCGATGCAGCCAGGGCGCAGAGGCACCAGACCAGGCGACGGGAGAAAGGGCGGGGAAGATGCATCGCGGCCTCGGCGTTGTAGAAAGAATCCGCGAATTCTGCGAACCACTCTTTCCTTTCGCGGTGCCATCACGGCACCACCCCGTGCCGATTCGGTTCAGCTCACTGCGCCGCCATGGCGCGCCATACCGCTTCGGCCAAGGTGCCCAGGCGACGCTTGGGCCGGTAAAGGCGCACTTCGAAGCGCACCTCCATGCGCCGCCCGCCCGTGGGCACCAGCAGGCCGGCCTTGCAGTCGGCCTGCACCATCGACCACGGCAGCCAGGCCACGCCGAGGCCGCGCAGCACGTACGCATAGAGCGCGTCGGCCGAGTCGCATTCGATGTGGCGCCTCAGGCGTGGCGCGTGCGGGTTGTGGGTCAGCAGGTCTTCCACCAGCCGGCCCATGGCCAGCGTGCGCACATACGAGAGAAAGGGCACCTCGCCGGGGCCGTCGAAGCTGTGCGTCGGCAGGCCCTGCGCATCGGCGCGCGACACCGGCACCAGCTTGTCCGACGCCACCGTGACGTGCGCGAACTGCCGGCCGTCGAGCCGGAAGGTGAGCGCGGAGTGGTGAAAGATCAGCGAGAAGTCGACCTCGTTGTGTTCCAGCATGCGCACCGTCTCGGCCAACGCGCCGGTCAGCACGCGCACCTCGCCGCCGCGCAGCACCGGCTGCAGCCTGACCAACCAGTCGGCCATCACTGTTCGCGCGAGCGTGCGGCCCGTGACCAGCGTCACCGTGCGGGCCTCGCGGCCGGCCACCGTGTGCATTTCCTCGCGGGCGCTGTCGACGCCGCGCACCATCTGGGTGGCGTTTTCCAGGAAGCTCTCGCCGGCCGGCGTGAGCGCCACCGGCGCGCTGCCGCGCTCGATGAGCGGCGTGCCGGCCCATGACTCGAGCGCGCGGATGCGGCGTCCGAAGGCCGGGTGCGTCACGTGCCGCAGTTCGGCGGCGCGCGTGAAGCTGCGCGTCTGCGCCAGCACGATGAAGTCTTCCATCCACTTGAGTTGCATGGTGCGAAATGGGGTCAGCGGTCGGTCGGATGCGCGCGTGGCGCGGGGTCCTTCGGCGCGTGCGCCGCCGGGAGGGCGCGGGTTTCACGTCGGTCTTCATGGCTGACGCTTGCAACTCGTCCAGGAATCGGCGAGCCGCGACCGACAGCGTCGCCTTCTGTCGCCGGATCACGTGGATGCGATGCACCCTGGCACCGACATCGGCAATGGCGCAGGCCTTGAGCCCCCATTCCTGCGCGATGCGGGCCGCGTAGCCGGGCACCACGACCACGCCCGCGCCGGCACGCACGAGCCCCAGCGCGGCGGTGAGGGTGCCGACCTCGATGGCGCTGGGCAGCGCGATGCCCTGGCGCGCCACGATGTCGTCGATGGTGCGCCGCACGGTGTAGACGTTGCGCAGGCTGATGTGCTCCCAGCGCGCGAGTTCCTTCCAGCGGACCTTCTTCCTGACTGCCAGGGGGTGCTCCGGCCGGACCACGGCGAACATCGACTCCTCGAACGCGACCTGCGTGTCGGTGCCGGCGATCTCGTGGTCGAGCGCGCCGAGTCCGAAGTCGACCCGCCCGGCCAGGACGCTCGCGACCGTCTCGTCGGTCGAGAGTTCATGAAGGTCGAACTGCACGCCGGGGTAGCGCTCGCGGTAGTCGGCGATCACCGGGGCCAGGAGGCCATAGACCATCATCGGCGACGCCGCGATGCCGACCCGCCCGCGTTGCAGGTCCGCGAGCTCGGCCACGCTGCGCGCCGCCGAGCGCATGGTCGCGATGATTTCCACGGCGAAGGGGTGGAACTCCAGGGCCTGCGCGTTGGGCTGCACGCGCCGCGTGGTCCGCTCGAACAGCGTGAACCCCAGCTGCGCCTCGAGCTCGGCGACCACCTTGCTCACGGCCGATTGCGTCATGTGGCGCTGGGTGGCCGTGGCGGTGAAGCTGCGCGTGTCGCACAGCGCCAGGAACACCTCAAGCTGCCGGATGGTGACATTCATTCCAATGCGGACTTGGTTTATTCGAATAATTCCATTGTTGCATCAATGACCGCTACCTACCATCGGGCGCAATCTCATCACCGACCTCTTTGCGCCATGGAAATTTCCGCTGAATCCCGTCCTTGCTGCCATGTCGAAGTCGACGCCGAAGGCGTCGCGAGCGTGCAGTTCGACAACGGCCGCCTCAACCTGCTGACCGCCGAGGCCGCCGCCATCTACACCGAGACATTGCACGAACTGCAGTGGCGCGAGGACGTTCGCCTGATGGTCCTGCGCGGGCGCCCCACGGCCTTCGTGGGCGGGGCCGACATCAAGTTTCTCAAGGACGCGACGCACCGCGACATCGACGCCTACATCAAGGGCGTGTTCGCGCTGTGCGAGCAACTTCGCGCCTTGCCGTTCCCCACCATGTCCGTGGTCTCGGGCTACTGCCTGGGCGCCGGCATGGAGGTCGCGACCGTGTGCGACCTGAAGATCGCCGCGAAGGACGCGCGCTTCGGCATGCCCGAGGTGAAGCTCGGCGTGCCCTCGGTCATCCATGGCGCGCTGTTGCCGGGCCTGATCGGCTGGGGCCGCACGCGCGACCTGTTGCTGTCGGGCCGGATGATCGATGCAGGCACAGCCTGCGACTGGGGCCTCGTCACGGCGGTGGCGCCCGGCGAGTCGCTGGAAGAAGAAGTCCGGAGGTGGCGCCACGAGCTGCTGTCGGGCGCGCCCCAGGCCCTGCGCAACCAGAAGGCGCTGATCCGCAGCTGGGAACGGATGCCCACGCAGGACGCCATTGCCGTCGGCGTCGAGGCGCTGGTGCGGGCCTATGACACGAGCGAACCGAAGGACTACATCGAGGCCTTCCTGCGCGCCAGAAAGCGCGGTTGAACGCACACGCAAGGAGACAGGAAACCATGACGCCGATCTCGAAATTCGCGCGCGCCGTATCCCTGGCGCTGACGCTGGCCTCGGGGCTCTGCGCAGCCGCCGCGTCCCCTTACCCCGACCACGCCGTGACGCTGGTGGTGCCGTTCGCCGCCGGCGGCATGACCGACGTGCTGGCCCGCCAGCTTGCGCGCAAGATGCAGGAGGAACTGAAGCAGCCCGCGGTGGTGGACAACCGCGTGGGTGCGGGCGGCATCATCGGCGCCGAGCGGGTCGCCAAGTCGCGCCCTGACGGGCACACGCTGCTCATCACCACGACGGCGCACGTCGTCAATCCGGCCATCACGAAGCAACTGCCCTACGACACCGAAAAGGACTTCGTGCCGGTGGCCCTGCTGGCGCGCACGCCCAACGTGCTGGTGGTCCATCCCTCGGTGCCCGCGAAGAACCTGCAGGAGCTGATTGCGTTCGCGAAGAAGAGCGGCGGCGTGTCCTACGGCTCGTCGGGCACCGGCGGCACGACGCACCTGTCCGGGGAACTGCTGGCGGCCCGGACCGGGGCGCCGTTCCTGCATGTGCCCTACAAGGGCACGGCGCTGGCGGTGAACGACGTGCTGGGCGGGCAGATCCAGGCGGCCTTCGTCGACGCGCTCACCGCGGTGAAGTATGTCGAGAGCCAGAAGCTGCGCGCCATCGGCGTATCGACCGCGCAGCGCAACCCGTCGTTGCCCGATGTGCCCACCATTGCCGAGCAGGGCGTGCCCGGCTATGAGACGGAGATCTGGATCGGCCTGTACGCGCCGCGCGGCACGCCGAGCGCGATCGTGCAGCAGCTCAACCGCATTGCCGTCGGTGCCATGGGCGAGCCTGCGTTCAAGGAGATGCTGGCGCGCCAGGGCACGGCGCCCGGCACGATGGATGCGACGGCCTTCGAGGCCTACGTGAAGCGCGAGATCGCCAAGTGGCAGGCCATCGTGCGCGATGCGCGCATCGAGCCGCAATGAACGGGAACGGCGTGAAGACGGCGCTTCCCCTGGCGGGCGTGCGCATCCTCGACCTCACGAGCGTCATCATGGGGCCCTATGCCACGCAGATGCTGGCGGAGTACGGGGCCGACGTCATCAAGGTCGAGCCGCCCGAGGGCGACATCATGCGCGGCATGGGGCCGGTGCGCGAGGAGGGCATGGGCCCGGTCTTCCTCAACCTCAACCGCGGCAAGCGCAGCTTGTGCCTGGACCTGAAGGCACCGGGCGCGGGCGAGGTGCTGTTGCGCGCGGTGGGCACGGCCGACGTGTTCATCACCAACATGCGCCAGGGCGCGCTCGCGCGCCTCGGGCTGGGCTGGGAAGACCTGAAGCGCCACCACCCGACGCTGATCTACGTCTTTCTGTCGGGCTTCGCGCAGGACGGACCCTATGCGGGGCGCCCCGCGTACGACGACCTGATCCAGGGCATGGTGGGCCTTCCCGCGCTCGTGGCCAGCGCCGGAGACGGCGAGCCGCGGTACCTGCCGCTGAACATCGCCGACAAGACCATGGGCCTGTTCGCCGCGCAGACCGTGCTGGCCGCGCTGCTGCAGCGCGACCGGAATGCCGCGCACGCGCAGGGGCAGTTCATCGAGGTGCCGATGTTCGAGACCATGGCCAACTTCGTGCTGCTGGACCACCTGGCCGGCGCAAGCTTCGAGCCGCCGCTCGGCCCGCCGGGCAATCCGAGGCTGTTGTCGCGCTACCGCAAGCCCTATCGCACGCAAGACGGGTGGTTGAGCACGCTGCTCTACACCGACCGGCATTGGGAGAGCTTCCTGCGGCTGGTGGGGCAGGAGGCACTGTGGCACGGCGACTCGCGCTTTCGCACCATGGCCAGCCGCACGCAGCACATCGACGCGGTGTATGCGTTCGTGGAGCAGCGCATCGCGCGGCAACCGACGGCGCATTGGCTGGCGGTATTGAAAGACGCCGACATTCCGGTGGCCCGCATTCCCGACGTCGACGCACTCATCCGCGAACTGCGGGACAGCGGCCATGGCCCGGTGCGGGCGTATGCCGACGCGCGGGGCAACAGCTATATGGGCCTGGAGCCCGCCGCCCGCTGGCTGCATGCGCAGCCCGTCGCGGGACGGGCTGCGCCTCGTCTCGGCGAGCACACCGAAGAGATCCTGCGGGAGCTGTCGGCGAGCGAGGCGCACGCGGATTCGGCGTTCTGAATCCGCGAGACGAGTTCGGTCGCTACGCTGTCAACTTGTCTTCACGCGGCAAGCGGATCCGGATCTCCGTCCCGCCGCCCACTCGCGCCGCCACCTCCGCATGCCCGCCATGCGCCTTGCAGATCGCCTGCACGACGGACAGCCCCAGCCCGGTCCCCCCGGCATGGCGAGAGCGGGACCATTCGCCGCGCCAGAAGCGCTCGAAGAAGCGCGCCAGGTCTTCGCCTTGCGCGTTCTTGCCGAGGTCTGAAACGATCAGTTCGATGGCGGATGCATCCGCGCGGCAATCGACCTCCACGACGCCGCCATCGCTCGCATAGCGAATGGCGTTGTCGATGAGCGCCGAAACCGCCTGGCCCAGCCTGCCCCTGTCGGCACGCATCGTCTCTTCGGCGCCGACATGATTGACCGCCACCAGCCCACGCTCCTGCAGAAAAGGCCGTGCCCACGAGATGCGTTCATCGACGAAATCGTGCACATTGAACTGCGTGATCTCCAGCCGCAGCCGGCCACCTTGCGCGAGCGACAGCACCTGCAGGTCGCCGATGATCCGGTGGATCTGCCCGAGCTGGTCGAGCACCGTCCGGATCTGCTTTTCCTCGAACGGAAACACCTCGTCGACGATGCCCTGCAATCGCCCGATGGCCGCCGTGAGCGGCGTGCGCAGCTCATGGGCAATGGCGGCACTGGAGTCTTGCAACTCCCGGTCGTAGGCTTCCAGCCGCTGCGCCATCGTGTTGAAGTGATTGGCCAGGCGCTGCAGTTCGGCGGGCGCCGAATCGATCACCGGCGCGCGCGTGGAGAAGTGGCCCTTGGACACGGACTCCGCCGCGGCGGCGACATCCAGAACGGGGCGCACGATGCGGCGCGCCAGGAAGAGCGCGAACAGCACGACAAAAGGAACGATGGCCAGGCTCAGCAGCGCCTGCACCAGCAGGTCATCGGATTCCGATGGCATGACGAAGCGATCGCCGTACTGCCCGTAGATCTCCCTCAGGCGCCTGGCGTTTTCCTCGGTAGGCGGAGCGCCCTCGAGCTCCCTGAGCTCGGCGGAAATGGCGCTCGGCAACTGGGCATCGACCTTGTCGTCCCAGTAGCTGTAGCGAAGCCACATGCCCGCCTGCACGGCCGCCGTCGCGGCGATGGCCAGGGCGACCATGCGCCAGGTAAGCCACGCCCAGAGGGACCGCCGGGGCGAGGTCATCCAGCCTGGCCCAGCCGATAGCCCACGCCGCGCACCGCCAGCGGCACGCCCTGAACGCCTTGCTCCTCGAGCTTCCTGCGCAGGTTGTGGACGTGCGTATCGACGACGCGCTCGAGCGCGCCGCTCTCGGGCAGGCAGGCCTCCAGCAGCTCGGCGCGGCTGAAGGCCTTGCGCGGATGGCGCATCAAGGTCGCCAGGAGCTTGAACTCCGTGATGGTCAGGTCGAGCGGCCTGGCATTCCCGGCGACATGCGCGGCAACCGCTTCGAGATCGATCTCGAGGGCGCCGCAAGCCAGCCGGGCTTGCGCTTGGCGTTGCTGCGCACCGCGCGAGCGCTTCAGGATGACCTGCACGCGTGCCACCACCTCCTTGGGGTTGAAGGGCTTGACCACGTAGTCGTCCGCGCCGTAGAGCAGCGCGCCCACTTTCTCGACCTCGCCGTCGACGGCCGTGACCATGATGACGGGAACATCACCCGCCCGCCGCATCGCGGCCAGGAGCTCCCGGCCGCTGACTTGCGGCAGCATGTAGTCGAGCAGCACGAGGTCGGGCTGCCACTGCGCGAACATCTGCATGGCCTTTCCGCCGTCGTGGCACAGCGCCGTGAGAAAGCCGTCGCGCTGCAGGTAGGCGGCCAGCACGTCGGCAATCTGGGGATCGTCCTCGACGATCAGAATGCGCTCGTTGGCCATGGAATCTGCGATCTTCGGTTGGGAGTGGGGGGTGAATGCGCCTTCAGCAGGCGCTGGCCATCACGGCATTATCCGGCGCCCACTTGCGGGGGGGTTTTGGCCTGTCCTTGCGTCGGCGGCATGCGATTTTTTCGCCATCATGCGAAGAACGAGACTGCGTTTGATCAAGATCTGATCAAGATTTCTGGCGGGGGCGGAGCAGGGCGGATGTTGGCGCGATTCTTCAGCGAATCCACACAAACGCTGCATCGCGTCTCCATGGGGCCGCGGGAGCATCGGGCGCCATGCCTGTCAACGCCAAGAGCGGACGCCATCGTCCGCGTGCCATCCCCGCCATTTCCGCCATGACCGCCGAAACGCTGCCGATGCTGGCGATGCTCTGCGCCGTCGCGCTGTGGCTCGCCTACTGGTTCGGACCGCACGGGGTCGATACATCCGCCGCGAAGGGGTGCTTTCGCCGAGCTTTCGCGCACCGTCACATGTATGTCTGCGGCTGCGCTCGCGAGGCGCCGCCCGTTCTTCCCAGGCTCCTTGTCTGATCCCGGACCCCAGGTTCGGGGCCGTTCTCAGAACAGCGAGATCACCTGTCGCAGCGCATCGGCGTGGCGACGCAGCGCATCGTCATCCAGCGCCGCGTAGCCGATCACGAGGCCTGCGGGCAACACGGCCCGCTTGCAGAAATCCGAGATCGGTTGAAAGCGCAGGCCACGCTGCGCGGCGGCCGTCAGAAACGCGCTTTGTTCGATCTCCTGCGGCAACCACCAGGCCAGATGAAAGCCCGCCTGCTCGCCGGTGACGCGAAGCCGGCCGGGGCCGACGGCTTCGCCCAGTGCCGCCATCACGATGTCCCGGCGCTGCGCGTAGGCGATGCGCGCGCGACGCACATGCCGCGCGAACGCGCCGCTTTCCAGGAAGTGGGCCAGCGCCATCTGCTCGATCACCCCGGTGGAGCGCCCGGTGATGAGCCGCGCCTGGCGGAAATCGGGCACGAGCTTTCTCGGCAGCACGGCGTAGCCGATGCGCAGCGCGGCGAACATCGTCTTGTTGAAACTGCCGCAGTGAATGACCCGGTCCGCCGCGTCCAGGCTCTTCAACGCCGGCAGCGGCGGGCTGTCGTAGCTGAACTCGCTGTCGTAGTCGTCTTCGATCACCCAGCAGTCGGCTTCCTCGGCCCATGCGAGCAGTTCGAGGCGTCGCGACACCGGCATCGTGACGCCCGTCGCGCCTGGTGCGCCGGCGTGACATGCACCAGCCGGACGCCCGCGCGGCGACGCGCATGCGCGACCGAGAAGCCGCTGGCGTCGACTGGCACGTGCACCACTTCCCGCGCATGCCGGCTGAATATCGGCGCCGCGTGCAGGTAGCCGGGGTCTTCGACCAGCACCCGGTCTTCGGACGACAGCAGCAGCCGCGCGCACAGGTCCAGCCCGTGCCGGATGCCCGACAGCACGATGACCTGCTCCGCATCGCACGAGATGCCGCGCGCCACGCCCAGGTAGCGGGCGATCTGCTCCCGGAGACGGCCCAGCCCCAATGACTCCCTGTCGCTCAGTTGCTCCGCCGTCACGCATCGCGTGCCGGCCTGCAGCGCCTTGCGCCAGCCGTCGAGCGGGAACAGCGCGGGGTCGGCGACACGCGCCACGAAGGGCTCGCCGATCTCGCTCGTGAGGAGCGGCGCGATGTCGATGCCGCGCGCTTGCTTCGCGCGCCGCGCCGGTGCTTCGGCCGCGCGCGCCCCGGCGTCGAAGAACTGGTCCGGCACCGTCGCGGCCACGTAGGTGCCGGACCCGGAGGTGCTGACGAGATAGCCCTCGCTGCGCAACTGGTCATAGGCCAGGTCGACCGTTGCGCGCGACACCTGCCAGCGCAGCGCCAGGTGCCTGGTGGAGGGCAGGCGCGCGCCCTTGGCGAGCACGCCGTCGAGGATGCGGCTGCGAATCTGCCGGTAGATCCACGCCTGCTTCAGCTCGCCTTCGCGCGGTGGTTCCGCCGCGAGGTCGAGGCTCGATGCGGTGCGACGGGCCTGTGAGGCGCGGGAAAGTGGCCTGGTCATATTTTCAGATATGGATCTAGGGACAAGGCCGCATTGTCGGTAAATTTTCCGTCATGACAAAGACGACGCCCCACTTCTGCACGATCGCGCCCGACGGGCTCCGGTTTCCTCTCCCGGGTGGGGGCAGCATCCTCGACGCCGCGCTCGCCGAGGGCATCGCGGTGCCGTTCTCCTGCAAGCGCGGCGAGTGCGGCTCCTGCCGGGCGCAGGTTCTGGGCGGCACCAGCGAGCGCATCGCGCCGCCTTCCGAAGCGGCCTATCAGGTTGCGGACGACGAACTGCTGATGTGCCAGTGCCGCGCCACCAGCGACCTGAGCCTGCGCTTTGCGCACTGGCGCATGCCGGCGCGGCCGGCGGCTCGCTACTCGGCGAAGATCATGGCGCTCGACGCGGTGGCGCCGGGCGTCACGAAGCTGGTGGTAGAGCTGCAGAGCGCGCAGCCTTTTCAGTGCGCGCCCGGGCAGCATGCGCAACTGCTGATGGACAACGGCGAGCGCCGCAGTTTCTCCATCGCCAACTTGCCCGCTGAAACGGGGGGCGCCAACCGGCTGGAGTTCCACATCCGCCGCATTCCCGGCGGCGCATTCACCGACCACAAGCTCGCGGAACTGCGGCCAGGCGAGCTGCTGGAAATCGACGGACCCTACGGCGCGTGCACCTGGCAGGCGCCTTCCGAGCCTGTCGCGCACCTCGTGCTGCTCGCCACGGGCACGGGCTTCGCGGGCATCAGCGCGATCCTGAAGACTGCGCTGACAAGCGGCGCATTCCAGACGGTCACGCTCTACTGGGGATGCGCCACGGCGGCCGACTGCTACGCGTCCGACTGGCTCGACGAGATGGAGGACGCCTACGCGGGCTTTCGTTGGGCGGCCGTGCCGTCGACACAGCGCGTGCAGAACGAGGCGCTTGCGGCAGCCCATGACTGGGCGCAAACCACGGTCTATGCCTGCGGCAACCCCGCCATGGTCCGCGAAGCCCGCGAGCTGCTGAAAGCGGCCGGCTTGCCGAAGGACAATTTCTTCTCCGAGGCCTTCCTCCCCGCCACGCAAGCGCACCAGGACAAGGCCCCGTACATCGTGCGCCACCCTTGGGAAAAGGTCGGTGCGGCCTTCTCGCTCGAAGGCATCCTCGATGCGCGCCGGCGCTCCATGGACGCGCTGCCGCAGATCGCCGCGTTGATGGTGCCCGGCATGACCACGGGCGAAGCATCGCGGTCGCCGACGAGCATCTGCGCAGCTTGGGCGCGGCCTACAACTGGCACCCGACCTACGTGCGCTTCGGCCCGGACACGCAGTGCACCTCGCGCCAACCGGTGGACCGCCAGCGGAAACTGCGCGCCGACGACGTGTTCACCATCGACCTGGGCCCCGTGTGGGACGGCTACGAAGGGGACTACGGCGACACCTTCGTGATGGGCGCCGACCCCGATCACCAGCGCTGCACGCAGGCCGCGCGAGACATCTTCGCGCAGAGCCAGGCTGCGTGGGCGCAGGGCCTGAGCGGCAGCGCGCTCTACGACTTCGCCGAGGAACTGGCCCGCGCGCACGGCTGTTCGCTCGTGCGCGAAACGGCCGGGCACCGGGTCTCGGACTTTCCGCATGCGCTCTACGGCAAGCACCGCCTGGCCGAGGCCGACTTCGTGCCGGGCGACGGCATCTGGGTGCTCGAAGTCCAGGTGCGCGACCTGGAGCGTCCGATCGGCGCGTTCTTCGAAGACGTGCTGCTGCGTTCGGCGGCAAGCAGCGGCGGCGCCGGCTAGATCAGCATCTTGCGGATGCGCGCCGACACCAGGTCGATCGCGCTGACGCCGATCACGATGATGATCATCACCGCGCAGGTCTCGGCGTACTGGAAGCCGCGAATGATTTCCCACAGCACCACGCCGATGCCGCCCGCGCCCACCATGCCCACCACCGAGGCCGAACGCACGTTCGACTCGAAGCGGTACAGCGCATAGGAAATCCACAGCGGCATCACCTGCGGCAGCACGCCGTAGACGATCTCGTGCAGCGCGCTCGCGCCCGTCGAGCGGATGCCTTCGACCGGTTGCGGGTCGATGGCCTCGACCGCCTCGGCGAACAGCTTGGCCAGCACGCCGCTGGTGTGTACCCACAGCGCCAGCACGCCGGCGAACGGGCCCAGCCCCACGGCCACCACGAACAGCATCGCGAACACCAGTTCGTTGATGGCCCGGCAGGCGTCCATGAAGCGGCGCACCGGCTGGTAGATCCACCACGGAACGATGTTGGCGGAAGCCAGCAGCGCCAGCGGCACGGCCGTGACCACCGCCAGCACCGTGCCCCACAGCGCGATCTGCAGCGTGACCACCATCTCCTGCAGGTACATGCGCCACTGCGTGAAGTTGGGCGGAAAGAACTCGGCGGCGTAGGTCGCCATGTTGCCGCCGTCCTTGAACAGGTCGAGCGGGCGCATGTCGGCGCCTTTCCAAGACGCAGCCAGCAGGATCAGCAGCGCCGCCCAGGAAAGTTGCCACGCGAGGTTGCGCTTCGGGGGCGCCGCCGTGAAGGGCAGGCGGTTGGCTTCGGCCGTGGGTTGCAGGGCGGACATGGGGCGCTCGCTCAGTCGATCAGTTCAGCGCGGCCAGCTTCTTGTCGATGTCGGCGAGCTTGGCTTTCTTGTCGGCCTCGCTGATCACGGTGTCGGCTTCGAGCTTGGTGCGCTGGCCGAACAGGTCGATCTGGCGGATCGGCAGCAGCTGCTTGTCGCTCGATTCCTTGAAGCCCGACAGCTTGGAGATCTTCATGACGATCTCCTTTTCTCGCGCATCGGTCTTGGCGTAGTTGAAGAAGAAGTTGCGCAGCTTCTGCTTGGTGGCTTCGGGCAGGTCCTTGCGCATCACCAGCGGGTCGAGCGGAATCAGCGGCGAGGTCCAGACGATCTTGATGTCCTTGAACTTCTCGGGGAAGCGCTCCTTCACCTTCTCGAGGTTCTCGCTGTTGTTGGTTGCCACGTCGACCTGCTTGTTGGCCACGGCCAGCGCGTTGGTCTCGTGGTTGGCGCTGCGCGTGACCTTGAACGCGGTGCGCGAGTCGACGTTGTTCTTGGCGAACACGTAGTAGCCGGGCACGAGGTAGCCCGAGGTCGAGTTCGGGTCGCCGTTGCCGAAGCTCAAGTTTTTGGCGTTCTTCAGCACGTCGTCCAGCGTGTTGAGCGGGCTCTCGCGGTTCACGATGAGGTGCGAGTAGTAGCCCTGCGTGCCGTCGACGTTGACCATCTGCGCAAAGATTTCGCCGCCGGCGCGGTCCACCGCTTCCATGGCCGACTTGTTGCCGAACCAGCCGAGCTGCACCTTGTTGAAGCGCATGGCCTCGATGATGCCGGCGTAGTCGGGCGCGAAGAAGGCGTTGATCTTCAGGCCGGTCTGGCGGCTCATGTCTTCGATCAGCGGCTGCCAGTCGCCCTTGAGGTTCTGCGTCGCCTCGGTCGAGATGATGCCGAAGTTGATGTCCTGCGCAAACGCGCCGACCATGCCCAGGCCGAGGGCCAGGGCTGCACACAGTTTCTTGATCATGGAAAAGCTCCGGAATTGAAACGGAAGAAGAAAGAAGGAAAAAAGAGGAGAGGGAAGGAAACGAAAGCTCAGGCTGCGGCCGCCACCTTGGCGGGCCATGCCACGGCGGAGGGCGGCGTCAGCACGTGCACGCTGGCGCCTTCGGAGGCGGGCGGCGCGGGCCGCAGCAGCTCTTCGGCCTGCACGCCGTACAGCTCATGCAGCAGGGCCGGCGTGAGCGCCGACGAAGGGCCGTCGAACACGATGCGCCCCTGGTTCAGCGCCACCACGCGCGGGCAGTACTTCATCGCGATGTCGACCTGGTGCAGCGACACCACCACCGTGCAGCCGTCCTCGCGGTTGATGCCCGCCAGGATCTCCATCACCTTGCGCGACGACTCGGGGTCGAGCGAGGCGATCGGCTCGTCGGCCAGCACCACCTTCGCGCCTTGCACCAGCGCGCGCGCAATGGCCGCGCGCTGCTGCTGGCCGCCCGACAGCGTCGAGGCGCGCTGCGCATGGCAGTCGGCAATGCCGACACGCGCCAGCGCATCGAGCGCCCGCGCGCGTTCGTGCGCGGGGAACATGCGCGTCCAGCTGCGCCACCACGAGGCGCGGTGCAGCGAACCCACCAGCACGTTGACCAGCACCGGCAGCCGCGCCACCAGGTTGAACTGCTGGAACACGAAGCCCACCTGCGAGCGGACCTTGCGGATGTCGCGGTGGATGCGGCCCGCGCGCTGCACGCACTGGCCGTCGATCTCGATCAGCGATTCGCTGCCGCCGTCGGCCGCCACCAGGCCCGCCACGTGGCGCAGCAGCGTCGACTTGCCCGAGCCCGAGGCGCCGATCAACGCCACCATGTCGCCCTGCGCCACATCGAGATTGATGTCGCGCAGCGCATGCCGGCCGTTGGCGAAGTGCTTGTCGAGATGGCGGATCCGCAGTGCTGTGGTCATGGTCTTGAAGGGTGAAGTCGTCTAGACAAGTGAAGTCTCGCGAGCCTGTGTGACGTGCCCGCGACACTTCGGCGGCAGCGGCATGTCATGGCCGGTGGCCGCCCGGATTCACAGGATGCGGCGGCCTTCGCGCCACACGCCGCGCACCACGGGGTGGCGCGTGCCGTCCGGCAGCGTGCACATGCGCACTTGCAGCAGGTCGGCGCGCAGGCCGGTTTCGAGCGCGCCGCGGTCGTCGAGCCGCACCGCGCGCGCCGGGTTGCGCGTCACCATCGCCACCGCCTGCGGCCAGGTCGCCAGCCCGTCGCTCACCAGCTGTATGGCCGCGCCCAGCAGGCTGCTCGGCACATAGTCGGAAGAAAGGATGTCGAGCAACCCGTGGCGCGCCAGCTCGGACGCGGCCACGTTGCCCGAGTGCGAACCGCCGCGCACCACGTTCGGGCCGCCCATCACGTTGGCCAGGCCGAGCGCCCGTGCGGCCTGCGCCGCGGCCAGCGTGGTCGGGAACTCCGACATGCTCGCGCCCTCGGCGTGCGCCTGCGTCACGTGGGCCACGGTGGTGTCGTCGTGGCTTGCGAGGGCAATGCCGTGCGCGGCGCAGTAGTCCACGAAGAAGCGCCGATGCGGCACCGCGTAGTCTGCCTGCTGCTGCGCGGACTCGGCCACGCGGCGCTCGAACTTGGCGTCGCTCCAGCCCTTCTTGCCGGTGTAGTAGATGCGCGCCAGCTCGATGTTCTCCCACTGCCGCTGGCCCGGCGTGTGGTCCATCAGCGAGATGAGCGACAGCCGCCTGTGGCCGCGAAACGGCGCGAACAGGTCGATGGTGTTGGGCGCGGGCAGCTCGCAGCGCACGTGCAGGTGGTGGTCGGCGCGCAGCAGGTCTTGCGCCACGCAGGCGTCGATCACTTCCAGCGTGCGGCCCCAGGTGCTGCCGCGCAGGCTCTCCGGGTCGGCTTCGCCCACGCCCAGCGCGTCGAACACGGTGGTGATGCCGGCGGCCGCCACTTCGGCGTCGTGCGACAGCAGCGCAGGCAGCGGGCCCCACTGCACCTTGGGGCGCGGCATGAGGTGGCGCTCGAAGTTGTCGGTGTGGATCTCGACAAGGCCCGGCAGCAGGTAGTCGCCGTCCAGGTCGAACGTTCCTTCGGCCGTCGGACCGGAACTGATGGCGCCGATGCGTCCGCCCGACACCGCCAGCGCGCCCGAGACCACTTCGGTGGGCAGCACCATGCGCGCGTTCGAGAAGACCGTGGTGGTGGCCGTCGTCGTCATGCCTTGCTCCTGAATTCGCCGACGTTCACGCGGCGCGTGGCCACGGCGGCGCCCACCTCGGCGTCGTGGAAGATGCCGACCGTGGCGGCACCGCGCGCCGTGGCCTCGCGGATCAGCGCAATGACCGTGTCGGTGTTGGCCGCGTCGAGCGACGCCGTGGGCTCGTCGAGCAGCAGCAGCGGCTTGGGCTTGATCATGTTGCGCGCGATGTTGATGCGCTGCTGCTCGCCGCCCGAGAAGGTGGCCGGCGGCAGGTGCCACAGCCGCTCGGGAATGCGCAGGCGCGTGAGCCAGCGGCGAGCCTCTTCGCGCGCCGCCTCGAGGTGTTCGGGTGCGTTCTCGGCGCCTTCGGCGTCTTCCGCCAGTGGCTCCGCCACCACGTCGAGCGCGCTCACGCGCGGGATCACGCGCAGGAACTGGCTTACATAGCCGATGGTGTCGCGCCGCAGCCGCACCATCTCGCGCGGCGAGGCCTGCGTGACGTCGACCGGCCCCGCGGCCGACTGCACCGTGATGCGGCCCGCGCTGGTGCGGTAGTTGGCATACACCATCTTCAGCAGCGTGCTCTTGCCGAGCCCGGAGGCGCCGTCGAGCACCACGCATTCGCCGGCGTGCACGTCGAGCGCGACGTCTTCGAACACCGGCAGGTCGAGCGCGTTCTGGTGGTGCAGCGTGAAGTGCTTGCACACGCCCTCGAGCCGCAGCATGGGAGGGGTCTGTGGGGTGGTGGCGGTCATGGCGTGAGTACCGAGGAAACGAGCAGTTGGGTGTAGGCGTGCTGCGGGTCGTCCAGCACCTGGTCGGTCAGGCCCGACTCGACCACGCGGCCCTGCTGCATCACCACCATGCGGTGCGCCAGCAGCCGTGCCACGGCCAGGTCGTGCGTGACCACGATGGCCGCGAGCTGCATCTGCCGCGTGAGCTGGCGCAGCAGGTCGAGCAGGCGTGCCTGCACCGACACGTCCAGGCCCGAGGTCGGCTCGTCCATGAACATCAGGCGCGGCTGCGTGACCAGGTTGCGCGCAATCTGCAGGCGCTGGCGCATGCCGCCCGAGAAGGTGCGCGGCGCGTCGTCGATGCGGGCGGGGTCGATCTCCACGCGCGAGAGCCATTCGGCCGCCGTCTCCCGCAGCCGGCCGTAGTGGCGCTCGCCCAGGCCCATCAGGCGTTCGCCGACATTGGCGCCGGCCGACACGTCCATGCGCAGGCCGTCGGCCGGGTTCTGGTGCACGAAGCCCCAGTCGGTGCGCGCCAGCAGGCGCTGCTGCGCCTCGCTCATCGCGAACACGTCCTGCAGGCCGCCGCCGCGCAGGCGGAACTCGACGCTGCCGTGGTCGGGCTTGTCGCGCGCCGCAATGGCGTTCAGCAGGGTCGACTTGCCAGAGCCCGATTCGCCCACCACGGCCAGCACCTCGCCGGGCCACAGGTCGAACGATGCGTCATGCAGCGCCACGCGGTCGCCGTAGCGCTTGCCCACGTTGCGCACGCGCAGCAGCGGCTGCACGCCGGCTGAAAGAGAAGATGAAGAAGAAGCGCTCATGCGATGGCCTTGTCGGTGGCGGCGGCTTGCGTGTCGCTGCCCGCCGCGTGCTGGCGCGACTGGCAGTAGTCGGAGTCGGAGCACACGTGCATGCGCGTGCCCTTGTCGTCGGTGATGATTTCGTCGAGAAAGCTGTCGGTCGCGCCGCACAGCGCGCACGGCGCGTCCCAGCGCTGCACCTCGAAGGGGTGGTCCTCGAAGCCCAGGCTTTCGACCGGGGTGTAGGGCGGCAGCGCATAGATGCGCTTCTCGCGGCCGGCGCCGAACAGCTGCAGCGCGGGGTTCATGTGCAGCTTGGGGTTGTCGAACTTCGGAATCGGCGAGGGCGACATCACATAGCGCCCGTTCACCAGCACCGGGTAGTCGTAGGTGGTGGCGATGTGGCCGTAGCGCGCGATGTCTTCGTACAGCTTGACGTGCATCAGGCCGTACTCCGACAGCGCATGCAGCGTGCGCGTGGTGCTTTCGCGCGGCTCCAGCCGCTGCATCGGCTCGGGCACCGGCACCTGGTAGACCAGCACCTGGCCCTCGGCCAGCGGCGCCTCGGGAATGCGGTGGCGCGTCTGGATCAGCGTGGCCTCGGACGTGCGCGTGGTGGTTTCCACGCCCGTGGTGCGCTGGAAGAAGCGGCGGATGTTGACCGCGTTGACCGTGTCGTCCGAGCCCTGGTCGATGACCTTGAGCACGTCCTTCGGGCCGATGACGGCGGCCGTCACCTGGATGCCGCCCGTGCCCCAGCCGTAGGGCAGCGGCATCTCGCGCGAACCGAAGGGCACCTGGTAGCCGGGAACGGCCACGGCTTTGAGGATGGCGCGGCGGATCATGCGCTTGGTGCGCTCGTCGAGGTAGGCGAAGTTGTAGTCGGGTGTCTGGGTGGTGTCGGTCATTCGGTGTCTCCTGGCGCGGCCGCGCGCATCTTTCGGACGAGCTCGAGTTCGGACTGGAAGTCGACGTAGTGCGGCAGCTTCAGGTGCTGCACGAAGCCCGAGGCTTCGAGGCTGTCGCTGTGCGAGAGCACGAACTCCTGCATCTGCGCGGGCGCTTCGACGGGCTCGCCGAGTTCGGCGGCGCGCAGCGAGCGGTCGACCAGGCTCATGGCCATGGCCTTGCGTTCGCTGTGGCCGAAGGCCAGGCCGTAGCCGCGCGTGAACTGCGGCGGCTCGGTCTTGCTGCCGGCGAACTGGTTCACCATTTCGCACTCGGTGAGTTCGAGTTCGCCGATGGAGATGGTGAAGGGCAGCTCTTCGGGCGCGAGTTCGAGCTCGACCCCGCCCACGCGGATCTCGCCGACGAAGGGGTGGCTGTGCGAGTAGCCGCGCTGGGTCGAATAGGCCATGGCCAGCAGGAAGCCTTCGTCGCCGCGCACCAGGTTCTGCAGGCGCGTGGCGCGCGTGGCTGGAAAGCGCAGCGGCGTGCGCGTGAGGTCGACGGGCGCGGGGTCGCCGGCCGGCACTTCGTGCGTTTCGATCAGGCCCTCGTGGTTCAGCAGGTCGACCACGCGCGGCGTGACGGCGGGCGCCGTGGCGGCCGTGGCCGTACGCGTCGCGGCGGGTTGCTCGCCGTTGGCCAGCAGCGTGAAGTCGAGCAGGCGCTGGGTGTAGTCGTAGGTGGCGCCGAGCACTTGCCCGCCGGGCAAGTCCTTGAAGGTGGCGGAGATGCGGCGGTCGAGCTGCATGCGCGCGGTGTCCAGCGGCACGCTGGTGCCCAGGCGCGGCAGCGTGGCGCGGTAGGCGCGCAGCAGGAAGATGGCCTCGACCACGTCGCCCGAGGCTTGCTTGATGGCGAGCGCGGCCAGCTCGGGGTCGTACACGGAGCCTTCGGTCATGACGCGGTCCACGGCCAGCTTGAGCTGTTCGCGGATCTGCGCGACCGAAAGCTCGGGCGTGGCGGGGTCGCCGCGGCGCTGTTCGGCCAGCAGGTCGTAGCTGCTGAGGATGGCGGCTTCTCCGCCCTTGACTGCAACGTACATGTCAGTGGGTCTTTCGCGCGTGGGTTGTTGTCGGGAGGCGGGTGTTCAGCAGGCGTGACCGCCGTCGATGCGCGTGGTGCGCGGCAGCCCGACGATCTGTGTCGGCGCCGCCAGGAACAGGTCGATGCCGCGCGGGAACACGGCGTTGTTGGCGCTCCATTGCGCGGCGAAGAGAGCCGGGTCGGTGCCGGGGAGGCCGTGCACGGCAATCGATGTGCTGTGCGCGATGCCGGGGCCGCGCAAGGTCCATCCGCGCGAGGTGCCTTCCTCGAAGGCCTCGACGTCGACCACGCAGGTGGCGGACTGGTCGGGGTAGGCGTCGCTGCCTTTGGCGAAGCGGTCGAGCGCAGGGCATTCGTCGCCGTGCGCGACCCAGGCGAACTGCGCGTTCTCGGGCGCGTCGACCAGCACGCAGCCGGTGTGAAAGCGCAGCCATGCGGCGGCATCGCTGCGGGCCAGAGAGGGCGACAGCCACAGCGTGCAATCGGGGTCGAGCAGCGCGAGCAGCAGCGCGGCCGAGGCGGCGTGCCCGCGCGACGGGGTCTGCGCGTCGTGCGCCAACGCGGTCACGCGGCCGGGGTGCGACAGCGCCTGCAGCGCCGCGCGGAATACCGACTGGCTGCCCAGCGCGCCTTCGGAGAAGCCGGCGCCGAGCGCCGAAAGATCGTGCGTGCTCATTCCTCGCCTTCCTCCTCGTCGGCGCTGCCGGACTCGCGCGCCACGGTGAAAAACTCGACCTTGCTGCTCTGCGCGCGTGCATGGCGCAGTGCGCGCTGCTGCGCCAGGTGCTGGCGCACCGGTGTCAGCAGCTGCGCATTCAATGCGGCCTGGCGGTCGGGGTCCTGCAGCAGCGCATCGGCCACGGCGGCCAGTTGCGCATGGCGGTGCGAGCGGCCCAGCACGTAGGCCACGCCGACAGCGGCGCCGGCGCCCGCATCGGCCAGCCGCAGCGCGCAGCGCGTGACGGTCACTTCGCCGACATTGAAGCGCTCGCCGGTGCCGCCCGCGCGGCCCTGCACCATCACGAGGCCGGTCTCGGGCGCGCGCAGCCAGTGGGGCTGGCTCTGCGCATGCGCGCCCAGCGCGGGCTCGATCATGTCGAGCGGCGCGCGCGCCAGCGTGGCCATCCACTGCGCACGGTCGAGCGGGTGCCCGTCCGGCTGCGTGTCAAAAGCATGAAACATGGAAGTGATACTCTCGAAAGTTGTATAGACAAATTGAACAACCAGCGCGAGCTTAGACAGCGCCCAAGACGAATTCATGACAAGCACAACAACGAGTTCTTCCGCTTCGGTTTCCTCCGCTTCCTCTCGCGCCGCCGGCGGCAGCTTCTGGTCCCGCATTGCCGCCGACATCGCCGACGCCATTGCGCGCGGCGTGTATCCGCCGGGGCAGCGGCTGCCTTCGGAGCACACGCTGGCCGAGCAGTTCGGGGTGAACCGCCACACCATCCGGCGCTCGCTGGCCGATCTCATCAGCCAGGGGCTGCTGCGCGCCACGCAGGGCAGCGGCACCTATGTCGAGGAGTTCGCGGTCGATCTCGCCGTGGCCAAGCGCACGCGGCATCACCAGAACCTGGCGCTGTCGGGCCTGCGCGGCACGCTGCGCGTGGTGGCGGCCAGCAACGTGCGGGCGACGGCGGCGCAGGCCCGCGCGCTCGGCGTGACGGCGCGTGCGTCGCTGCTGTGCCTGAACGTGATCGGCGAAGCCGAACGCCAGCCGGTGCACTTCAGCGAGCGCTACTTTCCGCTGCCGCGCTTCGCGGGCCTGGAGGCCGTGGTGCGCGAGACCGGCTCCATCACCGCTGCCTTCGCCGCGCACGGCGTGGACGACTACACGCGGCGCGAGAGCCGCATCACGGCGCAGATGCCCGAGGCCGACGTGGCCGCGCAACTGCACCAGTCGGCCGCGCGGCCGGTGCTGTTCGTCGAGAGCGTGAACGTCGACACGCAGGGCGTTGCGATCGAATACGCGCGCGCATGGTTCGCCGGCGACCGCACCACGCTGACGGTGAAGCACGATGAATGAGCCGAAGGGCAGGGCGCACCGCTACGCGGCCTACTACGCGCCGCGCATCGGCGACGCATGGTGGGAGGCCGGCAGCCGATGGCTCGGGCGCGATGCGGCCGAGGGCGGCGGCGCCGTGGCACAACCGGTGTTCGACGGCTTGCCCGTGGACGCACAGCTTCGACTGACCCAGGCGCCGCGCCGCTACGGCTGGCACGCCACGCTGGCCGCGCCGTTCACGCTGCGGCCGCAGATCGGCGAAGGCACGCTGCGCGACGGGCTGCACGCGCTGTGCCGGGCTTGGGAGCCCTTTGAGATGCCGGCACTCGAAGTC
The DNA here is from genome assembly GCF_016082275.1 of Variovorax sp. E3. Lineage (GTDB taxonomy): Bacteria > Pseudomonadota > Gammaproteobacteria > Burkholderiales > Burkholderiaceae_C > Variovorax. The sequence continues at coordinate 77,139 of NZ_MOWM01000010.1, forward strand.
GCACGGCTCGACGACTTCCTGGCGCTGGTGCCGGCACGGCCGAGCGTGACGTTGCATGCGGTAGCCAGCGCCTGCGTCACGGGGCTGCACGCGTTTGCCGAGCCGCTGTCGCCGGCCGAGCTGCAGCGCCGGCGCGCGGGCGGTCTCACGCCCGAGGAAGACGCGCTGCTGCTGCGCTGGGGCTACCCCTACGTGCTGGCGCGCTTTCGCTTTCACATCTCGCTGACGGGTTCGCTGCGTGATGCCGATGCCGATGTGGTGGCCGCCTTGCGCGCAGCGGCGCAGGCGCATTTCGCGCCGCTGCTGGCCGCGCCGCCGCCGCGCTTCGACGCCCTCAGCCTGTTCGCCGAACCGGCGCCGGGCAGCGACTTCCATTGCCTCGAACAGATGGAGCTCGGGCGATGAGCGCGCGCCTCGTCTATGTGGTCGGCCCTTCGGGTGCCGGCAAGGACAGCCTGCTCGCGTGGCTCGCACAGCGGCTGGGGCCGGACAGCGGCGTGGCCTTTGCACGGCGCACCATCACGCGTGCGGTGCAGGCCGATGGAGAACAGCACGAGAGCATCGATGTCGCCGGCTTTGCACGGTTGCAGGAGGCGGGCGACTTCGGCCTGGCGTGGGAGGCCAACGGCCTGCGCTACGGCGTGCGCCGCGCCGCGCTGCCGCCGCATGTCGAGGCGGCGCAAGTGATCGTGAACGGCTCGCGCGCCTACCTCGCCGAAGCGTCACGCCGCTTTCCCGGCATGAGCGTGGTGCACGTCACCGCGAGCGTCGCCACCTTGCGCCAGCGCCTGCTGGCGCGCGGACGCGAATCGACGGAGATGGTGGAAGCGCGCGTGCGCCGCGCGCTCGATGCACACCTGCCGGCCGGCCCGGGCGTGATCGAGATCCGCAACGACCACACGCTGGCGCAGGCCGGCGAAGCGCTGGCCCAAGCGTTGGGGCTCGCGCCGGGGCAGAGGGCTGCTGCGCTGTCCTAGCGCCCGGGCTTTTGCAGGAACCGGTCGAACACGTTGCGCGTGATCTGTTCGACATCGGCGTCGCCGCGTATCAACCCCGTCACCCATTCGCAGCAGCCGGCGTTGAACACCTCGCCCTTGCCGCTCGTGAACGAGACCATCATCGCCGCGCCGTACTCGCGGCTTTCGGGCGGCCGCCTGGTCATGCCGGGGATGGCCGCCATCAGGCCCAGGGCCTCGTCGAGCGGCGCGTTGAGCACGCCGCCGTGGCGGTCGATCTCGCCCATGGTCGCGGGCGCCATCGCCACGATTTCCATGTGCGTCGGCGCGCCGTCCTCGCCGGTGGCAAACGGTTGGCCCCACTTGAAGCCGAAGTCGGCGCCGTCGACCTCGAAGCCCAGCACCTTCGAGGTGCCCGCGCCGAAGATGTCGCCGTAGTAGAGGTCGGTGCCGGCCACGCTCCAGTGGTCGGGCCGATACAGCGTGTAGCCGCCGCTGGCGCGCGGCGTGCAGGCGCCGAAGCGGTGGTAGCAGCCGGCCAGCGCGGTGAGCCCGAAGGTGGCGGCGGCGGGGCGGCCGGTTTCCGCGTAGTCCCAGCAGGTGGTGGCGCGCTCCGGAAACTCCTTGTAGATCGGGTCGTCGAACGGCACCTTGTAGCAGTGCTGCGTGCCGGCCTCCAGGTCCTTGCGCACCTGCCACAGCATGTTGCCGGCAAAGCGCGCGAGGTGTCCGCCGGCCTGCACGTAGGCTTCCATGGTGTCGCGCATTTCCCATGTCCAGTATTCGTCGTGGCCCACCATCACGGCCGAGGCGTAGCCGTCGAGGCAGCCGGGCGTGGTGTGCAGGTCGTCCTGCGTGAGCAGGTCGAGTGGTAGCCGGCCTTCAGTGCCCAATGGAAGAACGGGCGTTCGTAGTAGGCCCAGCCCGCATCCATGTAGTGGCGCGTGTAGCCCTTGTCGAAGGCCCAGTCGACCCACGGATAGGCCGGCGGACTGTGGCGGGGCAGGTCCGGCGCGTCGGCGTGCCGTGGTGCGCCGTCTTCGAGCCGGACGAAGCCGCGGGCCCAGGGCCGGCGCACCGACAGCACGGGGGCGAGCACGTCGACCGATTGGCCGTTGAAGGTGCTGCGGTAGCTGTTGGCGCCGCCCCAGTCGTTGTAGGCGGTCCAGGTCGAGGTGGTGAGCACCATCGCGAGCCGGTGGCTTCGGCCTTCCTTGTCGATGTTGCGCACCACGAAGAAGGCTTCGCGCTCGACGGTCTCTCCGCTGGCGTCGCTCGCCTGCAGCACGATCACGTAGGGGCCGGGGCGCCAGCGCGCGTCCAGCGCTATTTCCAGGCCGCAGGTCCAGTCGCAGCCGGCGGTGGCCGCGCTCATGTCCGGCGGCGTCTGCTGGCGCACGCCCCGCAGGCCCGACGCCCGGTGCAGGACTTCGCCCGAGAGGTCGTCGCGCACCACGCGCACCGAATACGTCGCCGCGCTGGTGTGCACATGCAGTCGCACGCGCTCGCACGGCGCGTAGGAGATGCGGTCGGTGTAGCCGAAGATCTCGAGCGCCTTGCCCGCGGGGTCAGGGGCCTCCACCTGGTCGGCCAGAGGGTGGAGACTCCAGAAATTGGTTTTCGTCATGAGGATCAGGCTGGTTTTTTGCAGGAGAAGCCATGGCGAGCGCATGGCGTTCACGGGTGGCGGCGTGCAGTGCCATGGCGGCGACGCAGAAGAGGGCGGCGACCTCGATGGCGCCCTGGATGCGCCCCGACTCGATCAGCCAACCGCCCACGATGGAGCCGATGCCGTAGCCGAACCCGACGAAGGCCGGCGACAGCGTCGCGTAGCGGCCCACGGGGTCGAAGCGCGGAATGTTGGCGAACAGCAGGATGGCGCCGATGGTCCACGACAGCACGAAGCCGATGACGCAACCGGCAAAGAGCGCGGCGCTGTGCTGCCACATGAACGCGCCGGCTGAGGCGGCGCAACCGGCCAGCATCAGCAGCGTCCAGCCGTAGATGCCGCGCCCTTTCATCAGCAGCGGCAGCATCAGGCAGCCGGCCATCGCCACGAGGTTCGCGGCGCCGAGCGTGCCGTTGATGAACGCGTGGTCGAGCCCGGCCTCGGTGCCCAGCCGTTCGATGAAGGTCCACAGCGTGCCGACCGCGCAATAGAGCGCGAAGACCGACAGCAGCGTCATGCTCGCGCTCCAGCGGTTCACCACGCCGCCGGCCGATGCTTCCTCGGCCACCATCGGTTCGCCGCGCGCGAAGAAGAGCGCGCACGGCACGAACAGCGCGGCGACGAGGGCCACGAAGTAGAAGGTGCCGGTGGCGCCCCAGGCCGCGTCGATGGCCGGCAGCACGGCGCTCAGGAGTGCCATGGCCCACAGCACCTGCACCATCACCGCCAGCCCGAGCAGCGCCACGCGCTTGGCCGGGGCCACCGCGTAGGAGAGGTAGCGCATCGCGATGCCGCCCAGCGCCCCCGCGCCGACGCCCGCCACGAAACGCAGCAGGCAGTAGGCGCTGAAGGTCGTGCTGGCCGGCGTCAGCAGGTTGGCCGCCACCGCGAGCAGTGCCGCCACAGCAAGCGTGGTGCGCACGGGTTTGCGCGACAGCAGCAGCGCCGCCGCCAGCGTGCCCAGCGTGATGCCCAGGATCTCGACGAAGGCCGAGATGCCCACCGCCGACTCGCCGAAGTGCCACTGCCGCATGACCTGCCCGACGATCGCCGGGAAGCCCACGAAGACGGTGGGCGCCGCGGCGTTGATGACGATCATGGCGGGCACGAAGAGCCGGCCCTTCGTGGCCGCGAGGCTGGTCTGTTCTGTCATTTGTCGTCTCCGGATCTCTTGTGTATTTTTTGGGGTGCGCGAAGGGCTCAGGCCGGTGTCATTCGATGATGACGAAGTGCTTGCTCGAAGGCTCCAGCGTGAGCCAGGTGCCCGCGAAGCCGCGCGGCACGAAGAAGGCTTCGCCCGCGACGAACTCGCGGCGGTTGAGGTCGCTGTCGACCAGCGCCACGCGCCCGGAGGTCATCCAGCAGAACTCGTCGAAGGTGTAGTCGACGAACAGGTGGCCGGGCTCGCCCTCCCAGCTGCCGCCGAAGTAGGTGCTGCAGGTGCGGTCGCCCACGCGCCATTCGGTTTCGGTCCAGCCGTCGGAGACGTCCACGCCGGCAGGCAGGACGGGGACGACCGGGCGGCCGACATTCACGCCCAGCCTCAGGATGCTTTCAACGCCGAGTTTTTTCATGGTTTTTTCCTGGTGGTTGATGGAGTAATTTCTAGAGGGAGGTCTCGCGCCACACCACGTGCTTGGCTTCCTGGAAGGCACGCAGCCCTGGCAGCCCGAGTTCGCGGCCGATGCCGCTCTTGCCGAAGCCGCCCCAGCCGACTTCGGGAAAGACGAGCTGCGGCGTGTCGAGCCAGACGATGCCGGCGCGCAGGCCGGCCTCGAAGCGCCGCGCCTGGGCCTTGTCCTCGGTGACGACGGTGGCGGCCAGGCCGTACTCGGTGTCGTTGGCCATGGCCAGCGCGGCCTCGTCGGTGTCGAAGGGGCGCACGCAGGCGATGGGGCCGAACACTTCGTCGCGCCACAGCGGGTGATCGGTCGGCACGTCCCTGAAGATGGTGGGCTGCACGAAGTAGCCTTCGCCGGTCGTTTCGGGCGCGGCGCCGCCGGCCACCAGTGCAAGGCCGTCTCGCACGGCGATGGCGATGGCCGTCACCACCTTGTCCTTCTGGCCTTGCGAGATCAATGGGCCGTACTGGCCGGTGCCCGAGTCGGGCGTGCCAACGGGTTGCAGCGCCTCGACCGTGGCAACGAACAGGTCCATGAAGCGCTCGTAGAGCCGGCGCTGCACCAGGATGCGCGCGGTGGCCGAGCACATCTGCCCCGCATTGGTGAACACGCCGGCCACCGCGAGGTCGACCGCCGAATGCAGGTCCGCGCTGTCGCACACGATCAGCGGCGACTTGCCGCCCAGCTCGAGCGTCACGCGCCCGATGCGCTCCGCCGCGGCATGCGCCACGGCGCGGCCGGTGACGGTGCTGCCGGTGAAGGAGATCTTCTCGACATCGGGCGCGCTGACCAGCTCCTGGCCCACGCTGCGCGCGCCGAACACCCAGTTCGCCACGCCGGGCGGCAGGCCGGCTTCGAGGAACAGCTCCGCCATGGCCAGCTCGGGCAGCGGCGCCAGCTCCGAAGGCTTCACCACCACCGTGCAACCGGCGGCCAGCGCGGGCGCGATCTTCCACGCCGCCGTGACGAGCGGAAAGTTCCAGGGCAGCACCAGCACCGCCACGCCGCAGGATTCGTAGCGGCGCACCGCGCGGTATTCGCCGGCGGGCAACTGCAGCGCTTCTTCGTCGAAGTCGGGCCACTCGCACAGCCCTGCGTAGTAGCGGAAGGTGGCCACCGCGTCGGCCACGTCGGCCTGGGCCTCGGCCCGCGGCTTGCCGTTGCTCAGCTGCTGCAGGCGCACCAGCTCGTCCTGCCTTGCCTCCATGGCATTGGCCACGCGGGCCAGCAACTTGCAGCGTTCGGCGGCGGGCGTGGCGCGCCACGGCTTCAGCGCGGCGCGCGCGGCATCGAGCGCGTCGCGCACCTGCCTGTTGGAGGCCGCGGCAAAACGCGCCACCACCTGGCCCGTGGCCGGGTTGCGCACCTGGATGAATTCGCCCGAGCCTTCGACGGTCTCGTTGTGGATGACGCCGCCCGGCAGTTCGGTGGGCGCATCGCAGGGCAGGCGCGACAGCAGTTTGTCGAGGGCGCTCATTTGCGGTACCTCACGCCCGGCAGCACGCAGAGCATTTCGAACGCCAGGTTGGCGCCCAGCAGCGCGGTGGCGCCCGACGCGTCGTACTGCGGGCTCACCTCGACCAGGTCGGCGCCGACGAGGTTCAGGCCGCGGCAGCCGCGAATGATTTCAAGGCCTTGTGGCACTGTGAGCCCCGCGATCTCCGGCGTGCCCGTGCCCGGCGCGAAGGCCGGGTCGAGGCCGTCGATGTCGAAGCTCAGGTAGACCGGCGCGTCGCCGATGCGACTGCGCACCTCGTCCATCAGCGGTGCCAGTGAAACATTCCAGCATTCTTCCGCCTGCACGACACGGAAACCACGTTTGCGGCTCCAGTCGAAATCTTCGGCGGTGTATCCGGTGCCGCGCAGTCCGATCTGCGTCACGCGGTCGCAGTCGAGCAGGCCCTCTTCGGCCGCGCGGCGAAACGGCGTGCCGTGCGCGATCTTCTCGCCGAACATGGTGTCGTTGCGTCCGAGTGCGCGTCGACATGCACCAGCGCCATCGGGCCGTGCCTGCGTGCGAGGGCGCGCAGGATGGGCAGCGTCACCGTGTGGTCGCCGCCCAGGCTGATGGGGATGCAGCGGCTGTCGACGATGCGGTCGTAGGCCTCCTCGATGCGGCGGATCGAGTCGAGCAGGTTGTAGGGGTTGGTGGCCACGTCGCCGATGTCGCCCACGTTCAGCGAGTCGAACGGGGCGGCGCGCGTGGCCATGTTGTAGGGCCGCAGCAGCACCGATTCGGCGCGGATGGCACGCGGGCCGAACCTGGCGCCCGTGCGGTTCGAGGTACCCAGGTCGAAGGGCACGCCGACGAAGCAGGCGTCCAGGCCCAGCGGGTCGGCGGCGTAGGGCAGCCGCATCATCGTCGCGATGCCGCCGAAGCGGGGCATGGCGTTGCCGCTGGCCGGCTGGTTGAGAGCGGGTGTGTTTTTGTGTTTGTCTCTGTGTCCATCGCTTCATCGTAGGGCGGGGACACGCCGGGAAAAACAGCGTTGCGCAGATGTTTACTTCGATGTCGCACGATGTACTGCGCGGCGCGTTGAATGCTTTTAGACTCCCGTCCTTTCTTGTTTCCGGGCCGCCACTTTCACCGCTGCCGTTCACGCGAATGCTTACCAATCTTTCAGATCTGGACCTGCGGCTGATCAGGGTTTTCCTGGCGGTGGTGGACGCGCGCGGCATCTCGATCGCGCAGTCGACGCTGAATGTCGGGCAGTCGACATTGAGTGCGCAGCTCTCCACGCTCGAGGTGCGGCTGGGCTACCGCCTGTGCGAGCGCGGCCGTGGCGGCTTCCGCCTCACGGTGAAGGGCGAGCGCTTCGAGCGCGCGGCGCGCCAGCTGATGGCGACCGTGGGCGGCTTCTGCCTGCAGGCGCGCGACATCGACAAGGAACTGGTGGGTACCCTGACCATCGGCATGGTCGACCACACGCCGCCCGACCAGCAGGCGCGGCTGAGCAGGGCCATTGCGCGCTTTCGCACGCGCGACGAGAACGTGCAGTTCTCGATCTTCCTGCGCACGCCGGAGCAGATCGAGCGCGAAATCTTGAGCGGCGCGCTCGACGTGGCGGTCGGCTACTTCTGGCACCGCGTGCCTTCGCTCGACTACACCGAGCTGTTCGTCGAAGAGCAGGTGGCGTACTGCGGGCGCGAGCATCCGCTGTTCGAGCGCGCGGGCAGCATCGCGGTGGAAGAAGCCATCTCGCACGAGTGGGTGGGGCGCAGCTATCCGGTGATCGAAGCGAACGCGCGCGCCATCACGGGCGGCATCGGCGCCATGGCCGACAACATGGAGGCGGTCGCGATCTTCCTGCTCTCGGGCCGCTACCTCGGCTACCTGCCCGCGGCCACGGCTGCCTCGTTCGTTGCCATGGGGCTGCTGCGGCCGCTCAATGCGGCGGAGCTGAAGTACGAGGTGCCGATACAGCTCGTCTTGCAGCGCACCGCACGCAGGAGCGACATCGTGGCCGCGTTCCTCGACGACCTGAGTCAAGAAAAGCAGAAGCCGCTGGCCCTCGCGGCCGCGCGCTGACACCACGCACACAGCGTTTGCCGCGCGCACGCGTGCCCGTCAAAGGGTAATCCCGTGCATCGCATCGATGAATGTCGATGTTCGCTTTCCGTGTCCGCTCTTCAACGCGCGGGGCCTTCCTCATATCTTTCCTCCACCGCCGGGATCCCCACGGCGTGGAGACGACAAATGACACCGACCCCCCAAAAAAGCAGCCTCATGAAGCTCAACAGGATCGCGGCCGCCGCCGCATGCGCATTGCTCGCGACATCGGGCTTCGCGCTCGACGCGCAAGACCTGGGCGGCGCGCTCACGCCCGCGGGCGCCGAGAAAGCCGGCAACGCCGACGGCTCCATTCCCGCCTACGCGGGCCCCGTGGCCGCACCGGCCGGCTGGAGCTTCGGCAAGCCGCGCGGCGACTACTTCGCGCACAAGGACGACAAGTCCCTGGCCAGCATCGATGCATCGAACGCCGACAAGTACGCCGCGCAACTGAGCCCCGGCCAGCTCGCGCTGCTGAAGGGGCTCAAGGGCTATCGCATGGACGTGTTTCCTACGCGGCGCACCTGCGCGCAGCCTGACTTCGTGAGCCAGGCGACGCGCAAGAATGCGGCGGGTGCCGCGTCGATGGCCGCCGACGGATGGAGCGTGAAGCAGGCGCTGCTGCCGGGCGTGCCGTTCCCGGTGCCCAAGTCGGGCGTGGAGGTGCTGTGGAACTTCAAGCTGCGCTATCGCGGCGTGGGCACCGAGTACACCAACGGCGTGACCGCCGTTTCGCCGCGCCCCGGCGCGAGCGAATGGATCGAGGCGAGCTGGCAGCAACTGCAGTACTTTCCGTGGGGCTCGAGCCGCGCGACGGGCCAGCCCCAGCCGCTGACCATCGAAGCACAGCAGATGTTCAGCTACAAGACGCCCGCCGCGCTGGCCGGCCAGGGGCTGGTGGCGACGGGCTACACCAGCGACCGCGAGACCGAGGTTTTCTACTACTTTCCCGGCCAGCGCCGCGTGCGCCGCATGCCCTCGTATTCATACGACGCGCCGCAGATCGGCTTCGAGAACCAGTACACGATTGACCAGAGCTCCATGTTCACCGGTCCGCCCGACCGCTATGACTGGAAGCTCGCGGGCAAGCGCGAGATGCTCGTGCCGTACAACAACTTCGCGCTCTACAGCCGCATCGCGAACCTGCACGACGTGGCGCAGCCCGAGTTCGTGAACGCCGACAAGCGTCGCTACGAGAAGCACCGCGTGTGGGTGGTCGAGGGCACGCTCAAGCCGGGGCTGCGGCATGCGTCGCCCAAGCGCGTCTTCTACTTCGACGAGGACAGCTGGATCATGCTGCTCGCCGAAGACTACGACGCACAGAACAAGCTCTGGAAGTTCCGCGAGAGCTATCCGATCCCCGTGTACGAAACCGGCAGCTGCGACTTCTACCCGTTCGCGCAGTACGACCTGATCGCCGGGCGCTACCTGGCCGACATGCTGCCCGTGAAGTCGGAGATCAAGTGGTTCGTGGAAAGCGACGAGGCGCGCTTCAAGCAGAGCTACTACACCGCCGACAACCTGCGCGCCCTGAGCGAACGCTGAACGGAGGCCGCCATGACGATCACTTTCAAGGCGCGGGCCTTTGCCGCCGCGCTGACCGCCTGCGCCGCCAGCGCGCACGCCGTCACCTTCGAGACCGAGAACCTCTCGGGCAGCTTCGACTCGACCATCAGCGCCGGCTTCGGCGTGCGCACCCAGAGCCCCGGCGCGGGCACGGTGCTCAGCGGCGCGACCGGCGTCGGCGCGCCGATGGGCACGCTCGCCGTGACTTCGGGCTACGGCGACCAGGGCAACCTGAACTACGGGCGCGGCGACTTCTTCACCGCCTACCTCAAGGGAAGCCACGAGTTGCTGCTGCAGCTGCCCGACGGCATCCGCGCCATGGCGCGCGTGAGCTGGCTTCGCGACTTCGCGGCCACCAACACCACGGGCTACACCAGCGCCGGCACGCCGCCGTACCTCACGCTGAACGGCGGGCTCACATCGGACGCGCGCGACGACCTGCGCTTCAAGGCGCGCGTGCTCGACCTGTGGGTCAGCAAGACCTTCACCCTCGGCGACCAGCAGGCGCGGGTGCGGGTGGGCAACCAGGTCGTCTCGTGGGGCGAGAGCCTGTTCATTCCGGGCGGCATCAACGCCACGAACGCGCTGGACCTCATGCGGCTGTCGCAGCCCGGAACGCAGCTGAAGGAGGCGGTGCTGCCCGCGCCGATGATCAGCTTCGCCTCGGGCCTGGGCCACGGCATGAACGTCGAGGGCTACGTGCAGGCCGCGTGGAACGAAAACTACTTTCCGCCCACCGGCAGCTACTGGTCGGCCTCCAACGGCCTGGGCAAGGGCCACCAGCAGTACGGCATTGCCGACGTGAAGGCGCGCAACGCGGGGCAATGGGGCCTTGCGCTGAAGATGCAGCCCGAGAGCACCAGCCTGAACTTCGGCCTGTACACGATCAACTACCACGACAAGTCGCCGCAGCTGCGGCTCGACCAGAGCAGCCTGGCGCCCAGCTTCGTGTACCCGGAGAACCGGCGCATGTACGGCGCCAGCGTGAACCTGCCGCTGGGCGACTGGGCGATCGGCTCGGAGCTGTCTTACCGGCCCCGGGAGGCGGTGGCGTTGAACCCCGCCGTGTCCGGGTGCGCGAGCCAGGGCGGCAACTGCTGGGTCGACCAGAAGCGCTATCAGTGGGCCCTGACGGGCACGCTGAACCTGCAGCCCAGCGGCACGGGCCGCGAGGTGCTGCAACTGCTGGGCGCCTCCAGCGGCACGCTGCTGGTCGAGGCCGTGGCCATCCGCTTCCCGGGCCTGAAGAGCAGCTACGGCGGCGACCCCGTCGCGGCGGGCGGCTACGGCTGGGGCCAACTGACCGACCCCACGGCCGCGCCGATGGCCAAGGGCTCGCGCAACTCGTGGGGCTACAACCTGGACTTCAGCTGGACCTACGACGGCTCGCTGATTCCGGGCTGGCAGGTGATTCCCGAGATCTACTATTTCCAGGCGGTGAGCGGCAACACGCCGACGAGCGCGGGCACGTTCATGAAGGGCGCCAAGTCGGCGAACCTCACGGTGTCGTTCGTGCAGAACCCGGCGAAGTGGCAGTTCGGCGTCAACTACGCCAAGTTCTGGGGCGGCGACAGCGTGTTCCAGCAGCCGTACCGCAACCGCGATTTCGTGGGCATGTATGCCTCCCGCAACTTCTAGGCCGGCGCTGCAATGATCATTTCCCTTCGCGGGCTGGAGGCGTGGGTCTTCAAGCTGCGCCTTCCCGTGCTGGCCGCCTATGCGGTGCTCACGCTGTTCCTCGGCTGCTTCGCGCTCCAGTTGCGCATGGACGCGGGCTTCGAGAAGCAGATGCCGCAGCAGCACGAGTACATCGCCACCTTCAAGAAGTACCGCGACGACCTGCTGGGCGCCAACCGGCTCACGGTCGTGGTGCGGGCCCGCAAGGGCGTCATCTGGACGGCCGAGGGCCTGCGGCGCGTGCATGACGTGACGCAGGCGGTGTCGGTGCTGCCTTTCGTCTCGCGCGGTTCGGTGCAGTCGCTGTGGACGCCGAACACCTACGTCAACGAAATCACCGAAGACGGCTTTCGCGCCGACCCGGTCATACCCGGCACGGTGACGCCCGACAAGCTGGACGACCGCGTCATCGGCGACATCGCGCGCAGCACGCGGCAGGGCGGCTACGTCGGCCTGCTGGTGTCGCGCAACGAGAGCGGCGCGATGGTCACGGCCGAGCTCGAAGAGCGCGGGCCCGACGGCCAGCAGATCGACTACGTGAAGTTCAACCGCCTGCTCGAGGAGCAACTGCGCGCGCGCTTCGAGGACACCGGCTTCGAGGTGCAGATCATCGGCTTCGCCAAGCAGATCGGCGACGTGGCCGAGGGCGCTTCGGCGGTGCTGCTCTATTGCCTCGTGGCGATGCTGCTCACGGCGGGCGCGGTGTACTGGTACTGCCGCTCGGCGCGCTTCACGGCGCTGGTGATCTTCTGCTCGCTGGTGTCGCTGGTGTGGCAGTTCGGCGCGCTGCACCTGATGGGCTTCGGGCTCGACCCGATGGCGGTGCTGGTGCCGTTCCTGGTGTTCGCCATCGGCGTGTCGCACGGCGTGCAGCAGATCAACTTCATCGTGCGCGAGATCTGCGCGGGCCACTCCAGCGACGAGGCCGCGCGGGCCAGCTTTCGCGACCTGCTGCTGCCCGGCACGCTGGCGCTGGTGACGGCGTTCGTATCGTTCGTGACGCTGGTGCTGATCCCGATTCCGATGGTGCGCGAACTGGCCATCACGGCGTCGCTCGGCGTGGCGTTCAAGATCGCGACCAACCTCGTGATGCTGCCGCTGGCGGCGTCGTACCTGCGCGTGGACGCGGCCTATGCCGAAGCCGCCATGCGCCGCAACGCGCAGCGCGGCCGCTGGCTGCGCTCGCTGGCGCGCGTGGCGCGGCCGGTGCCCGCGCTGCTCACGCTGGGGGTTGTGGCGATGATCTTTGCAGCCAGCGCCTGGCAGAGCAGGGACCGCGTGGTCGGCACGCTGCAGGCCGGCGCGCCCGAACTGCGCGAAAGCGCGCGCTTCAACACCGACGCCACGTCGATTGCCGCGAATTTCGACACCGGGCTCGACTGGCTCACCGTGGTGTTCGAGGCACCGGCCGACTCCTGCGGCAACGTGAAGATCGGCTGGTACCAGGACCGCTTCGTGCGCCGCATGGCGACCACGCCGGGCGTGACCTCGGTCGAGTCCTATGCAGGGCGGCTGCGGCAATACAACGAGGGCTACAACGAAGGCAACCCGAAGATGTCGGTGGTGCCGCTCGACGCGGCCAACTACGCCGCCCTGAGCACCGAGATCGGCCGCCTGCCCGGCATGATGCGCAAGGACTGCAGCATGACGGCCGTGCACCTGTTCCTGGCCGACCACAAGGCCACGACGATCCAGGGCGTGGTGGACGCGGCCAAGGCGTTTCGCGCGAGCGACCGCGAGGAGGGCGTCTCGGTGCGGCTCGCGGCCGGCAACGCGGGCGTGCTGGCCGCCATCAACGAAGAGGTCGAGCACAGCGAACTGCCGATGATGCTGTACGTCTACGCCACCATCGCGCTGCTGGTGCTGGTGGTGTACCGCGACATTCGCGCGGTGGTGGCTTGCTGCCTGCCGCTGACGGTGAGCACCTTCATCGGCTACTGGTTCATGAAGGAACAGCAGATCGGCCTGACCGTGGCCACCTTGCCCGTGATGGTGCTGGCGGTGGGCATCGGCGTCGACTATGCGTTCTACATCTACAGCCGGCTGCAGCTGAACCGCGCGCAGGGGCAGGGCATGGCCGCCGCGCTGGAGAACGCGATCGTCGAGGTCGGCGCTGCCACCATCTTCACGGCCATCACGCTGGCGGTGGGCGTGGCGACATGGTCGTTCTCGGCGCTGAAGTTCCAGGCCGACATGGGCAAGCTGCTCGCCTTCATGTTCATGGTGAACATGGTGATGGCGATGACCGCGCTGCCCGCGCTCGCGCTGTGGCTCGAGAAGATCTTTCCGCGCAGGACGCCGGTGCGTGCCCTGGGCGTCATCACGCATTGAGGACCCCGATGACTTTCTTTTTTCGCGTGGCCATGACGGTCGCGGTGCTCGCCTGCTGCGCGCTGAGGCTGGCGCAGGCCGGCGAGCCGGGCGTGCCCGCGCCGCGCGCGGCCGACATCACGCCGGCCTCGGTGGACACGTCCCTTCTTGCCGCGGCGCAAGCGGGCGGGCGGATCGTTGCGGTGGGGGACAACGGTGTCGTGCTGCTGTCGGATAGCGGGGGCCGGCACTACCGGCAGGCCCGCGAGGTGCCCGTCGATGCGATGCTGACCGGTGTCAGCTTCGTCGACGACCGCTTCGGCTGGGCCGTCGGCCATCGGGGGGCGATTATTCAGACGCGCGACCGTGGCGAGACGTGGACGCTGCAACGCGACGCGGCGCAGGAAGACCGGCCCTTGTTCGCCGTGCATTTCTTCGATCGCAACGAAGGGGTGGCGGTGGGGCTGTGGTCGCTGGTCCTGCGCACCAGCGACGGCGGCGCCACATGGACCCCGGTGACGATGGAGCCGCCGCCGGGCGCGAAAAAGGCCGACCTGAACCTGCTCGGCCTGTTCGCGGATGCGAAGGGCACGCTCTACGCCTGCGGTGAGCGAGGCTACGTGCTGGCCTCCACGGACCGTGGGCGCCACTGGCGCTACTTGCGCACGGGTGCGGCGGGCACCCTGTGGGCCGGAACGGCGCTGGTCGACGCCAACGGCAACGAGACCTTGCTGGTCGGCGGCCTGCGCGGGGCGCTGTACCGCAGCACCGACGGCGGCGAGCAGTGGTCGGCGATCCCGATTCCGAGCAAGGGGTCGATCACGGCGCTCGCGAGTTCGGGGCGCGATGTGGTCGCGGTGGGGCTCGACGGGGTCAGGGCGTCGAGCACCGACGGCGGCGCGACCTTCAAGGTCGAGACGCTGGCGCAGCGCACCGCGCTGACGGCGGTGCTGCCGGGCGCTGATGGCGCATGGGTGCTGTTCTCGCGCGCGGGGCCGGTGGCCGGGGCCCGCTGAGGGCATGAAAAAGCCCTCGCAAGGAGGGCTTCGTTGCTGCGGGCGCAGTCTGCCTTGCGATCAGCAGGCCTTGCCATGGGCGACGTGCGCGCCCTTGGCCTTGGCATCGGCTTCCGACATGTACGAGCCGTGCTTGGTCTTGCCGTAGTACTTGTCGCTCGCGCAGTGGTAGACCTTGCCGTTGACCCAGACCTGGCCGGCGGTGGGGGCTGCTGCCGTGGTCGTGGTGGCTGCCGGCTTGGCGGCGGGGGCGGCCATGGCGGCAGGTGCTGCTGCCGGGGCGGCCGCAGGGGCGGCGGGTGCGGCTTGCGCGGCGGGGGCAGGGCTCGGTGCCGCTGCCGGCGCGGCGGCGGGCTTCTGGGCAAAAACCGACGCGGTGAAAACGGTACCAGCGGCCAACAGGATCAGGGCTTTTTTCAAGATTGCACCTCGAGGGTCACACGAAAACACGTGCATGCTGCTGCCAACGCGCCGGCCGGACGCGGGTTGACGGATGTATCGGCGGACATGTGACGAGTGGTTCCGGTCGAGACGTATTTCACAAACGTTAATGATCTGATGCGTTTTGGAAAGACAAATTAACACTTGTGAACTAGTTCCTGTACCTGTGGCGCGGCTCCTCCTATCCTTCGAGCCATGATGAAAGCACCTGCCCACGTTCTCGACCTCCCCGATGGCTGGACCGCGGATTTCGAAATCGTCCGCACCCTTCATGCTCCTACGCCGGCATTGCCAGGCTGAGCCTCGCCGGGGTGCAGAAGTGCGCGCTCGTCATCACCCAGCAACTGACCTGGGACGGCGCCTTCGAACGCGCCTGCGTGCGCGCCGCGCACTTCGTGCGCGAGTGGATGTCCAGCGCCCGCGACTGAACCGGCACGGGTTGCAATCCATACCTGTTCGTTCACATTTGGGAACGATCTTCACGAACGCGATGTGCGCGGTTGCTGAAGCTCGGGCGTTGTCTTCCTGTCGGGACTGTTCCCGCTCTTCAGGAGACGAAGTGACCGTTCAACGAAACATTTTCAAGCTGGCCGCCGCGGGCGTGCTGGCCCTGGGCGCGCTGTGCGCCGCCGTGTCGGCCAACGCCGGCACCAGCTGGTCCATCGGCGTGAATGTGCCCGGTGTGGTGGTGGGCAGCGAACCGGCGCCCACCTACTACGCCCCGGCGCCTGTCTATTCGCAGCCCGCCCCGGTGTATTACCAACCGCCGCCGCCCCCGCGCTACACGCCGCCGGCCTACTACGAGCCCGCGCCCGTGTACTACGCCCCCGCGTCCCGCTGGGACGAGGAGCGGGCCCAGCGCCGTGAATGGCGCCGCCGCGAATGGGAGCGCCGCGAGCACTATCGCCGCTACCACGAAGACCGGGACTGAGCGCGGCGCTGCGGGCATTTCGCCCGGACGGCGGATCGACGGGTTGCAGCTTTCGGGCCGCAGCCCGTTTTCTCTTTTGCGGGCTTCAGCGCCTGCCTTGCACCCCGGTTTGCAATCTTTTGGATTACAAATTTGGCAAAAATGCCAAAAAGTACCGGATCCGGGCATGGCCGGTGCGGAGACTGAGACGCGCGGTCAAGTCCCGCCCTGACGAGCCAGCACTCTCGACGCCTGCGACGCCACGCTCGCTGCGAACCCCCGAAAAGAGTGTTTCCGCCATGTACCTGCATCCCCTTCTTTCCCAATTGCCGCCGGCCGAGCGCGAGGCGCTGGTCCAGCAAAGCGAACTGCGTTCCTTCCGCCGAAACGCCCCCGTTCTGGTCGCCGGCGACTGGACCGAGCACATCTACTGCGTGGCGAGCGGCCTGTTGCGCGTCGTGGCCCGTGGCCGGGACGACACCGCCGACATCACCACCGACTTCATCCGCCAGGACGATTTCTTTCTCGGCCCCTCGCTCAGCCAGGACCGCTACCAGGCCACCCAGACGCTGGTCGCGGCGCTGCCTTCGTCGGTGTACCTGGTGCCCGTCGCGGCATTGCGCGCGCTGTGCGCCAAGCGCCCCGAAGTGGCGCTGGGCCTGCTGGGGCTGTCGATGAAGCGCATGTCCGGCATTCGCGGGCAACTGCGGCGCGTTTCCGCGCTGTCGTCCGAAGACGTGGTGAGCGGTGTGCTGCGCCAGCTCACGCAGCTGGCCCCGGCGGGCGCCGACGGCTTCGACAAGCGCATCACCCAGTCGGTGATCGCCTCTTACTCGGGCCTGTCGCGCGAGGTGGTCAACAAGACCATGCGCGACATGGAGAGCAGGGGGCTCGTGCGCCGCGACGCGGAGGGCATTCATGTGCCGCCGGAATTCGGCGCGCCGCATGCCGGGCGCGGCAAGGCGCAGGATTGTGGCCAGAGTGCCTAAGTTGCTTACATTAGTTAAACAATTTTGAATACCAAGGAACTAGTTCCTGGGTTGATCCTGCCGCCCGGCCTATTCTCGAGGCCATGAGTTCAACGCTGCAACATCAACAACTTCTGGTCGAGCTGGCGGACGGCTGGACGAGCCGGATCGAGATCAAGCAAACCACCAACGGCCGCTATGCGGGCGTGGCGGAATTGAGCCTGCGCGGGCTCAAGTGGGGCGTGCTGGTGTTCATGCAGCAGCCGTCGCTGGAGGCCGCGCTTGCACGGGTGCGGCTGCGGGCCAGCCAGTTCGCGCGCGAGCGGCTGTCGCTGCTGGACGCGCAATCGCGCATGCTGTTGAACTGACGGAAACGAAAAAGCCCGCGCAAGGCGGGCTTTGGAATGTGGTCGTGAACTCTCACGCGGTCCACGGTTACGGCAAATTTTCACTTGCGGAAGCCACCTGTTGTTTTTCTCGTCGCTGTGACTTCGACGCGCCGGTGTGAGATTCGGCTTGCCTGGCCAGGCAACGTCCGAAGAAAATTCGGACGAAGCAGCGATTATAGCAGAGTTCGCGCAGCTCCCTCCCGGGCTCCCGCAGGCTTGGGCTTTTCCTATCCCGCGCATGAAGATTGCCAACCCACGGGCGGCGGCAAACGCGGCACCATGGACGCATGAAGACACTCAGAAAAATCATCGGCGCCGCCATCTCGCTCGCGGGCGCGGTGGTGATCGTTACCCAGCATCTTTGAGCGCGCGGGCTCTGAAACATCGCGCGGCCCATCGGCTTGCGCGCGCCCGGCGTTCATGAGCGTTTGCTCAACTTCTTGCTCGACCCGAGCGGCATCCCCTGTTCATGGGATGAGGCCATGCATTTTTGCCGATGCGACTGATCGAATATGCAAAAGATGGTCTGCTGGAGCCATTCAAATGCGTGTACGGCCATCGTGGACTCACGCGCGCACGCCATGTGCCGCCGCGCAAAACGATGTCGACCTCACCGTGTTCGGTCAAACATTGTTTACAAATGTGACCTGGAACACATCCGCGGCCTGAAAGCACATGCCAAGGCCCACCGTAATCCGTAGTATTCCTTTTGTTTCAAAACATGTCCTACGGAGCTTGCAACGTGATGGTTCAAAGATCCTCGTTCTTCCGAACGCACAAGCCGCGGCACGCCGCGCGCGGGTCTGCCTCACGAACGCGTGGCGCCGACGAGTCGAGGGCCACGTCCATGCCGCACTCCTAGCCGCCACAGCGCCAGCGCAGGCCTTCTTCGCCTGACGCGCGCCCCTTCGCCGTGACCCGATAGCCGATCGCGAGGCCCTCCGAAAAGGAGGCCACGACGCGTGACGGCCGTCGCGTGCGCGTCGACTTTTCAGTCACCGGTTCGAACCCGCGTTGCGACGCGGGGTGGCGGACTGTTGCCGCAAGAAAACGCGGCAGCCCTCTCTTTCTTCTTGTGTGAATTCGACGCAGAAATTTTCGACCGAGGATGCAATGCCCGCTCTCTCTCCACTGACAACCTGGCCGCTCGACGCGCAGATGCCCGCCGAATGGGCGCCGCGTGCGTCGGCGGCGAGCATCGCGGCCAACGATCTCGCACCGCGTGACGTGCCTCGCGACGCGCCCCGCGATGCGAACGACGCGCGCATTCCCCATGCCGACGCGGTGCCGTTCATCTCGACCGTGCCCGCCGAGCTCTTCATGCGCCAGCCGCAGCGCCGAGCCTGCGCCTACATCTTCATCGCCAACCTGCCGCACCTGGCCGAAGCCTACGGACAGGACTTCGCGTCGAGCGCGAGCTGCGAGATCCAGCGCCGCCTGTGCGCCGGCTTCCTGCGCACCAGCGAGACCGATCTCGCCCGCCTGCGCGACGACTGCTTCCTGCTCTGGGCCAACGACGCCTTCGCCGCGGCCGATCCGCAAGCCGGCGCATCGATGAGCCGCGAACTGGAAACGCTGCTCTCGGTGCTCGGCGCCGAGCCGGTGCGCGCCAAGGGCATCGCCGCCATGGTGCAACTGCATGCCGACTGGATCGAGGTGCGCCCGCCCGAGCAGCTCGGCGCGGCCGAGATCGCGCTCACGCTGTGGACCGCGCAGCCGTTCCCCGATTCCGGCGAGAGCAGGGCGGACGGATGGCGCCAGCGCTACCGCGCCGACATGGACGTTGCCGTGCGCGTCAACGAGGCCGTGCTGGCCGAAGGGCTGAACTTCGCATGGCAGCCCGTGGTGCAGGCGGGCGGCATCGCCACCATCTTCTACCGCGAGGGCCGGCCCCGCATCGCGCGCAGCCGCGACGAGCCCGCGTCGCTCACGGCCGAGGTGTTCACGCCGTGCCTGCAACGCCTGGGGCTGTCGCGCGCCTTCGACCGCCTCGCGGTGCGGCGCGCGATGGAGGCGCTGCGGCTGCGCCCCTCGGCGCACATCGGCGTGGGCATCAGCGCGCAGAGCGTCAAGTCCGACCACTGGTGGGCGTCGCTGCTGTCGATGCTCGACGCGGAGCCCACGCTGGCCTCGCGCCTGGTGATCGAGATCAACGGCGGCACCGGGCTGCCCGACCTCGAGGCGGCGCGCGACTTCTGCATGCAACTGCAACTGCGCGGCTGCCGCATCGCGCTGCGCGACTTCGGCGCGGGCGGCGACAACCTGGCCGCCGTGCAGGCCTGCCGCCCCGACATCGTGAAGCTCGACGCGTCCTTCCTGCGCCGTGCGCGCGACAGCGCTTTCGGGCGCGAGTGCCTGCGCGGCATGTTGTCGCTGTGCGCGCACTTCGCCACGCACGTCGTGGTCGACGGTGTCGAGCGCGAGGACGACGTGCACGTGGCGCTGGGCGCCGGTGCCCAGTGGCTGCAGGGCTACAGCGTTCGCGGCAGCGAGCCGCAAGGCCCCGCCGCGGCGCCCGCGGTGCCGCGTCAACAGGTGGACTGCCCATGAACATGCCGACGGATCTGCAACTTCGCCTGGCCCGGTTGAACACCGAGCTGATCCAGCTGCAACGCGCAGTGCACGAGCTGATGCAGCAATGCAGCCTGTCGTCCGACG
This sequence comes from Variovorax sp. E3, assembly GCF_016082275.1. Classification (GTDB taxonomy): domain Bacteria; phylum Pseudomonadota; class Gammaproteobacteria; order Burkholderiales; family Burkholderiaceae_C; genus Variovorax. The sequence continues at coordinate 96,871 of NZ_MOWM01000010.1, forward strand.
ACGCCAGCCCGGACGACATCGTCGCCAAGGCCCAGTACCTCGCGCTCGAGGCCGCGCTGCGCTTGCCCGAAGCCCGGGTGACGCGCGCATGACCCCGCTTCTTCTTTCAACGTTCCCTCTCTCCCGCAGAAATCCTATGCCTACCCAACTTGTCCAGGTTCCCCTTGGCGCGCTTGCATCCCGGCCGCGTCGCCTTCTGTCCTTTGCTTCGATTCGGCAGTGCGTGCGGTTGGGCGTGCATGCGTTCTTCGTGGTCGCGGCCGTCGGCGCCTTCGCCAACAACGTGGGCGAGAACAGCGCGTGGCAGTTCCAGACCTCGGCCGACAAGGCCAACCAGGCCGCGGTGCAGGACATGGTCCAGCGCAAGAAGGCCGGCAGCTACGGCGCGGCCAACTACACCACCAACAACTACGTCGGCAAGCAATACAACTGCGACGTGACGTCCACCGCGCAGGGCAACCAGGGCACCAACAGCACGGTCGCCAACTCGCCCAGCACCAGCGGCGCGGCCGCCAACTCCACGGGCAATGCCAACACCGGCTACGGCGGCGCGGGCACCGTGACCACGGGGCAGGCCAACACCGGCACCGTGGGCTCCTTCGTGAACGGCTCCACCGCCAGCAACGTGCAGGGCATGTCCAGCCAGGCCCTCAACTCCAACCAGAGCAACACCGGCAACCAGAGCGCCAGCATCAGCGGCAGCTCGGCCTGTGCCTTCGGCGCGCTCAACTGACAGGGAAGAAAAAAGAATGATCACGTTCGAGTCGATCCGCGCATTGCCGCGCGTCAAGAAAACGGCCGCGTCGCGCGGCCTGCTGGCGGCGGCAGCCGTCATGAGCCTGGCCGGTTGCGTGACCGCGCCGCAGCAGCAGATGGCGCCGAAGGAGGCACCCATCGTCCTGGGCCCCGCCGTGCGCGAGAACGTCACGCCCATGGAGGCCGTGCTCGCCTGCTTCGGCGACCACGTGGCCGCCACGCAGCGCCCGCCCATCGTCGTCACCGTGGGCGACGTGAAGGACTACACCGGCAAGTACAGCATCAACGAAGGCAACGCCATCACGCAGGGCGGCGCGCTGATGGTGTATTCGGCGCTGGGCAAGTTGGGCGGCGCGGTGCAGGTGGCAGAGCGCTTCGACCCCGTCATCGCCGAGCGCGAACTGGGCTACGCCGATCGCCGCCAGCTCGGCGACGGCCGCACGCACCAGCTGGCCGGCCCCAACGGCGGGCAGAACGTGCCGTGGCTGCCGTACTTCGGCGGCTCGATCAACAAGTCCGACTACTTCATCGTGGGCGGCATCACCGAGCTGAACTACAACATCAACTCGGGCGGCGCCGAAGTGGCGGTGAACCAGGTGGGCGTGAAGGCGCGCACCTTCAGCCAGTCGGTCGGGGTGGACCTGCGCATCGTCGACACCAAGACGCTGATGATCATCAAGACCATCAGCCTGACCAAGCAGTTCAACGGCTACGAAGTCGGCTTCAACGTCTTCCGCTTCTTCGGCAGCAAGCTGTACGACATCGATGTCGGCGCCAAGGGCCAGGAGCCGGTGCAGATGGGCGTGCGCGCCGCGCTCGAAGAGGGCGTGGTGCGCCTGGTGGCCGCCGTCACCAAGGTCGATCCCGACCCCTGCCTGGGCATGCGCATGTTCGACCAGCTGCCGCTCGTGCCGGCGGAAAAGATGCGCAAGGTCGCCAACCCGCTGATCGATTCGGCCGGTGCGCCGGTGCAGCAGGGCGAGGCCGTCAATGCCGCCAGCCAGACCGGCGCCAGCCTGTCGGGCTCGAGCGTGCAGATCCCGTTCGAGTTCGGCGCCGCCGCGCTCACGGGCGGCACGCTGAACCTGCTCGACCAGATCGCGGCAGCCGCCGCCAAGGGCGCGACCGAGGTCGTGCTGGTGGCGCGCGACACCGAGAACTGGGACGCCGGCAAGCGCGACATGCTGACCGACCAGCGCATCGGCGTGGTCACGTCCGCGCTCGCATCGCGCGGGCTCGCGCCCGGCGGCATCAGCGTCACATGGCGGCCTGACAAGGCGGACACGTCGATTCATCGCGACGGTCCCGGCCTGCAGGAGATCGCCAAGCTCCGCGTGCAGGGCGCGGGGAGGGGTGGACCGTCGCGCACGGTCCGCGAGGAGAACGCAACCGGAGGGAAGTAACCGACACCGAGTCCGACACCGCACCACCACCACAACGCATCACATCGCCAGATCGATTTCGTTCGCAATCAAGACAGTCATCCGATCCAACAAGGAACACTCATGAAAAAGAACCGCAAGAGCATCGGCCGCAGCGCCGGCACCCCCGTTCTCGGCAGCGTCGGCCTTGCCGTGCTCGCCACCCTGATGGGCGGCGGCGCGCAAGCCGCCGACGTGGGCTTCGGCACCCTGCCGATTCCCAGCGTCACGACCACGGGCCACAAGACCGTGCAGAGCGTGCAGGGCAACATCGTGGGCGTTTCCGCCGCCACGTCGAACACGACCACCGGCGTCACCGTGGTCGGCCCCGAGGCCGGCAGCAGCAACACGACGACCAACAACCTGGTCAAGCCCACCGCCACCGGCAACAGCTTCAGCAATTCGATCGACCTGTCGCTGACCGGCGCCGCCGGCGACGTGGGCCCCGAAGGCTCGGCTTCGCTCGGCCTGCAGACCAACAGCGGCGTGGTGTCCAGCACCGCCAACAACAACGTCGTGAAGGTCGACCTGAACGGCTTCACCAGCGGCGGCGCGGCCAACACGGCCAACACCATCGCAGCCAGCACCACGCTGAACAGCGGCTCCTCGTCGATCGCGGGCACCGTGCCCAACGACTACACCTCGACCGTGCCCGGCAGCACCGGCATCGCCTACACGCCGGGCAGCCGGTCCGCCGACGCGCAAGGCAGCATCGTCATCACGTCGGCGCAAACCGGCACGGGCGCCAGCTCCAATGCCACCGCCCAAGGCAACCAGGTCACGCTGACCCTGACCTCGCCGGTCACCAACGCGGTGAACTCCTCGCCGGCGCTGGACAACAACACCGTCTCGGCCACGCTCAAGGGCAACGCCGCGACCAGCACCGCCAGCATCCAGGCCGGCGGCGCGCCCACCTTCGCCGGTTCGGCCGTGGTCTCGAACCTGCAACTGAACCAGGCCGGCGCACCCGGCGTGGTGCACAGCGCGGTCAACAACGGCACGGCCATCGGCGCGTCCATCAGCAGCGGCACCCCGGGCTTGACCAACACGCTGAACGGCGGCGTCTCGGTGCAGGGCAACACCATCTCCAGCGCGGCCACCGGCAATGAATCGCTGGGCGCCGCGGGCGTGGCGGGCAACCGCATCGTGCTGGGCGACGGCATGTCGGTCGCCGGCGCGGGCGGATTGATCAACAACAACGCGAGCTTCAACGGCGGCAACCTGTCGAGCACGGTCATGGCCGACCTGGCCATTCTGAACAGCCAGGGCAACGTCGCGTCTCGCTCTCCAGCGCCACGCAGGGCGCGAGCGTGGGCGCGCAGGCGCAGTCGATCGACGGCGGCTCGGTCAACCTGTCGGGCAACAGCATCACCTCGGCGGCCACCGGCAATGCGGCTTCCAGCGCCATTGCCAGTGGCAAGAACGCAGCCGCCTTCAACGCCACCGCGGCGCTGGCCAGCCAGCAAAGCAACTACGGCTCGACCGTGCAGGCCATCACCGGCCCGTCGGTGGTCGGCGTGATCTCGGGCACCGAGAACGGCACCAACAACGACAGCACCGTGACCGTGGGCGGCAACCGCACCGCGGCCACCGCCTACGGCAGCAGCGTTTCCCAGAGCCTGTCGCTCGAAGCCAATGCGCTGCCCCTGAGCGGCGGCGTGGTGGTGCTGGCCGGCGGCAGCACGCCCGACGGCAACGTCCTGGCGAGCGGCGCGGCGAGCATCTCCAACCTGCAGGGCAACTACGCGGGCGCCGTCAGCGCAGCGAACGCCGGCTCGATCGTCGGCATCGCCGCCGACTCGCGCGGCACCGGTGGCGACACCATCAAGGCCAGCACCTTCACCGTCACCGGCAATACGCAGGAAGCGGTCGCGGTCAGCAACAGCGCGGGCAATGCGCTGTCGCTCACCGGCACCACGGTGGGTTCGGGCGCGGGCGTGGCCAACGTGCAGGTCGTCGACGGCAACTCGCCGGTGCAGGCGCAACTGCTCGGCTCGACGGCCACCGCGTACCTCGGCACGCACACGACCGACAGCACCGTGTCGCTCACCAACAACCTGCAACGCGCGGTCGGCTATGGCAACTCGGCGTCCAACACGCTGAACGTGGCGGCCAACAGCGCCAACGTTGCCGCGGTGGGCGTGCCCGCTTCGACGGTGGTGCCCGGCGGCGGCACTGTGGTCGCGGGCTACGGCGTGCTGAGCAACCAGACGGCGCTCGGCGACGTGACGGCTTCGGCATCGGGCTCCGCCCTGCCGGTCGGCGCGCTGCAGGTGCTGGTCGAAGGCAACGTGACCCGCGGCACCGTCACCAACGAAGGCAATGCCTTCGTCGGCGCGGCGTACGGCAACGACGTGACCAACGGCGCGAAGCTCGCGCTGGGCAGCGGCGTGACCACGGCGGGCTTCTCGTCGGTGGCGAACGTGACCAACTTGCAGAACGTGGCGGGCGACATCTCGGCATCGGCCTCGGGCGGTTCGGTGGTGCGCACGAACATCGAGGACAACCTCGCGGCGTCGTCGGTGTCCACGTCGAACAACCAGATCCAGGCATTGGCCAACGGCAACCGCGCGGGCGGCAACACGCTGGCGGTGACGGGCAACACGCTGTCCAACGTGAACACCGGCGTCCCGCGCCAGGGCGCCTCGTCGAACGGCCCGGTGCTGATGACCGACGCCGCTTTCAGCGTGCAGAACGTGCAGACCGGTTCGGGCTCCGTCACGGCCAGCCAGCTGGAAGGCGCCCCGGGTGCCCTCACGGCCGCGCAGGTGCGCACGGCCATCGGCGGTTCGGTCACGGGTTCCACCGTGGTGTCGAACGGCAACAGCTCCAGCGCCGTCGCCACGAGCAACAGCGCCACCAACGGCCTGACGCTCGCGGGCAACGCGATCGCCAGCTCCAGCGCGCTGCAGAACTCGCAGGCCACCAGTGCTGATGTGAATGCGCTGATCGGGCTGGCCGGTACGCCGGGCAGCCCCGGACGCCGACCACGCCGTTCACCTTCAACGCAACAGGCACAGGCCTGGCCGGGAACATCGCGGACAGCCAGGTCACCCTGACGGGCGGTACGCTGACCGTGGCCACGTCGACCCTTACGACCGCGCAGATCGACTACCTCGTGGCCAACGGCTGGACGACCGCCGGTGGCAACATCAGTGGGTCGGCCACGTTGCTCGGCACGATTCCGCTGTCGACTTTCACCGCGATCAACGGCGGCGGCGCGGCTTCCTTCTCGGCCATCATCCCCGGCACGCCCGCAACGGCGGCAGTTCCCAACCAGGCGGCGTCACTGTCGCCGTGGGCGGCGCGGTCACCAACTCGCAGGTCAGCGTCAACGGCAACACCGCCAACGGCGCGGTCACCGGCAACAGCGCGACCAACAGCGTGGCCGTCACCGGCGGCAACATCACCGCGGGCAGCGGCAACACCGTGGCCACCGCGGGCACGCTGATCGCCGGCACGGGCGCGCAGGCCGACCACGCACTGTCGAACGTGCAGCAAGTGAACGAAGGCGCAAGTCTCACGACCAGCGTGTTCGGCACCTACGCCATCGACACCGCACCGGGCGCCGCCATCTCGGGCGCGACCCTGAGCGTGTCGAACAACAGCCAGCGCGGCAGCGCCGTCGCCAACACGGCGGTCAACAGCGTCGCGGTGAGCGGCAACAGCGTGTCGACCACCACGGCCCTGGCGTCGCAGCAGTCGAGCGCGGCTTCGGTCGCGGCCAGCTCGAACCTGGAGCTGTACGCACCGGGCGCGGTGGCCAATTCGTCGGTCGCGCTGTCGGGCAACAAGAACGTGTCGCTCGGCGTGATCAACGACGTGACCAACTCGCTGGCCGTGAGCGGCACCAACGTGTCGCCCGTCGGCATTGCGGCGAACGCGAACCTGGTGGCAGGCACCGCCACCGGCGACCACGTGCTGAACAACGTGCAGACTGCCTCGACCAGCGTGAGCAGCACGGCGAACACGCGCCTGTACAACCAGGACCAGGTGGCCACCGCCACCACGGGCCTGGCGAACAGCAGCGTGAGCGTCACCGGCAACACCACGACGGCCGAAGCCTCCGCCAACCGCGCCGACAACAGCGTGGCCCTGAACGGCGCGGCGCTGCAAGGCGCCAACGCCGGCCTGGCCAACACGCAGAGCAGCAGCGCGGCGGTGACGGCCAACGCCAGCACCTCGGCCACGTTCCAGCTGAACGGCTCCCCGCTGGCTCCGGCGGCGCTGAACAGCGGCGTGACGATCGACGGCAACAGCACCACGGCACTGGCACGCGGGAACACGGCCAACAACGCCCTGAACGTTGCGGCCGGTGCCAGCTACGGCGCCTCGACCGCGGCAACGGCCGGCAGCACGCTGGCCGGTACGCAGGCCACGGCCGCCGTGCTGAACACCCAGGGCAACTCGGGTGCGGTGACGGCGAACGCCACGGGGACCTACCAGGTCGCGCTCAACGGTCAAAGCGTGGGCGTCGTTGCGGGCCTGACCAACGGCACGGCGGCTGTCACGGGCAACACCGTGGCCGCGCAGGCCTACGGCAACAGCGCGAACAACACGCTGACCGTGGCCGCGCCGGCCGTCGGCCGTCCGACCGCCGCTGTGGGCAACTACCAGACCAACAGCGGCGCCATCGTCGCCACGGCTTCTGGCGTGAGCTACGGCGTGGGCGTGACGGGTGCGACCAACGGCAGCACGCTGCGCGCCGCGGGTAACCAGATCACCGCCACGGCGGTGGGCAACTCCGCCGTGTCGACGATCGCTTCGGCCCGCTAAGGGTCGAGGCTCCAGCCCCGGCGAACGGTTTTTCGCCGGGGCTTTTTTTCTCCGCCCGGGCCGCTCGCGCGGTCCGGCGTTGCAGGCCCCCGGGGCGGGGCCGTGCCGGGTTGGGCATGTCGAGCGCCGGTGACGGATATGCAACACCACCGGCTTGCCCTCTCGCCAGGAAAAACACCAGAGCCATGTATCTGCATCCCCTTATTGCCAACGTGCCGCCCGCCGAACGCGCGGCGCTGGTCCAGTGCAGCGAGCTTCGCTCGTACCGGCGCAACGACATCGTGGTCATGGCCGACGACTGGACCGATCACATCTACTGCGTGGCCAGCGGTCTCTTGCGCGTGGTCGCGCACGGCCGCGAAGACGGCGGCGACGTCACCACCGACTTCATTCGCCAGGACGATTTCTTTCTCGGCCCCTCTTTCGCCGAAGACCGCTACCAGGCCATGCAGACGCTCATCGCGGCGCTGCCTTCGTCGGTGTACCTGGTGCCCGTGGCGGCCGTGCGCAAGCTGTGCAGCGTGTACCCGGAGGTGGCCATCGGCCTGCTGGGCCTGGCCATGAAGCGCATGGCGGTCATTCGCGGGCAGCTGCGACGCATTTCCGCGCTGTCGTCCGAAGACCTGGTGAGCCGCGTGCTGCACCAGCTGACGCAACTGGCCCCGGCCGTGACCGGCGGCTACGACAAGCGCATCACCCAGTCGGTGATCGCCTCTTACTCGGGCCTGTCGCGCGAGGTGGTCAACAAGACCATGCGCGACATGGAGAACCGGGGGCTGGTGCGGCGCGACGAGCACGGCGTGCACGTGGCCGCCGACTTCGCGACCACGGACTTCGGCGGGCTGCTGCCGATCGAGGAAAACCTCTCGCACATCGCGCCGCGCCAGGCAGGGCCGATGTTCGCGCCCGACATGCTCGAGCCGCCGCGTGACTTGCGCGGCGGTGCGGGGAAGTCCGGCCGGCCTTGAGTTTCGCGGGGCGCCCGTCCCCGGAGAATGAAGAAGCTCAGGGCCGGGGAATCAGCGGCGAGGAGGGCGCCACCACCGGCGGCCGCTGCGGATAGACCGACGTGCCGAAGGTGTTGCCCATGCGATGGCTCGTCGCGGCCTGGTTGAACAGGCCCAGCTGGTTCGACGGGCGCTGCGTGATGGCCTCGGAGGCGAGGCCCGGTTGCGCACCGTCGGCCCCGCGCGGCGGCGCGGTGGGCTGCAGCTTCTGCGTCAGGCAGGCATAGGAAGGCGTGCGCTCGCCGTTGACCACCACCTCCACGCAACTGTCCGCGGCCGTCCTCGCTTCAGCCCCGGGCTGCGGCTGCGCCGAGGCCACGCCGCAGAAGCCGCACGCCGCCAGGGCCGCGACGCCGTACAGAAAACTCATGCGCATCCTCGCACCTCCATGGTTCTGGTCGCCTGCCGTTGCGGCGGCGAACCGGTCAGTCTAGGGCGGGCACAAGTCAGCGCAAAGACGGCAACCCGCCATCGGACATCGCGGATCGGACATTCGTCCAATGGCGGCTTCGGCGCCCGAAGCGGACAGTACGGGTTCTCCCAACCCTCCTGTGTCAAACGGACTCCCAATGAAAACCATCCAACGCTTCAAGCTCGCCGCCGCTGCCGCCGCCATCGGCCTCTCGTTCTCCGCCGTGGCCGCCACCGCCGACGCCGGCAAGCCCAGCGTCGTGATCGTCCACGGCGCCTTCGCCGACGGTTCCGACTGGGCCAAGGTGATTCCGCTGCTGCAGGCCAAGGGCCTGCACGTGGTGGCCGTGCAGAACCCGCTGAGCTCGCTCGAGGACGACGTGGCCGCCGCCAAGCGCGCGATCGACGCGCAGCCCGGCAAGGTCGTGCTGGTCGCCACTCGTGGGGTGGCGCGGTCATTACCGAAGCGGGTGCCAACGACAAGGTCAGCTCGCTGGTCTATGTTGCCGCCTTCGCGCCCGACGCCGGGCAAAGCGCCGCCGAAACCGGCAAGGGCTTCCCGCCCGCGCCCGGCTTCGCGCACATCGTGGCCGACGCCTCGGGCTTCCTGTCGCTCACCAAGGAGGGCATGAGCAAGCACTTCGCGCAAGACCTGCCGGCCGCCACCACCGCCGTGATGACGGCGACGCAGGGCCCGATTCTGGGCAAGTCCTTCGAGCAGAAGCTGGGCAACGCGGCCTGGAAGACCAAGCCTTCGTGGTACCTGACCACCGACGCGACCACATGATCCAGCCGGCGCAGCAGCTCGAGATGGCGAAGAAGATCGGCGCGCACCTGGTGCATGTCAACTCCAGCCACGTGCCGCAGCAGTCGCAGCCCGCCAAGGTGGCCGAAGTGATTCTGGACGCTGTGCGCCAATCCAAGTAAGGTGCCGCGTGCCGGCGGGGGGCTCGCCGCTTCACCGGCGCGCCTATCCGCCACTTTTTCTCGCTTCACGTGCAGCCTGCTTCCCCCATTCAAGTCTTCGACGCCATCCGCGCGCTGGCCTTTGTCGGCGATCTCAGCATGGGGCAGCCCATCGACCATTCGTCGCGCACCGCGTGGCTGGCCGCGCGGCTTGCCGAGGCCACCGGCCTCGACGCGGCCACGCAGGGGCATGTGGCCTGCGTGGCCTTGCTGCGCTGGTCGGGCTGCACGGCCAACGCCCCCGAGTTCGCCGACCTGCTGGGCGACGACGTGGGCGGGCGCCGCAGCATGCTGTCGACCACGTCGGCGCGCGCGGCGGCCGACTTTGCCAGCTCGGTGAGCCCGCTCGCGCAGATCCATTGCGAGGTGTCCGGCGACATCGCGCGCACGCTCGGCATGCCGGCCCCGGTGGAGCTGGCGCTGCGCCACATCTTCGAAACCTATGACGGGCAGGGCAAGCCCGAGGGGCTCGACGCCTCGCGCATTCCGCACGAGGTGTTCCTGGTCACCATCGCCGGCGACCTGGAGATCTTTGCCCGTGTGCACGGCCTGAACAACGCGCTGCGCTACATCGCCGAGCGGGCCGACGCGCGCTACCCGGCCGCGCTGGTCGACGCGGTCCGCCGCCATGCGGTCGACTGGCTCCACGTGATGGAGCAGCAGGGCGCGGCGGCCGAGCCGCAACTGCCGCCCGCGGCCCTGCAGGCCACGACCACGCCGCTCGAGCTGATCGCCGACGTGATCGATCTCAAGCTGCCCTGGATGACCGGCTTCTCGCGCCGCGTGGCCGACGCCGCGTTGCGCTGCGCCGCCGCCATGGGATTGGACGAGGCGCAGCGCCAGCGCGTGTACCGCGCGGGGCTGATCCACGGCATCGGCCGCGCGTCGGTGCCGAACACGGTGTGGGACACGCCCGATGCGCGCAGCGAGGCCGACGCCGAGCGGCTGCGCCTCGTGCCCTACTGGACCGAGCGCGCGGCGCGGCGCATCGCCACCCTGCGCGCCGAGGCC
>NZ_MOWM01000011.1 GCF_016082275.1 Variovorax sp. E3
CGCGGACCAGGCATGCCGCACCGGTTTCGGCCTGGTGCCGCCCGCGCTCGCGCTGCCGCTGCAGCGCGATGGCGTGGCCGCCGTGCGCGTCTTGCCCGCGGCCGAGTACATGGCCTTCGAGCCGGCCTCGCGTGAGGCTTTCTGGGCTGGCGAGTGGAAGATTACCGCGCAGAGCGACCGCTACGGCTACCGGCTGGAGGGCGAAGCACTGCGCCCCATCGCGCCGATGGAACTGCGCTCGCACGGCATCGTGCCCGGAGTGATCCAGGTGCCGCACAGCGGCCATCCGATCATCCAGATGCGCGACGCCCAGCCCTCCGGCGGCTACCCCAAGTTCGGCACCGTGATCGAGGCCGACATGTGGCGCCTCGGCCAGGCCCCCATCGGCAGCCGCATGCGCTTCATCGAAACCACCTGGGACGAGGCCGTGGCCGCGCTCGACGAAGCCCACGCCTGGCTCGGCAAGGTGGCGCGCATGGTGGAACTGCACCGCGGCGCGCCCGCGGCAAGGCACTGACATGAAGGAGGTCGCTCTGCAGGCCGGTCAATTCGCCGAATGGCTGGCCGATACGGACATCGGCCTGTTCGAGCTGCACACGCCGCATGGCAGCCTGCGGCTGGGGCGGGAAGGGGGCGAGATCGTGGAGTTGCCCTTGCTCGATGCGGCCGACGCCGTCGCCCCGACCGTCGTTCGCGCGCCCTCGGTGGGCGTGTTCCTGCGCAGCCATCCGCTGGCCGACGCACCGCTGGCGCGCATCGGCGAACAGGTGCCGGCTGGCCAAACGGTCGGCCTGCTGCAGATCGGCCCGCTGCTGCTGCCGGTGACCACGGCCGAGGCCGGCGAGATCGCCGCGATGTGCGTGGCCCACGGCCTTCCTGTCGGCTACGGCATGCCGCTGGTCGAACTGCATCCCCTCTGACGAGCAAGGACATCCGATGGACATCGATCTCAACGCGGACCTCGGCGAAGGTTTCGGCCCCTGGCGCATGGGCGAGGACGAGGCGCTGCTGGACATCGTCTCTTCCGCCAACGTGGCCTGCGGTTTCCATGCGGGCGACCCGGTCATCATGGACCGCACCGTGCGCATGGCGCGCGCCCGTGGCGTCGACGTGGGCGCGCATGTGGGCTTTCCCGATCTTCTCGGGTTCGGCCGCCGGCCGATGCAGATCGAGCCGAAGGAGTTGGTGGCCTATGTGCTCTATCAGCTCAGCGCGCTGGAAGGCATGGCGCGCACCGCGGGCCACCGCATGACGCACATGAGCTTTCATGGCGCGCTCGGCAACATGGCCGCGGCCGACGCCGCGCTCGCCGAGCCGTTGGTGCGCGCCGTGGCGGACTTCGATCCCTCGCTCATCGTCAGTTCTTCCGCCAGCCGCGCCATCGAGGATGCGGCCGCGCGCTGCGGCCTGCGCGTGCGCACCACCTTCCTGGCCGACCGCGCTTGCGGCGACGACGGGCTGCTCGTGCCGCGCAAGCTGCCCGGTTCGGTGATCCACGACCGCGACGCGGTGCTGGCGCGCGTGCGCCAGTTGCTGGAAGAGGGCACCGTGACCAGCTGCACGGGCAGCAAGATCCCGATGCGCGTGCACTCGATCCTGCTGCACGGCGACACGCCCGGCGCGGTGGACCTGGCCCGCGCCGTGCGTGGCGTGGTCGAGCAGGCAGGGCGGGTGGTGCCCATTTCCAGGCAATCGGCCTGAAGGGCCCGCGGCTTTCCGTTCGGCGTATGAACATGGTGCTTACCCTTGGTCATATGCACCGATCCCGGGCGACATAAGGGCGGCTTATCGCTCCACAGTCAAACGGTCTTGGCGCCGCGAACAGGCGCTCGATACAGTGAATTCCAGGCAGTCGATCTGCTGTTCCAACGAAAGAAATCAACATGCCGTTCTCCGACTACAAGACTGCGCTGGTGACAGGGGCCTCCTCGGGCATCGGCGCCGCCGTCGTCGAGCGCCTGTGCAAGGAAGGCCTGAAGGTCCATGCGCTGGCACGCAGCGCCGACAAGCTGGCCGAGCTGGCCGCGCGCACGGGCTGCATTGCGCACGCCATCGACGTGAGCGACCTCGCCGGCGTCACCCGCCTTGCGCAAGAGATCGAATTCGACGTGCTGGTCAACAGCGCCGGCGTGGACCGTCCCGGTTCCATCCTCAAGGCCGACGCCGAGGGCATCGACCTGCTGGTGGACGTGAACCTGCGCGCCGTGCTGCATCTGTGCCGGCTCGTGGTGCCCGGCATGGTCGCGCGCGACCGCGGCCACGTGGTCAACATCAGCTCGATTGCCGCGGCCTACAACTTCGGCGGCAACAGCACGTACCACGCGACCAAGGCGGCCGTGCGCATGCTGTCGCGCCAGCTGCGCATCGACGTGTTCGGCAAGCGCGTGCGCGTGACCGAGATCTGCCCGGGGCGCGTGGCCACCGACATCTTCGCGCACGTGCACGGCGACACCGAAGAGACCCACCAGCGCTTCGTCGAAGGCTACGAACTGCCGCAAGCGGAAGACATCGCTAACGCCATCGCCTTCGCCATCGCGGCGCCCATCGCGGTGAACGTGGGCCACATGGAAATCACCCCCACGCTGCAGGTCCCCGGCGGGCTCTCGACCGCGCGGCCGGAAGCGCCGCAGGCCTGATCGGCATCACGGGCCCCCACGCCACGCCAAGGAACAGCGCATGAAGGACTTCAACCTGCTGGCGATCCTGCTGAAGCCGGAGTTCGGTGCGATGCTCTTGCACGGCCTGCTGGAGACGCTGAAGATCGCGGCCGGTTCCTGGCTGCTGGCGATGGCCATGGCGATCGTGCTGCTGGTCGTGCGGCTCACGCCGAACCGTCTGGCCGGGCGCGTGGTGGCCGGCTACGTCTCCTATCACCGCAACGTGCCGACGCTGGTGCAGCTCATGCTGTGGTACTTCGGCATCTTCAGCCTGCTACCCGATGCGCTGCAGGGCTGGCTGTCGGTGCACAACGCCGAGACCCTTCTTTCCATCGTCGCGCTCGGCCTGTGCCAGGGCGCCTACTTCAGCGAAGACATGCGCTCGGGCCTGCGCTCCATCCCGCCCGGGCAGGCCGAGGCCGCGCGTGCCCTCGGCCATGGCTACATCGGCTCGATGCGCCACGTGATGTTGCCTCAGGCGATTCGCAACGCCGTGCCGGCGCTGGTCAACCACAGCGTGTCGCTCTTCAAGAACAGCAGCCTGGCCATGGCCATCGGCGTGGCGGAGCTGACGCATGCGGTGAAGGAAATCGAGAGCCAGAGCTTTCGCACCTTCGAGGCCTACAGCGTGGCGACGGTGCTGTACCTCGTGTGCTCGCTGCTCATCATGGCGGCGGGCGGCTGGCTGTCGCGGCGCTACCGCATCGTTGGGGCGAGGTAACAAGCCATGTTCAGCGTCTTTGAAATCCTCCGCGACAACTGGCTGCTGCTGCTCGTCGGCCAGTACCCCAGCGGGCCACTGGGCGGCATCGTCGCCACGCTGATCCTGTCGGTGCTGGGCATCGTGCTGGCGTTCCCGCTGTCGGTGCTGCTGGCGCTCGCGCGGCTGTCGCCCTGGCGCCTGCTGCGCTGGCCGGCCACGGTGCTGGTGTACGTGGTGCGCGGCGTGCCGCTGCTCATGGTGATCCTGTGGGTCTACTTCCTGGTGCCGATCCTGATCGGGCGCGACGTGTCGGGCTTCACCACGATGCTGTGCACGCTGGTGATCTACGAGGGCGCCTACCTGTCGGAGGTGGTGCGCGCCGGCATCCAGGCGTTGCCCAAGGGCCAGACCGAGGCGGCGCGCGCGCTGGGTCACGGCCATCTGGGCACCATGTGGTTCGTGATCCTGCCGCAGGCGCTCTACAACATGCTGCCCAGCATGCTGAGCCAGTTCATCTCCACCATCAAGGAGACCACGCTGGGCTACGTCATCAACGTGCAGGAACTCACCTTCGCGGCCAACCAGATCAACAACCAGTTGCTGACCAAGCCGTTCCAGGTGTTCTTCATCCTTGCGATGACGTACTACATCGTCTGCTTCAGCCTCACGCAGCTCGCGCAGTGGCTGGAGCGGCGCATTGCCCGCAAGCGGCTCGGCGCAACCGCCGTGAAGGCACCCGAAGACGGTGTTTCGCTGCCGCCGCCGGTGGCGGCGAACCCTTGAGGCCGCGTTCGACGGCCATCGACTACAAGACCAGGAGACCGCGCCATGAACCCCGTTGCACACCCCCCAGGGGATGACACCATGATCCTGTTCTCCAACATCAACAAGTGGTATGGCGACTACCAGGCGCTCGCGGACGTCAACGCCGAAGTCAAGAAGGGCGAGGTCGTGGTGGTCTGCGGGCCTTCGGGCTCGGGCAAGTCCACGCTGATCCGCACCGTCAACCGCCTCGAGGAAGTGAAGTCGGGGCAGCTGCTGTTCGACGGCCACGACATCCACGCCAAGATGAGCAGCGCGGCGCTCAACAAGCTGCGCAGCCGCATCGGCTTCGTGTTCCAGAGCTTCAACCTGTTTCCGCATCTCTCGGTGCTGGAGAACATCATGCTGTCGCCCATGCGCGTGCTGGGTGTGAAGCGGGCCGAGGCGAAGGCAAGGGCGGCGCAACTGCTCGAACGCGTGGGCCTGTCGAACAAGGCCGGCGCGTACCCGGCGCAACTCTCGGGCGGCCAGCAGCAGCGCGTGGCGATCGCACGCGCGCTTGCCATGGAGCCGCCCGCGATGCTGTTCGACGAACCCACCAGCGCGCTCGACCCCGAAATGGTGGGCGAAGTGCTGTCGGTGATGCGCAGCCTGGCCAACGACGGCATGACCATGATGTGCGTGACGCACGAGATGAACTTCGCCCGCGAGGTGGCCGACCGCGTCTGGTTCATGGACGCGGGCTGCATTCTCGAGAAGGCCGACCCCGAGACTTTCTTCAGCAGTCCGCAGCACCCGCGCGCGCAGCGCTTTCTGTCGGACTTGCGCGCGCACTGAGTCTTCGTTTCTTCCTCTTTGCATTCCTCCTGGAGTTCACCATGTCGACCAGAACCGCTTTCCGTCTCACCGCCATCGGCGCCTGTCTTTGCGTCGTGTCCTTCCTGGCGCATGCCGACCAGTGGAGCGACATCAGCCAGCGCAAGGAACTGCGCTGCGGCACCTTCGCCGACGTGCCGCCGTTCGCGGCGCCCGATCCGAAAACGCGCGAAATGGTGGGCCATGACGTCGACCTGTGCAATGCGCTCGCCAAGGAACTCGGCCTGACGGCCAAGGTCACGCCGCTGTCGGTGGAGGCGCGCGTGCCCGAGGTCAAGCTCGGCCGCGTCGACGTGACCATCGCCAACCTGGCCTACACCAAGAGCCGCGGCGAGCAGATCCAGTTCAGCGACCCGTACTACGTGGCCAAGGAAATGCTCGCGGTGAAAGCGTCCGACCCGGGAACGGCCAAGGCCGACTTCAAGGGCAAGCGCCTGAGCTCCACGAAGGGCTCGACCTCGGAGTTGTCGATCAAGATGAACGGCTCGGAGCCCGTGACCTTCCAGGACACGGGCTCGGCCTTCATGGCGGTGCAGCAGAACAAGTCGGTCGGCATGGTCGCCAACACCATGACCATCACCAAGCTGGTCAACCAGTCGAAGACCGAGGGTGTGGCGCTGAAGATGATCAAGGACCCGATGGTGCTGCAGCCCGTGGGCATCGGCATGAAGAAGGACGAGCCGGTGCTGCTGTCCAAGGTGAACGCCGCGCTCTATGCGCTGGAGAAGTCGGGCGAGCTGGACAAGCTCTGGGCCAAGTGGCTCGGCCCGAACACCGAATACAAGATGGTGCGCGAAGAAAAAGTCACGCCGCTGGCCGATCTCAAGTTCGAGCTGTTGCCCTGATGAACCGTGCCGGGGCGGCGTTGCCGCACCGGCCTGCCCGCTTGCCCGCGACGGCTTCTTCGGGTATCGCCGACGAGTGGTGAGGGCAATCAGCCACGGGCCTTTCACCTACTCATAGACGTACGTGTAGCGAGCGTGCACGATCTTGCCGCCGTTGAGCTTGACGGTGTAGGTGCAGAGGTCCTGCACCACGTTGCAGCCAATCCTGATGCGCCGTTTGTCGATTGAGTCTTGTGGTTCGCCCTTCAGGAGCTTGACGAAGTAACCATGGATTGCTGCCGGGGGGTGTGCGGGGCGTTCGACGCGGTCGCCAGCAGCACGCCGTCGCCCGCGTAGTTGGCTGGGATCTTGTTGGCACCGAGCGTGCGGGGCGAGTTGCTCCAGCGGTTGAACAGTGTCGCGATCCGCAGCTCGGTGGCCGGCGCGCAAACGTCCGCTGCCGACGGCTGGGCGAAAGCCGACGTCGAGATGGCAAGGACCACGGCGGTGGTGGCCGAAAGAGAGAGTTAGCGAAGCACATCCATGATGTTTTCCTTCTTGCAATGAGATATCTGTCACGGGGGTTTTCGGTGCTGTATCGCCAGTGCGACAGGACTTCATTCTTCGTTCGCTCTATGAATGCCACCTTTGGCGCGCCATGAATCCGGGGTGACGCGCACATGAACATCGGATGAATGGGCAAACATCAGCCGGGCGCGGCATCCAGTCGATAACCAAGGCCGCGCATCGTCTTCAGCAGGGCACGGGATGGCCGTCGTTGACCTCGGCGCGCAGGCGGCGCACCTGACGTCGACGATGTTGGTCAGCGCGTCTTCGTTGGTGCCCACACGTTGGACAGGATGCGCTCCCAGTCGAGCACGAGGTCGGCCATCTGCAGCGAGGCGGCTTTGGGACGTTGCTCACGAAAGCGGCGGAGCAGCGCCTCGATGCGGGTCAGCAAATCCTTGAACGCAAAAGGCTTGGTGAGGTAGTCGTCGGTGCCCAGGCCCGCAACAGAACATCGGGGACGCGCGTCGTCTTCGACAACCAGGACGTTCATGTTGTTTTGTTGTATCAGGGTGGAAAAGAGGGACGGGCGCAGCGGCAATTCAAGGCGCACCGTGGTGCTTTGCCGCGGAACACTCGTCGATGACGATGCGGCCCTGGTGGGCTTCCACGATGGCCCGCGCGATCGATAGCCCGATGCCGTTTCCATTGGCCGATTGGCCGCGCGCGCGGCGGCCGCGCACAAAGCGGTCGAACACGTTCGGCAATTCGTCGGCGCCGAGGCCGATCCCTGCGTCCGCGACCATCACCCGCACGAGGTCGCCGTCCCGTTGCCAGCTACCCGCACTGTGCCGTCGTGGCGCAAGTAGCGCACGGCGTTGTCGAGCAAGATTGCTAGCGCTTTCCGGAGGCGGCCGGCATCGGCCTGCAGCCTAACCGCGAGCGGACTGACTGATCGGCTTCCGCCTTGGCAACCAGCAGAAGATCGTCGATGACGCCCGTGTGCTGATTCACGTCGCGCATGATGTGCGTCAGCGTCTCACGGTACTCGGGGAGGGGCTTGTCGGCGCCGCGCAGGGCGATCGCTGCCTCGCCGCGAATCGCGGTGCCCGGCGTGCGCAGTTTGTGGCTGAGGTCGGCGAGCAGTTGGCGGCGGCGCTGGTCGATCTGCTGCAGCGTCTGGTGAGCGACGCTCAGTTCGCAGGTGCGCTCCAACACGGCCTCCTCGAGTCGGCGGCGCGCGGTGTCGGCGTTGTGCCGGTGCCGCTGCAGTTCGGCCGCCATCGCATTGAAGTGCTCGGCGACCCGATCGAACTCATCATGCGTGCATGTACCGTGGTCTTGGCCAGCGGGAAAAATGCCATCCCGTTGTGTTCGCCTGCGTGAAGTGCTGTGTACGCAGGCGTCCCCAGTGGTCGTCTCCCGACTGACCTGTACTTGCCACGCATGCAAGATGCCGTTATCAGGTAGTCGCGTGCCAGTTCAGAGTCCAGAGTCGCGCGACGTCGCTGCCGCATGCCAAACAACTGCGAAGCCGCCAATGCCCAGTATTGCTGCGCCGAGAAGCAACCATCTGACTTGCCTGCGCATCCGTGCCAACTCCCTCGTTTGCCTCACCAACTTTCGCTGTGTCATGTCACGCGGGCGACTGCTTGGGCTGCACGCAGCTCTGCGGTTGCGCCCCGTTGCGGTGGAGGCTCTTGCTCGAGCAGCGCACAGGCCAGCGCGCCCAGATCGATGCCGAGGCTCTCACGTGCGGATGCTGCCCTTGCGTCCGAGGCATCCGCATCGAGCACGAATCTCTTGAAGGGCTCGCCGTGTGCGACCGGCGATCCATCGCGACCGACTGGAACTTCTGCGCGTCGGCTGTGTACAGCTTCGAGTTGCCAATACCCACGCCCAAACCTGCGAGGACGGCCGCGGAGTTCGCCTTGTTCTCCGCGCCTCAGCCCGAGTTAAAGCCGATGTTCCCCAGCGCCTGGATGTTCGATTGCACGTCGGTGACGGATTGGGAATTACCCGGGGGTTGACGCAGCATCGAGCCTGCTCCAAAATTTCTGCAACCAAGTTGCTCATTGGGAAACAAACGTCAGGCCAAGGCAAGTACCTCTTGCCCGGTCACTCGCAGCGGCGTCGTTCAGCGAGCCGCATTTGAAAGGAAGCACGGAGATGGACCAAGGGTCATTCAAGATCGGGATAGACGTCGGCGGCACCTTTACCGACATCGTTGTCCAGGACGCCAGTGGCGCCTTGGCGCAGGGCAAGGTGCGTCCGTACCTGGAAACGAGTCCGAAGCCGTGATGAACGCGCTCCGGCTGATGGCGGAGGGGCAGGGTCTCGGCGTTCGCGAGATTCTTGCGCGCACGGCCGCAATCAACTTCGGTACGACCGTCGCCACCAACGCGATGCTGCAGAACAAGGGCGTGCCCACGGCGATGCTCACGACGAAAGGTTTTCGTGACGTCGTCGAACTGCGCCGTGGGTACAAGGAAGTGTTGTTCGACCTGCAGCTCGCTCCGCCCGAGGAGCTCGTCACTCGCCGCTGGCGCCTGAGCATCTGTGAGCGGGTCGGGCCCGCCGGGCAGGTGATCCTGCCGCTCGCAGAAGAGGAGGTGCGCGAGGCGGCTCGCAAGATGAGCGACGAAGGCATTCAGTCCGTGGCGGTTTGCTACCTAAACTCCTTTCTGAATCCGGCTCACGAACTCCGAACGGCGGAAATCCTGCGCGAGGAGATGCCGGAGATCGACGTGTTCGTCTCGTCGCAGGTGCTTCCGAAGATCCGAGAGTTCGAGCGGTTTAGCACCACGGTGGTGAACGCGGCGATGAGCCCCCTCCTGCGTACGTACCTGGAGCGGCTGATGCTCCAGCTTCGCGAGAACGGCTTTCGCAACGAGCTGCTGGTGATGCAGTCCAACGGCGGCAACACCGCGCCCGATCAGGCAGGACGCATGGGCTGCGCCTTCCTGCTGTCAGGCCCGGCCGGTGGTGTCGCCGCCATGTCGCGCGTGGGCACGGCGTGCGGGTACCCCAACGTGATCGGCGTCGATATGGGCGGCACGAGTTACGACGTCTCGCTCGTACGCAACGCCACGCCCGAAACGCGCACGGAGACGTGGTTCAACCGCCAGTTCGTCGGAATCCCGATGCTGGCAATCCACACGATCGGTGCAGGTGGTGGCTCCATCGCATGGGTCGACGCCGGGGGCGCGCTGCGCATGGGGCCGCAAAGCGCAGGCGCGCGGCCGGGGCCGGCATGCTATGGCGCGGGTGGCACCAGCGCTACTTCCTCCGATGCGTTCCTGTACCTGGGCTATGTGAACCCCGACTACTTCCTCGGCGGGCGCATGAAGCTGCACCGTGACCTTTCTGCGGAAGCGATCCGCAAGAACGTCGCCGAGCCTCTGGGAATGGGCGTGGACGAGGCGGCGTACAGCATGCTGCGCATCATCAACAACAACATGTCGAACGGCATCCGCTACGTCTCGGTCGCGGAAGGCCACGATCCGCGTGACTTCGCGCTGATGTCGTTCGGCGGCGCCGGCAGCATCACCGTCGGCACGCAGGCACGAGACCTCGGAATCCGCAAGGTCTTAGTGCCGCGCACCGCGAGCGTGTTTTGCGCGCTTGGCGAGCTCCTCGCGGACTTGCGCCGGCCTCAGCTCTTACCGGTTTCCGGGCGCTTAGAGGAACTGGATGCCGACAAGCTCGTGGCGCAACTCGACCAACTTGCGGAGAGCGCCTCCTCCGATCTGGGCAAGCTCCCGGGAGTGCAAGGGGTGGTGGTGGAGCGCTTCGCGGAACTGCGATACGCAGGGCAGGTGCACGAGCTCGCGACCCCCATGCCAGTGGGCCCGGGTTCGCCCGCGGCCATCTTGGCGCAGACCGTGGAGAGCTTTCACGATCTGCATAAGCAGCGCTACGCGTTCTCCAATCCTGGTGCCCCGATCGAAATCCTTGCAGTCCGGCAGGATGTGATCGGCGCCCGTGGAGCGACTGTGTCGAAGTCGCGCGAGAAGGCCGAGGGCCCCGCGGAAGCGGCCATCAAGCAGCGCCGGAAGGTCTGCTTCGATGCAGGCGGAGACAGGTTCGAGTGGATCGACACACCTATCTACGACGCCGCCAAGCTGCACCCCGGCCACCACTTCGCCGGTCCAGCCGTAATCGAGGCGACCGACACCACTATCGTGCTGCAGCCTCAAGACATGTGCCGCATCAACGAGTACGACGTGTTTGAGATTGACATTCCGGAGGAGCGCGGCCAATGAAGACCGTAATCGACAAACTGAATGCCGCACTTCAAGGCGGCTTCAACGTGGCGGCCAAGGCGGCCGTTATGCACGCCGACGGCCGCATGGTCGCCACATGGCCCGGTGATGCCGCACCAAGCCTTGCTGCGAGCATTAGCACCGTGCAGGAGTTTTTCGGAGACGACTGGCAAGACGGCGACGTCGCGATCCTGAACGACGTCAACCAGGGGGCCACCCATGGGTCCCAATTGACTGCGGTGGCTCCGCGCTTTGGTGGCGGGAAGATCTCGGGCTGGACTGCCAGCCGCGTGAACGTGCCGGACCTCGGCGGCTGGCTTCCGGGCGGCTACTCCCCGCAGGCTGTGGATCGATGGGCTGAGGCCGCGCGGTTCGTTCGGGCCAAGCTGCTTCGGGCCGGGCGGGAACGTCGCGAGGTCTCGGACCTGCTGCGCCTGAACAGCCGTACGCCGAAAGCGACCCGGCACCTGGCGCTCGCCGCAGCGAATGCTGCTCTGGAACTCGGTCGGGTGGCGTCTCCTTCGGACTTCGAGCAGGCCTGGAGCCTTGATAGTGCCACCCTGGTGGAAAAGCTCCAACGCGTGGCAGGCAAGGTGGCCACTGCATCGAGCAAGGTGGCATTGCCGGCGGGGTGGGCGGCGCTGGAGGACATCAAGGTTGAGGTCTACGCACTCGGCGAGCGTCTGCGGATAGTGACGAGCGGTCCGGCGCACAGTTGGCTGCCTGTCAATCTCGGAGAACACGCGTCGCGTGACCTTGTGGTCGCCGCTGTCGCCGCCGTCCTGGGCGCACAGCGCGTTGAGACCGGCGCATTGGCGAGTCTCATTGAGGTGCAGATACAGGGTGAATTGCTCGCGGCTCCCACCGCGGCTGGCGTTGGACTTGGCCGCGAGACGACGGGCGCTGCGTTGCACGCGGCAACTTGTGAGGCGGCCGCGACCGTCCTCGGCCGGCATGCGCCGAAAGATGCCATGCAGGCTTGGCTGCGGCGCGAGACTGTTGGTGCGCTCGACTGGAGCACCGGAAAGCTCGACGCGGATTCCGCCAGCCGCCTTCTGTCCATCGAATCGGAGATCCCGCAATGAACGTTACCCACTCTGAGGCCATCACGGCCGAAATTGTTCGCAACTATCTGGAAACAGTCAGCGGCGAGATGAGCCACGTGGTCGAAAGCACCTCGATATCGCCTATCTTCTCGGAGGCGCACGACTACTCCACTGGCATTTTCTACCTCGACGAGCGCGGTGTGAGCCTCGTCGCCCGGGCCCAGTCGCTCCCGACGCATATCTTCGCGGCGCTCCGATCGGTGGAAATCGCATTGCAGATTTACCAAGGCGACATCAACGAAGGCGATGTGTTCTTCGTGACGGACCCTTATTACGGCGGCAGTCACATTCCTGACTGGACCATCGTCAAGCCCGTGTTCGTGGAGGGCAAGCCGATGTTTTTCACCTCCGTACGCGGCCACGTCAATGACGTGGGCGGCTGTGCGCCGGGCGGCTACAACACCATCGCGCGCGAGATTTGGCAGGAGGGCTTCCGTGTCCCGCCTGTGAAGCTGCGCGATCGAGGTGAACCGGTTAAGGACATACTCGGCCTGATCCTTGCGAACACGCGGGTGCAGCACGAGATCACCGGCGACATCGAAGCGATGATGGGCGGCTGCGCGATCGGTGCACGGCGAATCGAAGATGTGCTTCGCAAGTACGGTCCGCAGGCGGTGTGTAAGAGCGTGCGGTACATCTTGGACTACACGGAAAGGATGTTGCGTGCCGAGATCCAGAAGTGGCCTGACGGCACTTATCACGCCACCAGCATCTTGGATCACGACTTCGCCGGCGGAGGCGAGGTTCCGGTCCACGCGACCGTCACCGTCAAGGGTGACGGCCTGATCGTGGACTTCACGGGAACGGCCGGTCAGGTTCCGGGTTTCGTCAACAGCGTCGCCGCCAATACGATTTCCAACATCTTCGCCACGCTGGTCTCGCTATGCCCTGACATCCCGGTCAATTCCGGTTACTTCCGGCCTGTGGAAGTGGTGCTACCGCCCAAGTCGGTGGTCAACTGCGAAGCGCCGGCACCAGTGGGACACTCCACTGTCTGCATTGGGGGGGATATCGGCGAAGCGGTGATGAAGGCGTTCGAGCACATCACGCCGGACCTGGTGTCCAGCGCCACGGTCGATATCGCGAATGTGCGCGTGTACGGCACCAACACCCGGACCGGCCGCTTTTTCGTGGCAAGCGATCTCTGGGCGACTCCAATGAGCGCTGGTGGGTCGAAGAGCACCGACGGATGGGGCGGCTATGCGGCGACCTTCTGTGCACTCAAGCTGCCGTCGCTCGAAATGTACGAGCGGCAATTCCCTTGGACATACGTGAGCGTTGAGTACGCAAAGGACACCGCTGCGCCTGGCCTGCACCGGGGAGCACCTGCCATGCACTATCTGCGCCGAATGGAAGCGGATGTGAAGGCCATCGTCTACTCAATGGGCTATGACCATCCGGTCCAGGCTATCTCGGAGGCGCCGGCGGAGCTGGGAACTACTTCGTCCTGAACGCCGGATCACCAGACGAACTAAAGGTGACAGGTGGCTGTTTCGATGTGGCGGTCCCGGCCGGCAACCTTGTCTTCGCGCAAAGCGGCGGCGGCGGCGGGTGGGGTGAACCGCTCCAGCGCGATCCCGCGCACGTCCTGAACGACGTGGTAAACGACTTGGTGAGCATCGAGAAGGCGCGGGGCGACTACGGCGTCGTCATCGATGCCGCGAGGCTCGAGGTGGACTGTGCGGCCACGGATGCGTTTCGTGCCCAAAAGCGCAAAGCCGCGAAGACGGAAGGTGTGACGGCGTGACGCGGCAAGTCGACTTGCTCATCCGCGCAGGCGCGGTCGCAACGATGAACGCGCGGCGTGACATTGTGCGCGACGGCGCCGTTGCGGTCCTCGACGGTCAGATCGTGGCCGTGGGCAAGGCGAGTGACCTCGAGCAACGCTTCCAGGCTAAGAAGACCTTAGGCGCGCTAGACAAGCTGGTGCTTCCGGGGCTCGTCGACTGTCACAACCACGCACCGCACTTCCTCTCGAAGGGCTTTATTGACGACATGCGCTATCCGCAGCGCTGGCGCGACCGCGTCTGGCCGTTCGAAGCTGGGCTCGACGAGGAAGAGACGCGTGTCGCCTGTATGGGCACATTCATCGAGATGGTGAAGCACGGCACGACCTGCTTCTGGGACCCGGGAAGCATGCACCCTGCCGGCGTCGCCAAGGCAGCGGCGCAGGTCGGGATCCGCGGCACTGTTTCGCACCTAACGTGGGACGTGCACGACCCCAGCGCACCGACGCAGTACCACTGGAACACGGCCGAGGCGTTGGCCGAGAGTGTGCAGACGGTGCAGGATTGGCACGGCTATAACCAGGGCCGCGTGCGTGCCTCGTTCTCGCTCGTGCGCGGGTCCCACGTGACCGACGAGCTGTGCCGTCAGGTGAAGGAGCAGGCGGACGCGATGGGCGTGGGCATCCAAGCGCATTGCGCCACCTCGCGCAGCGAGTTCGATTCGGCGATGGAGACCTGGGGGTACTCCCCCGTGGAGCGTTTTCATCGCGCCGGAATCCTCGGGCCTTCCACGCAGCTCGTTCACATGGGATTTGTGACCGAAGCGGACATCGAGGTGCTCAAACGCTTCGATGTCTCCGTTTGCCATTGTCCGTCAGCCAGCATGTTCGGTGGCTTTGGGGGCGTGTCCCACGGGCGATTCCCGGAACTCGTTGCCGCGGGCGTTCGCATCACCCTGGGCACCGACGCGGCGGCGGTGAGCCGCTTCCTCGACATGGTCCGCGTGATGTATTTGGCCGCGTGCGCGCACAAGGACGCGAAGGCGGATCCAACGGTCATTGGCGCGCACCGCGCGCTCGAGATGGCGACGCTGAACGGCGCGCGCAGCCAGTTGTGGGACCGCGACATCGGTTCTCTCGAAGTCGGAAAGCGCGCCGACCTGCTGGTCGTCGACACCGACGGCATCGAGTGGCAGCCGGACCCGCTCACCACTCCTGTCGCGAACCTGGTTTATTCGTCCAGTGGTTCCGCCGTCCGCTCGGTCGTCATCGACGGGCGCCTGGTGATGGAAGACCGCCGGATGTTGTTAGTTGACGAAAAGGAGTACGTCCGCGAGGCGCGAGAGCGGTCGCGCGAAATTCTGCAACGTATCCACTGCGGCCCGCGGTTGGTCTGGCCGACGGTTTGAGTGGGGCACACATGGTAAGCACGAACCCCGGCGGCCCCGGCTTTCCGAGCCTCCTGCAAGTTGGCGCGATGCTGCGCTCTGGAGAGTGGAGTGCGTCTGACCTGACGACGCAGACACTCGCCCGGATCCAGCGACTCGATGGGTATCTCCACGCGTTCTCGGAGGTCTACGCGGACCAGGCGATGCGAGCGGCGCGCGTCGCGGACCAGCGCCTGCGCGCGGGCGAACGTCTTGGCGCGCTGCATGGCATTCCCGTCGCGCTGAAGGATAACGTTGACTTCGCTGGCAGACGGACCCGGGCCGGTTCCTCGCTGTTGAGCGGCGAATGCGCAACCCGGCACGCCTGGATCACGCAGCGCTTGCTGGAGTGCGGCGCGATCATCGTCGGCAAGACGCACATGGTGGAACTCGCCCTGGGATCCTGGGGTACCAACGATGTCATGGGGACACCGAGGAACCCTTGGAGTGATTCGGAGCACCTGTCGCCCGGCGGATCGAGCAGCGGATCCGCCGTGGCGGTCGCCGCGGGCATGGTTCCCCTGGCCATTGGCACGGACACTGGAGGTTCAGTGCGGGTGCCTGCGGCGTTCTGCGGAGTCACTGGCTTCAAGCCGACGGTCGGGCGCATCTCCACCGCCGGGATCGTTCCTTTGAGCACAACCCTGGACACCGTGGGCTTGCTGGTTCCGGCCGCCGAGGACGCTGCAGTCGCATTTGCAGCCCTTATTGGCGACGACACCTGCACTCTGGATTCCATTGAAGCCCTCTCGTTGGCTGGAGTGCGGATCGGCTACCTCTCTGACGATCACCTCGCCGGGGTGCAGCCCGAGATTCTGGCGGCGTATTGCCAGATCATGGCGAAGTTCCGTGAGGACGGCGCGCACCTGCGGCCGCTCGAAATCCGCGGGAACCTCGACGATCAGGCGGAGATTGTGAACACGATCATCGTCACAGAGGCACTCGCCAGCTGGGGGCATTTGGCGAGCGACGAACTCGCCCCCATGGACCCGGCAGTTCGTGCCCGCATGCTGGCTGGCCGGTCCATCAGTGGCGCCGAGTACGTTCGGGTTTTGCGCGCGCGTGATGAATTGAAGACCTTCTTCAAGCGGGACTTCGGAGACCTCGACGTGTTCGTCACCCCGACGACGCAGTGGACGGCACAGCGCGTCGCGCGATTGAATCACGCGCGTCCGCCGGCGCGGTACTCACGCATCGCGAACTTGCTGGACCTGTGCAGCATTTCTGTGCAGGCAGGCTTCGACCAGAATGGGTTGCCGATCGGCATGCAGATTGCTAGCAGGAGCCACTGCGATGCGCGCGTCCTTGGCGTCGCACGGGCGCTTCAGGCCCGGACGAGGTGGCACGAGCGGCGATGGTTTGCGAACGATGGAAAGTGACGCAAAGGGCAAATCGCCCAGGAAAGGATTGAGCATGAAACAGCACAGAAAACTCACGTGGCTGCTGGTGGGGGCACTCGGCGCGACGCTGGCAATCGGCGGCCCTGCGGCGGCCCAGGAGCGCCCCAAGGAATGGAAAATCGGTGCGCTCTTCCCGTTCAGCGGGCCGCTGGCCTTCCTGGGACAGGAAACCTTTCGGGGCGCCAGTATTGCGGCGGAAATGATCAACGAGCAAGGCGGGATCCTGGGTGCGCCCGTCGTCTTCGAGCGCGCCGACGCAACCACGCCCGCACAGGCGCGTTCCGAAGCCGAGCGCCTGGCCAATTCGGGCATCCAAGTCGTGTTCGGGACGAATTCGAGCGGCCTCTCGCTACCGGCAAGCCAGGCACTCGAGCGCGCCAAGGTCATATTTTGGGAGCCCGCGTCGTCTGTCGAGGAACTCACGACCCGCGGCTACCGCTACACGTTCCGCACCGCGCCTCCCGGCTCCGAGTGGGGCAAGGCCATGGTGGATTTCACGGTGGACCAGTTGATCCCAGCTCAGGGAAAGACCAAGCAGTCCGCGAAGATCGCGATCAAGTACGAAGACGGCGCTTTTGGCAATTCGCTGAACAAGGTCCTGACCGATCAGTTGAAATCTCACGGCCTTACGCCCGTGCTGGATGAGCAGTATTCCGGTCGCGCGCCGGACCTGTCGTCGGTCGTGCTAAAGATGAAGGAAGCCAAGCCCGACGTGATCCTCTCGGTCGACTATGCCAACGACGCGGTGCTGTTCACCCGCCAGGCAAAGGAACTCGGCCTTCCCACGCGGGCTGTCGTCGGCTGGGTGGGGATGGCATTGCCCAAGTTCTATCCCGATGTCGGGCCCTATGCGAACGGCATGATGTCCGTGGACCTCCCCGTTGGTCTGAGTCCGGAGAAGCTGTCGCCGGCCGCTCGCAAGCTGCGCGAAGAGTTCCACGACCGATACCGCAAGACCTATGGTGCGCCGCCGTCGAGTATCGCGGCGCCAGGATTCGAGTCGGCGTGGATGCTGTTCAAATATGTGCTTCCTCGTGCCGGCAAGCTCGACGCTGAGGCTATCCGGAAGGCTGCGCTTGAAGTGGACGTTCCGGTGGGCACCACCGCCCTCGGATGGGGGCTGAAGTTCACGCCGCCGAACGCTTCCGGTGGTCATGGGGGGCAAAATACGCGCGCCTTCATCGGCATCTCACAGTGGCAGGACGGCAAGCAGGTGCTGGTCTGGCCGAACAACGTCTCCGCCGGCAAGCTCGTGCGCGTCGACTGACGGTTGCGACTACCGGATTGCACGATGCTTGTTCAAATCTTCGTCAACGGTTTGCTGGTCGGCGGCATCTACGCGATGGTTGCGCTCGGCCTGAACCTCGTCTTTGGCGTGCTGCGGATCATCAACTTCGCGCACGGGCATTTCCTGATGCTGGGGATGTATGCGGCATTGACGCTCTGGCGGTATGGCCTCGATCCGTACGTGAGCATTCTCATCGTCGTTCCTGCGCTGTTCCTGTTCGGTGCACTGTGCGAAAGATGGCTGATCCGGTACACGCTGGCGGCGCCAGCGCACGTGAAGATTTTCGTGACGCTCGGACTCGCCATCGCCATGGAGAACCTCGCTTTACTTGTATTCAAGGCCGATTACCTCTCGGTGAAAGTGCCGTACCAAACAAGCGTGTGGCAGGTGATGGGAGTGAGCGTGTCGGTCACGCGGACCGTCGCGTTCGCTGCGATGCTTGCGACGTCCGCAGCCCTGTTCCTGTTCCTCGGTCGGACTGACTTCGGGCGGGCCATCCGCGCGACAGCGCAGGATCGAGCGACCGCGCGTCTCATGGGTATCAATGTCGATCGCGTGCAACTCATCACCTTCGCGATCGGTTCGGCCATCGTGGGACTCGCGGCCTGCCTGATGATGCCCATTTACGCGGTGTACCCCACGGTGGGCGTCGAGTTCGTCACCGCGGCGTTCGTTATCGTGGTCCTCGGCGGGCTGGGCAGTCTCCATGGCGCACTTTTTGGCGGGCTCCTGATCGGAGTCATTGAGCAGGCCTCCGCCTACTTCATGGACAGCGCGCTGCGGCAACTTGTCTACTTTCTTTTGTTCATGGTGGTGTTGGCGGTACGTCCGGCGGGCCTGTTCGGGCAACGGGGTGCCGAGGAGATCGGACTGAAATGACTCTTAACCTATTTTTGGATATCGTGTTCCTCACCTTGGTGTGGGCAGGTGTCGCGGGCTCCTGGAACTTTCTCGCCGGCTTCGCGGGCCAGTTCTCGCTCGGGCACGCTGCGTTCATGGGCATCGGAGCGTATACGTCGACATTGTTGTTCGCGGACCTTGGTCTGACTCCCTGGGTGGGCCTGCTTGCCGGCGCCGCGTTCGCGGCGGCCTTGGCCGCGGTGCTGGCGGCGGTCAGCCTGCGCACGCGCGGGCCTTTCTTCACCCTCATGACGATCGCGTTCGCCGAGATCGTGCGGATCCTGGTCGTCTACTTCAAGGGCGTGACGCACGGTTCCGAGGGCGTACTTCTCGAGCAGCCGCCGGCTCTGGCGAGCATGATCTTTGCGAACAAGGTTCCGTACGTGCTTTTGGCGGTGGTCTACGCAGCACTGGTTATCGGAGCGTGCGTGTGGACGCGCCGATCGCGCCTCGGTTTTTTCTTGCTCAGCGTGCGGGAGGACGAGGATGCCGCGCGGTCGCTTGGCGTTAGCGCCTATGCAACCCGTATCCAGGCCACTGCCATCAGTGCAGCAATGGCGGCGATTGGTGGCTCCTTGTTCGCACAGTACACGTTGTTCATCGATCCCGACAGCACCTTGTCGTTCATGCTTTCCGTGCAACCCGCCCTGATCGCGATTGTCGGCGGGCTCGGTAACCCATTCGGGCCGCTCCTCGGTGCGCTCGTCGTCGTGCCGCTGGAGCATCTGTTGCGCGGCTGGTTCGGTGGCGGCCTCGCCGGGTTGCATGGCTTCATTTACGGCGTTGCCGTGATCCTAATCTTGCTGGCCCTGCCGGATGGCGTGGCCAAACTTCTGCCGCAGCGGCGGCCCACCCGCACATGATCGCTACGCAGATCCCCCTGGTGGAACGCCCGCTCATCCCGCCCTCGTCGCCGCACGCCCTGTCGGCTGCAGCGGTGCGTCCACACCTCATCGAGGCGCAGGGCGTGTTCAAACGCTATGGAGGCCTGACAGTGCTGCGTGACGTAACTCTGGGAATCCGGGAGGGTTCCATCGTCGGGCTCATCGGCCCGAACGGCGCAGGCAAATCGACCTTCTTCAACGTGCTCACCGGCTTCGCGCGCCCCGACGAGGGTACGGTTCGCTTCGGTGACCGCGACATCACGTCCGCTTCTCCGGAGCAGCGCAACCGAATGGGCCTTGCGCGCACCTTCCAGATCGTCAAACCGTTCCAGCATCTCACGGTGCTAGAGAACGCGATGGTGGGGGCGCTCGGCTCGATCAGCAGCACTGCCGAGGCGAAGAAGACGGCGCGCGGCGCGCTGCAGCGCACCGGGCTGGTGGCACGCGCCGACCAACCGGCGCATTCCCTCACGCTGTCGGACCTGAAACGGCTGGAGTTTGCCCGCTGCCTTGCCACCCAACCCAAGGTGCTGCTGCTGGACGAGGTAATGGGCGGACTGAATCTCACCGAAATGCGCGAGATGATCGAACTCGTTGCTGGGCTGCGGCAGGAAGGAATGACAATTGTGCTGGTGGAGCACATCATGGACGCGATCACGGCGCTTGCAGACGAACTCCATGTGCTGGCCAGCGGTGAGCTGATCGCATCGGGATCTCCTCAGCTGGTGCTGCGCCACCCGCGGGTGATCGAAGCGTATCTAGGCGAGGACCTTGGCGATGTTGAGAATTGATTCCGTCAGCGCCTGGTATGGCGAGGCGCAGGTGCTGCGCGATGTCAGCCTCGAGATGCCTGCCAGAAGCACATTTACCCTGCTCGGTGCCAACGGCGCGGGAAAGAGCACGCTCCTGCGCACCATCTGCGGTTTGACACAGCGGCGTTCGGGTGCCGTCGAATTTGCCGGTGATCACATCGAGTGCCTGACGCCCGATGCGATCGTCGAACGTGGACTCATCATGGTCCCGGAGCAGGTCGGTCTTCCCATTCATGACCGTGGAAGACAACCTCCTGCTCGGCTCGTACGCCCGCCGGGCGCGACCACACCGCGAACAGTCACTGCGACGAGTCTACGAATTGCTGCCGAAGCTGGCCGAGCGACGTAAGCAACTGGGTGGCTCCATGAGCGGGGGCGAGCAGCAGATGTGCGCGATTGCGCGCGGACTCATGGCCTGTCCGGAACTGTTGATACTCGACGAACCATCGCTTGGACTCGCGCCGATCGTGGTGAAGGAAGTCTTCCGCTTGCTGCGGGAGCTGCAGGGTCTCGGCATTGCCGTGCTGTTGGTGGAACAGCATGTTCGCAATGCCCTCGAACTCGCTGAGCGGGGCGCGGTCCTCGAGAACGGGAGGGTGGTCCTGGAGGGGGCGGCAAAGGACCTGCTGGGCAATCCGGACCTGCGCAAGGCGTACATGGGGCAGAAGTGATCGCAAGACCAGCATGACTCCAGCGATTTGAGCGCGAGACCTCCGCCCACGGAGTCAGAGGCCCCCGAACGGGTAAACCACGGCGCCCAGGCGGCCGGAGATTTCGCGTGCCGCCCCTTGCAGCCGCTTGATGTGGGCGTCGCGGTCCTTTGCATTAACCGTGTGTCGAGGAAACACTAAGCCGATAGCGCCTGCGATGCGCTCGCCTCTTTCCAGAATCGGAACGGCAGTCGCGCCTAGACCGACCACCGTCTCGCCCTCTGTGCGGGCAACGCCTTCCTTGCGTACCTGCCTGAGTTCCGCGGTGAGGTCGCGGCGAGTCGTGATCGTGTTCGGAGTGAACCGCGAGTATTCGCCCTCCGGAAGAATAAGTTCCCCGTTGCTTCCGCTGAAGGCGAACAGCACCTTGCCGATGGCAGTTGCGTGGGCGGGGACCACCATCCCGACGCGCATGCCCACGTCCGTGAAGTGCGCACCCTGCACCTCAAGCAGATGCAGGACCTGTCCTTCGTTAAGCACTCCCAATACTGCCGTGTGATCGAGTTCGGCGGCGAGACGGCGCATTGGGCCGACGGCCTCACGAACCAGTGGCTGTGAGCCGAGGAAATGACCGGCTAAAGTAATGGCAGGCAGGCCCACTGTGTACTCGCGCGTGTCCGGATCCTGTATCAGAAGACCCGCATCCCGGAACTCAGCAAGGATTCTGGACACATGGCTTTTAGTCAGACCTGTGTGCTCGCAAAGCCCCGTGACGCTCCACCGGCCACGGTTCGTGGTGAAGGCGTTGTACACCTTCAATGCATTCGAGAGAGCCTTCATGTCAGTTTCCCATAAAGCAACTACGTGCAAATTTTAGTGGCACCGTTGCTCATTGGTCAACTTCGTTGCAGCATCAACGTAACCCCGATTGACGGTGTCGCCAGCTACCCCGTATATTGATTTCTTGCAACTTAGTTCCCCACGTGGAAACGAGCCCGGCGTCACTTTTCGGCGGGCAACGTCGAAGGAAGAAGGATGAAACGCGCAAGCTCGATCCGATCGGTTGCCTGGGAACGCCTCACCTATTTGACTCTCAGCGACATCATTCAAAAGTCGGTGATCGGCGTCCCGAAGCACTCTTAGCCGACATAACGATAGTTGAATATGAAGCAGTTGGACCGCGAGGACAGCTACCGGGAGAGCGCCCCGCGTGCAAACATGGAGGCCAAGCCTTGACCTCTTGGCCTACTGCCGAAATCCTGAAATCCTGAAATCATCCGATGCTGCGAGGCCGCAATGATCGTCCCTCTAATGCTTTTGCTTTTGCTTTTCTTGGTTGGCGGTTGGTTCGCAATCGCTTGCGGAATGCCGATGGAGAGACTGTACCTCGTTTGGAAAGTGGAGAATGAGGGTGGCCGCAGTACACAGGCTATCTATGCCGATCCAGTATCGGGCGCCGTAGTGTTCTTCTACGAAGACAGGCCAAAGATCTCACCGGATCGAAGCGCGCAAGTAAGAAGCCAGACTGATGACTGGGGTGACCGAACCCATGCTTCGCGGGCCCTTCGATCTCAACCGCGCGCTCGATCCTGACGCTGTCCTTGGGCGACAGGTTGATCGCATGGGTGCTGCCGACCGTCTTCGTGGAGGAGGCGTTCATCGGGCACGACGCCCGAGTGAGCATTGATCGCCTCCAGTCGACAGTAAGGTATGTGGCCGAGGAAGCGGCCGGCAAGCGTGTGGACCTATGGGCACGCCTACGCGAACTCAGACCAACGCCGCGAAGCCTTGCCGCTGTGGAATCACTTCTACAACTGGCGTCGACCGCACCACGGCATCAACCTTGTGGCGCCCATCTCACGTCTCTCGATGTCTCAAAAGAACCTGTTGGCACTTCACAGCTAGCGGCCGGCCGCAGCCGCAGGTGGTGTCGGCCGCTTCGTGATGGTAGTCGACCCGGCGCAGGCGATCCGGCAACGGCTTTCGGCGCGGCTGGGTCTTCGGCTTGGCGGGAGAGTCGCGTCGACCGGTTTTTCCTTATCCTGCAGCGTAGCGAGTTGGGCGGTCAAGTTGGGCTTCGTCCTCGGCCGCCTTGGCCTCAAACGTCTGCCGCTGCTCGGCATGAGCTTCGAATTTCCAGGCCTTCAACCGCGAGAGTTCGAACGGACAAGCCGCACAGGTTTGAAGTGCATCGGCGTAAAGTCGCCTCCACCATGCCGAGCGGCTAAGGGGCCGTGCACGTGAAACTCGATTCGGCGTTCGGGTCGCCGCTTCCGTTGTACTTCGCGTACTGCGGGTACTTGCAAAGCGGGCGTTGCATGGCTTTGGTTCCCGGCGCCGCCAGGCTGTTGGTTGCCACGATTCTCTTGCTCGAAGCTTCACGCCCTTTTCGATCCAGTCGAACATGGGCCCGACCAGATCGACCTTGTCAGCGCCTTGTCCGACACCGAGGCCGTTGACGCAGTGATCCACCCCGGGCGCTGGTAGTACTCGACAAACTGGTCCGCCGCGCTTTGGCCGCCCGCTGACGCAACCACCTTGTCGTAGTAGTGCGTGGTGTTGTGCGGCGTGATCAGCCAGTCCGTCATGCCGTGCCAAAGCAGAAGCTTGCCCCCGTGCGCCCTGAACTGCGAGAGGTCCGGGTCCACCGCATCGATCAGGCCCACGAGATAGTCGAGGCGCGATGTGTACTGCGCCGGGTCGATCTGCAGGGGATCCGCGCTGGCGCTCTGGGCAACGAAGTATTTCATGAAGTCGCCGCCAAGCAGTGTCGGACCGGATCCACCCCAGGCCTGCATGCGCGCCGGTTCGACCGTTTCTCCTCCAAACGGAAATCCTGGCCATGTGTAGCGGCCTCCTGCCACGCTGGTGGGCTCATACATCGTCCTGGCCGATTCCAGTTGGGCAGGTGTCAGGCACGAATCCGACTCCGCGCCTGTGCACTTGAGCGCGGAAAGGTTGAACGTGCAAAGGTCGGGCCTGCCGATGACATTGTCTTTGAGCCCGTCGAGTCCGTCGCATTGGGCCATCACGGCGTTGGCAATGGTCTGGACCTTTGCCTTGCTCAGGGCTGCGCCGGGCTTGGCCAATTGCTTGAGCTGCTTCTGGTAGTAGAGGAACTGCGGCGTGTAGGCATTCGCGGGTGCGCGCGAAATGACGCCGTCGAATGTGTCCGGATATCGCTGCGCCTGGATCAGGCCTTGGCGGCCGCCGCCGGAGCAACCTTCCTACACCATCTTCGCGCTGGCGACTTCCGTGCTGCCCAGACGGGCCTTCATGATCGCCTTGGCCGGAGCAAGGACCCTGGGAACCGCCAGATACGCATACTCGTTGAGCATTTCGGTGTCGAGTGCGAAACGTCCATCGCGGATCGGGGACATCGCAG
This sequence comes from Variovorax sp. E3, assembly GCF_016082275.1. Lineage (GTDB taxonomy): Bacteria > Pseudomonadota > Gammaproteobacteria > Burkholderiales > Burkholderiaceae_C > Variovorax. The sequence goes on from NZ_MOWM01000011.1 coordinate 24,173, forward strand.
TGTGCCCGTGGTTCGTCGCGATCGTGGCATAGCCGCGTTCGGCAAGGCCCGGGCTGTACGCGCTGGCGGCTATCGCGCCGTCAAATCCGCCGCCACCCATGAAGACGGTCCGGTGGTTCCACGCCGTCGGCATTCTGACTTCGAAGGCCAGGTCCTGGGCCATCTCACCGCGCACGAGGCAGTTCTCGGGCACCGCGCCAGCCGTCGGGAAGAATCGTGCCTTGGTCACGACCGCGCCCTCGAAAGTCTGGCCCTGCAGCGCCGTGCATGCAGCTTCGGCCGACTTGACCGCCACTGGCACCGCGGGCGCCGACCCTGAAGAAACGCTGGCGCAACCCATCAGTGCAAGGGGTGGCAGCAACAACAGCGCGGCCGCTTTTTTCAAGGAGCGCCCGGATCCGGGCTTGCCTGTGAGATGCCGCGTGGCGGGGCGAAGGCCGCCGACCCGGCGCGAGAGGGTGTGTGCGAATCGATCATTTCTTCTGTCTCCAATGGCTCGTTTTGAAAATGGGCAGGCGCCTGCCTGCCCGAGCGAAACAGGTCATCCCTTGGGGCATGACCTCGACTCAGGATTGCGGGTCGAACAAGATCCGGCCGTACGCGAGCACGCTGACCCGCCCGTTCGCGTCCTTCATCGAGCCCTCCATTTCAAGAACGCTTGCGTTCTTGCGCCTCGCGGTGGCCGATGTCGATGTCACGACCCACGCCAGCGTGACCGTCTCGGTCGCCGATACGGGATACAGCAAGTCGACCGAGAAGCTCATGCCCAGCACATCGCCTCTCTTGGCGAAGTGGGAGCCGACCAGGCCCATCAGAAGCGACGTCGTGTGAGCGCCGCTCGCGATCAATCCGCCGAATCGCGTGCCGCGTGCGAACTCCGCGTCGTGATGCAGCGGGTTCTCGTCCCCGGCGATACGAGCGAACGTGCGAACCTGCTCGTCGTCGAAGCGATGGATGCGCGAGAAGCTGTAGCCGGCCCGGACTTCGTGCCCCGCCGCGGCCATCAGCTCAATCATGGGCTGCCAGCCTGGTGATGGCTTCGGCGCTTCCGGCTTCCTGGCGCAAACGGAACTTCTGGATTTTTCCGGTGGCGGTCTTGGGAAGGCTTGTGAACACGACGCGGCGCGGACATTTGAAGTGGGCCAGGCGTTCGCGGCAGAACTTCAAGATCTCCTCCTCGGCGGGCGCCGCAACGCCGGCCCGCAGCTCAATGAAGACACAGGGGACTTCGCCCCACTTCGGGTCCGGTTGGGCGACCACGGCGGCGTGCAGCACGGCGGGGTGTCCGTGAATCACGTCCTCGACTTCGACGGATGAGATGTTCTCTCCGCCCGAAATGATCACGTCCTTGGAACGGTCGGTGATCTGCGCATAGCCGTTTTCATGGAGCACCGCGACGTCGCCGGTGCGAAACCATCCACCGGCGAGTGCCTTGCGCGTGGCGACTCGTTCTTGAAGTAGCCCATCATGACCGTGTTACCGCGCAGCATCAGTTCACCGACAGTCTTGCCATCGCGAATGACAGGATCGAGCGTGTCCGCATCGCCGACCATGAGGCCTTCGAACATGGCGGCCCGCGCGCCCTGCCTCACCCTGAGCTTGCCTTGATCCGCCGGCGGGAGGTCGTCCCAGCCGTCCTGCCAGACGCAGCTCACCGGCGTGCCGGACACCTCGGTGATGCCGAAGACATGCTCCACCTCGAAGCCCATGGCCATCACCGCGTCCAGCACGGCGATCGGCGGAGGCGATCCCGCGGTCAGTACGCGCACCGGCCGGCTCAGCTTCGTGTGCCGCGCAGCGTCGGCCAGCATGGCCATGACGATCGGTGCGGCACAGAAATGATCGACCTGGTGCAGGTCGATCGCCCGCAGCACCGCTTCGGCGGACACCCGGCGCAGGCAGACGTGCGTACCGGCCGCTGCCGTGATGGCCCATGTGAAGCACCACCCGTTCGCGTGGAACATGGGCAGCGTCCACAGATACCTCGGCGCCCGCGGAACAGCCCAGTTGGTGTTCTGCAGCAGGCTCATCAGGTAAGTGCCGCGGTGGCTGACCACCACGCCCTTGGGATCGCCCGTGGTTCCGGAGGTGTAGTTCAGGGCGATCGGCTGCCACTCGTCGGAGGGCCAGCGGCCCGCGAAGCTCGGATCGCCGCTGGCCAGCAGCGATTCGTAGTCGGTTTCGCCGATGCATTCACCAGGCGGCGCCAGATGGTCTTCGATGTCGATCACCGACGGCGGATCGTCGAGCTTCTTCAGTGCCGCGGCGACGACGGCGGAGAACTCGCGATCGACCAGCAGCAGCCTGCACTCGCCGTGCCGCAGGATGAACGCGACGCCCTCCGCGTCCAACCGGTGATTGATGGCGTTCAGAACCGCGCCGGCCAGTGGCACGCCGAAATGCGCTTCCAGCATGGCCGGCGTATTGGGTGCGAGCACGGAGACGGTGTCGCCCGGCTCGATGCCTCGCGCGACGAGCGCCGAGGCGAGCCGATAGCAGCGCTCGCGTGTCTGCTCCCACGTGCGCGTCAGCTCGCCGTGCACCACGGCCACGCGTTGGGGATGCACCAGGGCGGCCCGATCCAGGAAGCCGAGCGGCGTCAGGGGCACATGGTTCGCTTCGCAGCGGTCAAGGCCCGTTGCATAGGACTTCACGCTCATGATCTTGTTTCCTTGGCGGTGTGGTGAAACGTCGTGAAGGTCGAAACGGGCTCACGTTCGGTGACGAGCGAGTTTTCGACGGAAGCAAGGTCGGCATAGCCAAGGCTCATGCCGCACACGAGCATCTGCCCGACGGGAATCTCCAGGAAGTCGGTGATCTGACGATGAAACTTCAGGAAGGCCGCTTGGGGGCAGGTGTGAAGATTCCGTGCCCTCGCGGCGATCATCACGCTCTGCAGAAACATGCCATAGTCCAGTAGGCTTCCTTCAGCAAGCTCTCGGCTCACGGTAAAGAAAAGCCCGACAGGTGCATCGAAGAATCGGTAGTTACGCCCATGCTGCTTGTGCATGCGCTCCTTGTCGCCCTTGGCGATGCCCAACAGCCCGTACAGGTCCCAGCCCACCTTTCGGCGCCGTTCGAGATACGGGGAAAACCATTCGCGCGGGTAGTAGTCGTAAGGCTCCTGCAGGTTGCGCGATTCTTCCGGGTCGTCATCGAGCTCGGCCAGTGCCGCGGACAGCTTTGCCTTCGCCTCGCCGGTCAGCACATGCACGCGCCACGGCTGCATGTTCATGCCGGAGGCGCTGTAGCGCGCCGTCGAAAGGATGGCTTCGACTTCTTCTGGGGGCACGGGCGTGGGCAAGAAGGCACGTACGCTGCGCCGGCTGGAGATGGCCCAATCCACGGCTTCTCGCAGGACTTCTGCGCTCAATGCAGGCGCGGTCGCTCGGTTCATTCGGACAATCTTTCTCTTTGCATATCTTTTTCTGCCGCGCATCAGGGGCGCGGCGTACTCGGTGGTTACTTGGGGGCCATGCGGATCGCACCGTCCAGGCGAATCACGTCGCCGTTGAGGTACGGGTTTTCGATGATGTGCAGCACCAGGCCCGCGAACTCGTCCGGACGGCCCAGTCGCGCAGGGAAAGGCACCATCTGTCCCAGCGCTTGCCGCACCTCGGCCGGCATGGCCGAAAGCATCGGCGTCTCCATGATCCCCGGTGCCACGGCCACCACCCGGATGCCCACGCGCGCGAGTTCTCTTGCAACGGGCAAGGTCATGGCCGCGATCCCTCCCTTGGAGGCGGCGTATCCCGCCTGGCCGATCTGGCCATCGAAGGCGGCCACCGACGCCGTGTTGACGATCACGCCGCGCTCGCCGTCTTCGGCGGCGCTGTTCTTCGCGATCTGCGCGGCCGCCAGCCGCAGCACATTGAAGGTGCCGACCAGATTGATCTGGACCGTGCGCGCGAAGGCATCCAGATCATGCGGGCGCTCGCGCCCAAGAACCTTCTCGGCGGGCGCAACCCCGGCGCAATTGACGGCGCCGTGGAGGTCGCCGAAGGCTTCGCGGAAGAGATGCAGCGCCTGCTCGACATCGGCTGCCGACGTGACATCGGCGCGGACCGCGATACACCGGTCTCCCAGCTCGCCACGAAGGGTTTGCGCCGCGGCAATGTCCCGGTCCAGAAGAAGGACGCGGGCTCCTGCCCTCACCAGGCGCCGGGCCGTCGCGGCGCCCAGGCCGGAACCTGCACCCGTGATCACGAAACCACGATCTCTTGCTTGCATTCTTGTCTCCTTCGCGCTCGCCCATCTGCAAGGCGCCATGTCGGTTCACTCTATCCACCGTGTGCCTTCTCGGCCATGTCCGATCACGTCATTACCGTGGGGCGTACGGACACCCGAAGGGACTCAGATCTACACCGACCCTCTTTGAATGCGGCCTGTTGCTTGCTGGCCGGCTGGTGCATTCACGGCCCTGGTGCGCGTCGAATCGGCTCGCGACTGGTTCACGAAGCTGACCGCGATAGCGCCGAAAAGTCCGGCCAGCGCGATCGCCATGAAGTTCTGCTCCAGGGGGAGCTTCAAGGAGACAAGCCATCCGATGAGAACCGGCGCGACGATCGCGCCGATGCGGCCCACGCCGGACGCGAAGCCCACACCCGTCGACCGTGTCGCCGGCGAATAGAAATCGCCGGCGTATGCATATGCCAGAAGCTGCGTGCCCAACGTGGAAGCACCCACAATGAACACGGCCAGGAACAGCAGCTCGGTCGACTTCGTGTAGGCGAGTGCGGTCAGGGACAAGGCACCTGCGGCATAGAAGCCGATCAGGACGTGCTTGATGCTGAACTTGTCGCTCAGCAAGCCTCCGCCGATCGCGCCGACAATGGCGCCGACGTTGAAGACGATCACGAAGTTCAGGGCGGACCCGAGGCTGTACCCCGCCATGGCCATCAGTTTGGTGAGCCACGAGTTCAGCGCATAGACCATGAAAAGTCCCGTCATGAATGCGACCCAGATCATCACGGTGCTGAGCCCGCGGCCTTCCTCGAACAGGCTGCGTATGGGGGCTGAGCGCACCTTGTCGGTGGGCGATCCGCCGTAGATCGTGTCCATGGCATGCGCCTGCCCGGGCGCAATCCTGGCCGCCATGGCCCTGAGCTGGCGTTGGTCGCCTTTCTTGACGAGGAACGACAGCGACTGCGGCATCGTCTTGAGGATGAGCGGGATCAGCAGCACGGGAAGTCCTGCCACGTAGAACACCCACTGCCATCCGTAGCCTTCGATCAGCTGCTTGGCGCTCAGGGCGACAAGAATGCCGCCCACGGAGTAGCCGGCAAACACCAGGGTCACCAGGCGTGTGCGCAGGTTGGATGGCGCGAACTCGCCCATCTGCGCCGTCACGATGGGGAGCACGCCGCCGATGCCCAGGCCCGCGATGAAGCGGGCGATGCTGAAGCTGACCGGCTCGTGGGTCAAACCGGCGGCGGCCGTGAAAAGGCTGAAGAGCGCGACGCACACCGCGATCATGCGAGGACGCCCGATTCGATCCGCCAAGGTGCCAAGAAAGATGGCGCCCAGCATGGTCCCGAGCAGCGCTGACCCGGCCATGATGCCGGCGCTGGTCGCATCGATCCCCATCTCTTTCATGATCGACGGGAGCGCTGCACCGACGACGGCCAGGTCGTAGCCGTCGATGATGAGGATCAGCACGGACCAGAAAAGCACGAGCCCGTGGAATTTATTGAAGCGCGATCGACCCGCCAAGCGTGCACATCGACTTGTTGCATGTTGTCTCCTATTGTTGGTGTTCGCCGCTTTGCGCGGCGTCGACCGGAGGTTATTTCTGCAACTGTTCGATGCCCATGCCCAAGGACCTCGATATGGGCGGGGCGTCAGGACATGGGGCTACAGGCCCGATGAGCGCTCCTGCGCCGGGTTGCTGGAGGAGCGATAGGCGCCGGGGCTGACGCCGGTCCACTTCTTGAAGGCGCGATGGAACGCACTCGTTTCCTGAAATCCAGTCTGAGCGGCAACCTCCGCCACAGTCAGCGACGCGCTCGAGAGCAGGTCGATGGCAATGTCCCGGCGCAGGTCGTCCTTCAACCGTTGATAGCTCAACCCTTCTTGCTGCAGCCTGCGTTGGAGGGTTGTACTGGAAAGGCGCAATGCCTGAGCGATCTTTTCCAGCTCGGGCCACGCGTCTGGCATCTGGCTGCGCAAGCTCTTTCGGATCTGGGCGCTTGTACTGGCGTCGTTGTGATACTTGACGAGCAGGTTCGCGGGGGCGCGCGGAGAAAGTTGTCGACCGTTTCAGGCGTTTCGGCGATTTTCAGATCCAGCAGCTCGCTCGCAAACACGATGTGCGTGGTCTTGGCATTGAAGCTCAGGTTGTCGCAGAAGCGTGTGCGGTAGTGGCTGTCGTCGGCGGGGGGCGCACACCGAAACTGCATCTCGCTCAAGGGAATGCGCCGATGCACCAGCCAGCACGCCAGGCCGTGCACGAGGATGAACCAGGTGCCGTAGCCGAACAACCGGCGCAGCACGCCGCCGTCGTGCAGGATCACGCGAGCTTCGCTGTCCGTGCGGATCAACTCGCCACGAAAATCGTCCAGCGTCGATCGCAGGAACCGGAGAATGCGACGCAGGGCGTGCTCGAGGTTGTCCGAGCTGACAGCGGCACGGGTCATGAGTGCATAGCTTCCGCGCCGCAATCCGTGGCTGTCCAGACCGAAAAACTCGTCGTCCATGAGATCGGCAAGCGCGACCCACATGCGCGAATACGCCGCCGCGGAGATGCGTGCGCGCGGAGAGCTCAGCAACTCGCGATCCAGCTTGGCGAGCTCCAGGACATGGGTGATGTCCAGGTTGCGAAGCTGCGCGGCATGAAGCGCTTCATGCACGAGTTCGATCGCGACGGTTCCCTTCATTCCAGCGGACTTCATACTCGTTCCCGGCGAATGGCTTTGATCAAGGAGGGCATGCTCGGCACGATTCAGGGCGGGCGTCAACGCTTGCGGCTGGCGTTATCACGCCGCCGCCAGTCTAGGCGAGTGTGCCCTCTCTTGGCGCGGCCGGTCCGTCAGAATCCCAGCAACGTGTCCCAGATCGCCAACTGCGCCACCTTGGGAGGCGAGCCGAAGGACACGCCGGCGCCCACATCACCAATGCGGGCGGAGTCGGAGCGGTCTGCGGCATAGACGGGCCACGGCGTGTCGTCCGAGAACACGCTGCTGCCGTTTGCTGCAAAGGAGGTCAACGATCGCATCCATTTTTGCGAGAGTTCGGCCTCCACCGGACCCGCACCGACCTTGTCCTTGTAGTACGGCAAGCCGTAGGTGCCGAACAGGAAGGGCAGCTCGGCGCAGTGGGGCACGCCGCGGGCCGGCGGCAGAATGGCGTGCATGTATGTCGCCAGCCGCGCACTTCCGCCAGCGGCAGCCACTTGGTTGGCCAGGCGCACACCAACGCTGCGGCGAAGGGAGTCGCCAAAGATCTCCGTCCAGAGGTCGCCCGGAACATCGGCACGCCCGTCAGCCATCGCGGCCTGGCGGTATGTCGAGATGAGGTTCGCGGTCTGGTCCGAAGCCACGCCCATGCTGACCAGAAGGCCCGCGACCAGGCCAGCCAGCGCCTCATTCGTCGCAGGCAGCGGTGGAGTCGTTGTTCTCTTGGCCAGGTTGTCGTAGAGGTCGGTGAAGAAGGACCCCTCGGTCAAGTCATTGGTGACGATGACAGGCAGGCTGGCCGGGAAGGGGGTCCTCGTCCAGTCCGAGATGTACGTGCTGCCATCCACGATGGGCGCGATCCTGTACCGCCCCGATCGGCCCGTTGTGACGGATGCCGGCAGCGGAGCGCCGAACAGCGCAAGCTCGGCCGTGTGCACATCCATCGCCGGCAGGCCGATGAGTCCCTTGGGATTCGTGCCGAGTTTCTGCGCGATCACTTCGGTGTAGGTCGCTGCGTCCGCCAGCGACAAGCCGTAGGGTGCCGCGATGTTGGGCGGGCTCAACAGATAGAGTCGTGACACCAGTGGGCGCCACTTGGGGTTCTGCGCGATCATGATGGCGTTCATCGCGCCACTGGACTGGCCCGCCAGCGTGACGTTGTCGGCATCGCCGCCGAACGCCTTGATGTTGGCCTTCACCCATTGGAGGGCGGCCACCTGGTCCTGCACAGCCCAGTTGGCGGTGGCGCCGGTGTCCGGGTCCGCGAAGTCCGGGTGGGCCAGGTGGCCCAGCGCACCCAGGCGGTAGTTGACCGTCACCACCACCACACCCCTCTGTGCCAGCTTCTGGCCGTCCATCAGCGACATGCTGGTGGCGCCCGAACGAAAGCCGCCGCCATGCAGCCAGACGACCACCGGCAGGCTGACGCCTGTCGTGGGCGCCCACACATTCAGCGACAGGCAATCCTCGCTCTGGTTGGTGGCCGGCTCGTAGATCCACGTGGTGTTGGTCTGGATGCTGGCCGCGCCGAACGCCTTCGCGTCGCGGGGCACGCCGGTGAAGTCGACTGGCTTGGGCGACTTGAATCGCAAGGGGCCCACCGGGGGCTGGGCATAGGGGATGCCCTTGTACGAAATGACTTGTCCGTCGATCTGTCCGCTCAGCACGCCCGAGCTGGTCTCGGCCACCAAGGGGCGCTCGATGCCGGCACCGCCCCCCACTGCGCCTCCCACTTCTGCGCCCGCGCCTGCGCCGCCGCCTCCGCACCCGATCAGGGGCAGTGCCAGCGCGCTGCCGGCGCCGAGCATGAAGCTTCGGCGTGAGTGCGTGTTGATCGTTCGGCGAGTGGGTCGGGTATCCATGCGACTGTCTCCTTCTGCGTCTCATCCACCATGGAAGGACTGCTGAGCTCAGCGTATGGCAGGACGCATCAAAACAACCGTTGCAATTTCAGGACTTTAGATTCCACTCGCGCGTAACTTGACGCCGCCCGGCGAAAGCGCCTGTGAAAGCGCCGCCAGAAACAGCCGGCCCGCCTGCGTGAGGTGATGGCGGGACGGGTATATCGCGTACACCGCCATCGGGAGAGGCGCCCAGCCCGGCGCCACGATGCCCAAGGTACCTTCGTCGATGTCCTGCTGGCACAGAACCAGCGGCAACTGCGCCACACCGATGCCGGCAATCGCCGCCTTGCGTATCACCAGCAGGTTGTCGCTGTACAGCCTGGGCTTCACCGGGACGACGCAGGTTTCGCCCTGCGGGCCCCACAAAGTCCACTTTGCCGCGTGCTCGTCGAAGCTCCAGCCGACGGTGGGCCACTCCCTCTGTTGCCCCGGCTCTACCGCCAGCTCGGTCTCGGCGATGAGTTGCCGCGAGGCCACCAGCCCATACGGTGTCGCCATCAGTTGCTGAGCGACCATGCTGGAGTCGGCCAAAGCACGCCGTGCCGGCTGGATGGTCAGGTCGACGTGTTCATCCGGCGCGCTTCCGTCGGTGGTCTTCATTGTCAGCGTCACGCGGGGGTAGGCGCGCGCGAACGCGATCGCTACGTCGCCGATCAGAAACGAAGCCAGGGCGATCGGACAGGCCACGCGCAGGAGCCCACTGGGCTCGCCGCAGCCCTCCTGTGCCGCCGCGAGCGCCGCACGCGTTTCGTCGCGGATGTTCAGGCCGCGCTGAAACATCTCCTTGCCCTTCTCGGTGACTTCGAAGTGGCGCGCGTTGCGCATCAACAGCGCCACCCCCAGACGCTCTTCCAGGGCAGCGATGCGACGACTCAGTCGCGACTTGGAGATTCCAGTGCGCTGGCTGGCCGCTGAAAATCCTCCTGCTTCGACGACTTCGACAAGCATCATCAGGTCGTGCGGCAGGTCAGTTATTTCTTGCATGGCGGACCCTATGTCGTGGGAGCGAAGCCTTCACATCTGCGTCGTGAATCCAAGATCCGAATCATCAGGCGAACGGTCGAGCGCGCCGCCGAGACCGCGGGCATCAGTCGCCTCGGTTCATGCGGTTCTCGCAGCGAGGGATTACCCCATCTTTCATGAATCTATTCAATAGGATTCAATAGTTTAGAGCTGAAGTATCACCGCCTCAAGCAGGTGTTCCCCAAGTTGTGTTCCTGTCTTCTTTCATTCATTTCATGAGGTGAAGCTTGTTGTCGAACCAAACCATCCAGTCGCCACGCGCCCAACGCGCTCACTTGTCGGCCAGGCTCCTTGGGGTCTTGCTCTTTCTTGGCGCCGTTCCGATGGCCGAAGCTGCGCGCGGCAATACGTTCGGCTTCACGCGCTCAGCCGAGTCTTCCATCGACTACACCGCGACGCCGCATTCTTCCAACGCCGAGTGCGCCGGACTCTCTTCCCTTGCGAGCGGTGGAATCGTCATCTCCGCGAAGCTCGTCGAGGCCAACGGGGCCGTGCCCGCGCATTGCCGAGTCAGCGGCATCATTCCGGCGGAGATCGGTTTCGAGTTCAACCTGCCACTGAAATGGAACGGCCGGTTGTTCATGTTCGGCAATGGCGGCTTCGCGGGCGAAGCCGTAGATTCCGGACCTGAAGTCGAGTCACGCGAGGCCGGCCTGTCCAAAGGCTTCGCGACAGTGCGTACAGACACCGGCCACCTTGCGGCCAAAGAGCCTCTCGCGTCGTTCGCGAGCAAGCAGCGCAACAAGGTCGAGGACCACGGCTACCGAGCCGTCCACGAGACCATCACGCTGGCCAAGAAGGTGGCCGCCACGTTCTACGCGCGGGCCGCGGACTACAGCTACTGGCAAGGCTGCTCGACAGGCGGCCGGCAGGGGATGATGGCCGCGTCGCGCTTTCCGGAGGCTTCGACGGCATTGCCGCCGCCGCACCTACGCTGCGGTGGAGCGATGTGATGATGAAGGGCCTGTCCAATCAGCTCGCACTGGACGCGGTGCCGACGCTGACACAAGAAAAATTGGGCAACGTGTTCAAGGCCGTACTGGCACGCTGCGATGCAAAAGACGGTGCGGTCGACGGGCTGCTGGCCGACCCGCGCAGCTGTGATTTCGACGCGAAGCGCGACCTGCCCAAGTGCACGGGCGCAGTTGACGCCAACTGCTTCACAGAAGCTGAGACCGACGCCCTCGCCAAGATCCGAAATGGCCCGGTGATCAAGGGCAAAAGCTATTTCCCGCAATACCCTGGCATGGAAGAAGCCAGCACCGCGACACGCTGGATCATCAATGCAGACGGCTCCGCCAATGCGCTCTCGGTGTTCAGCGAAAGCTACATGAAGAACCTGTTCTTCCTGCCGCAGCAGGATGCAGGCTACGACTGGAAGAAGTTCGACTTCAACCGCGACCCGGACCGCGCGGCCACGATCAACGATCTTTGGAACCCGAAGCCCACGCTCGATGCATTCAAGGCCCGCAAAGGAAAGATCCTGACCTACTGGGGCCTGGCCGATGCGGCGTTGAACCCGGTGATGGGCATGGACTACTACGACGAGATCGTCCGGCAGATGGGCTTGCAGCAAGCGCAATCGTTCTACCGGATGTTCTTTGTGCCCGGCGTGTCGCACTGCTCTGGCGGCTACGGCCCGGATCAGATCGATGCCATGACACCGCTGATCGAATGGGTGGAGTCCGGCAAAACTCCCGAGCGCCTGGGCGCGCAAAAGAGGGTGGGGAACACCCTCAAGTACAACCGCGCCATCTGTGCCTATCCGCAAGCCACGGTGTACCAGGGCGGTGACCCGGAGCAGCCTCGCAACTACGCATGCGTATTGCCAACGGGCGGCAAGCCCTGAGAGCTGTCATCCATCTTGGCCTTGTCGGGCCAAGGTGATGCCCGTGCTGTTCGTATCGGGGTTCTTGGCTTGGTCGTCGAAAGCGCCGAACGCCGGTAGTCGGCCTCGGCGCAACCGACAGGCTGCGGTGCCGCGTCTTTCCTCGTCTGCGACTGTGCTGCAAATCTGCACAATCGAACTCATAAAGTCGTTTGCGACATGTGCGCAGCACTCCTACAGTCGGCAGAAATCAGCACGAAGCCAGTGCTCGAGCGCCGAAGAAGGAGACAAAGTTGCACAAAAAGGCTTGTAAGAAGCGGCTTCCGACGCAATCGAAGATGACGTCGGACCGCCACGTCTCGAGCGCAAGGCCGCGGGGTATTGCCCCATGACATCGCGCCTGAAGTTCGAACGAGAGACGATCGTTCTGGGGCTGGCGGTGTTGCTCTTCGCGGCGTTCGCTTTTCTGCTCACCGGCTTCCTCACGACCGGGAACCTGCTGAACCTTGTTCGCAACGTATCCGTGCTGGGCATTCTGGGCATCGGTATGGCGATTGTCATCATCGGTCGCGGCATCGACCTGGCGATGGTGTCGAACATGGCCATCTCCATCGCATGGGCGGTGAAGCTCATGGAGCAAGGCACGCCGATGCAACTGGCGCTCGCCTGCGGCCTTGGCTTTGCCCTGGTGATGGCCACCATCAGCGGCGTGCTGGTCGCGTACATCGAAGTGCCCGCCCTCTTCGCGACCCTGGCGATGGGCATCTTCATCTATGGCTTCGGGCACTACGCATTGGTGGGCGCCGACCTGGTGCACCTTCCACCCGACAGCGACGCGATCGCTTATTTCGGGAGCGGACGGATCGTCGGCATTCCGATCTCGGTCCTGTTCTTCGTTGCCGTTTGCTTCGCCGCCAGCTTGTTCTTGAACCGCACCCGACTGGGTCGGTTCATCTACGCCATCGGCGACAACTACCTGACGGCGCGCATCACCGGCATCGCAGCCCGACCCCTCATCGTGCTTCAGTACGTGATCTCCGGCCTGGTGTCGTTCGCGGCCGGATTCATCACCGTCGCGACCGTGACCAGCATCGACACCCGCATCGCCAACTCCACCATGATCTACGACGTGATCCTGGTGGCGGTGCTTGGGGGGGTGGGCCTGAGCGGCGGCAAGGGAAAAGTCAGCAACGTGGTCGTCGGCACGTTGCTGGTCGGGATCCTGTTCAACGGTCTCACCATCATGGACATGCCCTACACGTTTCAGAACATCGTCAAGGCGGTGATTCTTCTTGTCGCCATCGTCATCGACGGCATCGTCAACCCGCGTGACGAGCAAACCGGGCAGCAAGGCGACATCTGAGTTGCCCATTGCAAACATACACAAACAGCACAGCAGGAGATTGACATGCGCCAGATCCACACCCAACTCGCCGTTGCAACTTTGCTCGCCCTGAGCGCGTTCACCGCACGGGCCCAGGAGGGCATCGATGACCCGACGCGGGCGCCGACCTATGCGGCACTCAAAGGCAAGCGCGTCGCCTTCGTGCCGCTCGGCATGGGTCTGGACCTGACCGAAGCCTGGGCGGCCGGCATGAAAAAGCAGGCCGATGACTTGGGCTACAAGTTCGACGTCAGGGATCCCAATTGGTCGACGGACGCCGGCGCCCAGGCGGTGACGCAGCTCATCACGGAGAAACCCGATGTGCTCGTGCTCCACAACCCCGACATCCAGGCGTACGCTCGCCTGATCCAACGGGCGCAGGCCGCTGGCATTCCGGTGCTCCAGATCAACCTGAAGTCCTCGGCGCTGTCCGAGGCCTTCGTCGGGCCGGACTGGGTGGCCCTGGGTGAGAAGGTGGCCGAACTGGCGGTCCAGAAATGCAGCCCGAAGAACGGCGGCTCCGGCAAGGTCTCCATCAGCCAGCTCACGATCACGGCCGCGTCCAACATTTACCAGATGAAGGGCGTGCAGAACGTGTTGAGCAAAAACCCGGACATCAAGGTCGTCTCCACGCAGGGTGGTGACACGCAGGCAGCCAAGCGCGCGCCGCGACGTCGACGGTGCTCCAGCAGAATCCGGACCTGTGCGGGATCATCGGTTTCTGGGACGGCCAGGACGTGGGCAACGCGGCTGCGGTGAAAGCCGCCGGCCTTCAAGGGAAGGTCTCGATCTTCACGTCGGGCGGCGGCGAACGGTCCCAATGCGCCAAGGTGGCCGACGGCGAATACTTCGCCTACGTCAGCTACAACGCAGCGCTCCAGTCGCGCGATCTGAACACGATGATCAAGTTCCTGCTCCAGTCCAGGACGCCGGCCGGCACGATCAAGACCAACCTGTTCAACACCCTGGACGTCATCACGAAGGACAAGCCCCGTCCGACCGCTTGCTACTCGCTGCAAGACCTCAAGAGCTGAGTTCGTCAACCACACCACAGCGACGCAGGTCTGCCTCCATGCGCGATCGAGGCAGACCTGACGCGGGCGAGCCCTGAAATGAACCCTACCTATACCCAGCCGGCGGACGTGCCGGTGCGAGCCCGTCCACCCACGCTGTCATGGAGCGAGCGCGTCAAACAGGCGCGCTACAAGTGGTTCCCTGACCACCTGCTCGGCGAGGTGCTCGCGAAGCGGTGGATCGACAACGCCGCGCCCTTCTTTTTCCTCATTGCCACCGTCTGCCTTTTCGGCACGCTGCTTCCGGATCTGTTCGCACCGGCCAGTTTCACCGAGACCTTGCGCCAGTTCGGCGAGATCGGCTTGTTGGTGCTTGCGATGTCGATTGTCCTGATCGGCGGAGGCATCGACCTGAGCATCGGCTCCAACTTCGCGCTCGCCAACTTCTGCACGTTGGCGCTGACAAGCATCTACGGGGTTCCGCTTTACGCCGCGGCCCCCATCGCGATCGCGGCGGGCGCAGCCGTGGGGTTGGTCAACGGGATCCTGGTGGGGTACCTGCGACTGCGCGCGTTCCTGACCACCCTCGTGACGCTGATCCTTTTGCGATCGGTGGTCGAAATGCTGCTGCTCAGCCGCTCGGTCGAGATCACCTCCAAGTTCGTTCCGTCGGCCGCGTGGGACGTCCTGGGGCTCAACCGCTACCTGGGCATGCCTGTGAGCCTGATCATCTTCGTCGTGGTGGCGGCGTTCTTCCACATCTACCTGAGCCGCCTGAAGTACGGGTGGCGCATCATGGCGGCCGGAGGCTCCCGCAGATCGGCGCACAACATCGGCATCAACGTCAAGCGCACCATCTGCTCGACCTACGTGATCTCCGGGGCCCTGACCGGCCTGGCTGGCTACCTCTACGCTGCGCGCTTGTCCAGCTTGAACACGGACGCCGGTTCGGGGCTGGAGGTTGTCGCGCTCACCGCCGCCGTGCTGGGCGGAACCAGCCTGGGCGGCGGCCGGGGCTCGGTCGCCAAGGCAGCGATGGGCGCGGCAACCGTCGTCATCCTCACCAGCGGCGTCGTCCGGCTCGGGTTGAGCAGCGGCGCCGGCCAAGCGGTCCTTGGCCTGATGTTGGCTTTTGCGGTGGCCGTGGACGTGCGCTGGGTCAAGAACCGCGACAAGGTGCTGAGCAAGGTCTACGTTTCCCCGACCTTCGTCGCCATGCCGGAGGCACCCAAGGCCGACGTGTCAGGCTCGCCATACGCGATCAACACGAGGTTGCGCTCCTCCGATGCCATCGGGCTCGGCGAAATCGAGGGCCCGGAGGACGTCATCCTCGATCGCCAGGGGAACCTCTACACGGGCACGCGGCTTGGCGACATCGTCAGGTTCTTCGGTCCCGATTTCGCGCGGTCCGAAGTCTTCTGCCACATCGGCGGGCATCCGCTCGGGATGTCGTTCGCGCAGAACGGCGACCTCTACGTGTGCGTGGGCGGCATGGGCGTTTACGCCATCGATCAGGCTGGCGTTTGCAGAAAGCTGACTGACGAAACCAACCGCTCCGCCTGGTCGGTGGTGGACGATTCGCGCCTTCGGCTGCCTGACGACCTGGACATCGCCCCCGACGGGAAGGTGTACTTCAGCGAAGCCACCGTCCGCTACGAGATGCACACCTGGCCGGTCGACGCCCTGGAGGGCCGCGGCAATGGCCGCATCATCTGCTACGACCCCGAAACGAACAGGACGAAGACCGTCCTTCGCAATCTGGTGTTTCCCAACGGCATGTGCCTGTCTCACGACGGCATGTCGATCTTTTTCGCCGAGAGCTGGTTGTGCCGGATCAGTCGGTACTGGATCTCCGGGCCGAAGGCAGGGCAAGTGGAAGTGGTCATCCCGGCCCTGCCGGGCTACCCCGACAACATCAACCGGGCATCCGACGGCACGTACTGGCTCGCCATCATGGGCATGCGCGGACCGGCACTCGACCTGGCCCTGAAGATGCCCGATTTCAGGAAGCGCATGGCGCGGCGCCTTCCGGAAGACGAATGGCTGTATCCGAACATCAACACAGGGTGCATCGTCAAGTTCAATGCCGCCGGCCAGATCCTGGAGACGCTCTGGGATTTCGGCGGGGAGAGCCATCCCATGATCACCTCCATGCGCGAGGACCGAGGCCACCTGTACATAGGCGGCATCACGAACAATCGCATCGGGCGCCTGGAGCTTCGTGGCGCCAATGCGGACTGGACCGGCTACGACAGCTACTGGCAGAAATCATGATGTTGAACCCCTTCTCCGGTGTGCTCGATCGCTTCTTTGGCCGTGGGCGGCACAGTGTGACCGTGCCTTCGATGGACGGCGCGCTCCAGCCCAACCGCCTGCTGGAACACGCGACGCCGTTGCTGCAAGACAGCGGCGCGGACAACCTGGTCAGCTGTGCAGGCGTGCTTTTCTTCACCGTGGGTCGTGCGGTCTGGCGGCTGGCTCCAGGGGCGAAGGCCGAGCTGCACCACCCGTTGCCCGATGTGGCGTGCGCACTTGCCGCGTCGCCCGGCGGACAGTTGGCGGTCGCACTGCACAGCGGCCGTGTTCTCGTCTTTCGCGACCAGGTGCCGACGCAACTGTCGGCCGCGGAACAGCGCGGTCTGAAATGCATCACCGCGATCGACTTCGTTGGAGAGGACCAGATCGTGGTCGCCAACGGATCGGCCACAAGGACACAGGCGCAATGGCAGGCGGATCTTTTGGAGCGCAACAGCTCGGGTTCCATCTGGAAGCTCCACCTGAAGGGCGACCGCATCGAGCAGCTTGCCAGCGGACTGGCACATCCGGCCGGCGTCCTCGCGGCAGGCGACACCGTCGTCGTGTCGGAAGCCTGGAAACACCGCGTCGTCACGATCTCACTGTCGGACGGAAAGCGGACAACTCAGGTCGCCGACCTGCCAGGCTACCCCGGCCGCCTCGCGCGATGCGCGGACGGATCTGCCTGGCTGTGCGTGTTCGCTCCGCGAAGTCAGTTGATCGAGTTCGTGCTGCGTGAAGACAGGTACCGGACCGAAATGCTGAAGACGATCCCGCCGGAGTTCTGGGTCGCGCCAGCCTATCGCAGCGGGCGGTCGTACGAAGAGCCGCTCCAGGGAGGCGCGGTGAAACAGATGGGGATGCTGAAACCGTGGGCGCCGACGCGGTCCTATGGCCTGCTGGTGAAGCTGGACGACAGGCTTCAGCCCGAAGCCAGTTTCCACAGCCGCTCGGATGGGGATCGGCATGGCATCACCAGCGTCGCTGGAATCGGCCAGGGGGTGGTGTTCGCGTCCCGCGGTGCGGGAGGGCTGTTCGTCCTCGACGACAAGGTTCAAGCTGGAGCAGTTGATGCAATCGCCGTTCATTGAATTCCGGAAAGTCACGAAGGCCTTCCACGGCGTGGTGGCGGTGCGCGACGTGTCGCTGGAACTGCGCCGCGGCGAAGTCCATGCCTTGTTGGGGGAGAACGGCGCCGGCAAATCGACGCTGACCAAAATGCTGGCCGGCGTGGTCGGCATCACGTCCGGCGAGATCTGGCTCGAGGGCAAGCGGGTGCAGTTCAACACGCCGCTGGAAGCGCTGCAGTCCGGCATTGCGATGGTGTTTCAAGAGACCAGCCTGGTGCCTTCGCTGACCGTGGCGCAGAACATCTACCTGGGCAACGAGAACACGTTCAACCGACTTCGTGGGCTGTACATCGCCGCCCAGCAGTTCCTTCAATCGCTGAACTTTCCCGTTGACCCGACCTTGAACGTCAGCCAGCTCGGCGCGGCGCAGAAGCAAATGGTGGAAATCGCACGCGCGGTCCACCACAAGGCGCGCGTGATCATCTTCGATGAACCCACGGCAACGTTGACGCCGGAGGAGAAGGGGCACTTCTTCTCCTTGATCAAGCGGCTGAAAAGCAGCGGCGTGACCATTGTCTTCATCACGCACGCGCTCGAAGAAGCCCTCGCGGTTTCCGATCGACTGACCGTCTTGCGCGACGGCACGCTGGTGACCAGCGACGACGCCAGCAAGTTCGACCGGGCAGCGGTCATTCGGGCCATGGTGGGGCGTACCTTGTCCAACGAGATCTACAGCCAGCACGATCGGAAGGTCCGCAAGGCTCGTCGCAAGATCCTGGGCGTCCAGAACCTGTCGATGGGACGCATGGTGCGCAACAGCTCCTTTTCCATCTTCTCGGGGCAGGTGACGGGGATCTTCGGGTTGATCGGATCGGGGCGGACGGAAATGGCTCGCGTGATCGCCGGCGTCACCAAGCGCGACCATTTTCACGGGGGCGAGATTTTCCTCGAGGGGCGAGCGGTGCGATACCGGGTCCCGCGCACGGCGATGGCGGACGGCGTGATCTACATCACCGAGGACAGAAAACTGGACGGGTTCTTCGAAACCATGTCGATCGCCCAGAACATCCACCTGGGTTCGCTCGCGGCGGATCGCAAGCGCCGCTGGTGGTTGGGAAAGGACGAGACGGCGAAGGCCGCCAATGAATGGGTCCAGTCGTTGAACATCAAAGCCATCAGCGGCGAGGCACGCGTGATCGAGTTGTCGGGGGGCAACCAACAGAAGGTGGTGATTGCCAAGTCGCTGATCCAGAAGCCCAAGCTGGTGATCTTCGACGAGCCGACCCGCGGCGTCGACGTCGGCGCGATCGCGGAGATCCATCAGCTCATCAACGACCTTGCCGACGACGGATTGGCCGTGGTGGTCATCTCTTCCTATCTGCCCGAGATCCTGAACCTCTCGGACCGGATCCTCGTGGCCCGCAAAGGCCGCATCGTGGAAGAGTTCGATGCCAAGGCCGCGACCGACGAGAAGATCATGTACGCGGCCGTTCATTGAGCGCCCGAAGGGCGCGCACCGATGTGCCATCGGCCGCGTGCCTGCTCCCTCGCGCGCCATGCACGCCGCTCCTTTGGACAGCGGCGCCCAACGGGGGCTGCGTGACGGCTCGGCCCTTCAATCCGCCTTGATGTTCGCGGCTTTGATCAAACCGCCAAGGCGGACCCGCTCTGCCTCCATCACTTCGGCCATGTTCGCGGGGCCGGACTTGTCAACCGCTTCGATGCCCAGCGTCAGGTACTGGTCGCGCACCACTTGCGACGAAACTGCCGCCTGGATGCTGCGGTTCAGCTTCGTCAGGATCGGCTCTGGCGTCCCGACTGGCGCCATCAAGCCAATCCAGGCGTAAACATCGAAGTCTTTCAAGCTGGTGGAAGCCGCCAATGTCGGTATCTGTGGAAGCGCAGAGCTGGGTTTGGCCGAAGAGAGGGCGTAGGCGTGCACCCTGCCAGACTTGACGTGTGGGGCTACGGAGGTCACGGAGTCGAACATGAAGTCGACGCGGCCGGCCACAACACGTCGACCAGCGCGGCGCTGCTCCCCTTGTACGGCACGTGCGTGGCTTTGCCGTGGATCCTGGCCAAAAATAGTTCGGAGATCAGGTGCCCAATGGAGCCTCCACCTGAGGTGGCAAAAGTGTATTTTTCCGGGTTCGCCTTCACCAGTGCAATCAGGGCCTGCGCGTCCTTCGCGGGAAACGAGTTGGCCGCGACAAGCACGTAGGGCACGGTCGCGATGACACCAACCGGAGCAAAACTCTTGCCGTCGTAGTTTGTCTTGGTCAGAAGGGGGCTTACGGTCACTGAGCCCGTGGAGCCGGCCAGCAGCGTGTACCCGTCCGGGAGGGCCTTGGCCACGAAGTCGCTTCCGATCGCGCCGCCCGCTCCGGCCTTGTTGTCGATGATGAATGCTTGACCAAGCGATGCGCTGAGCCGTTCCGAGACGGCGCGCGCCGCTGCATCCGTCGCTTGGCCAGCCGTCCACGGGACGACCACTTTGACCGGCTTGGCCGGGTAGCCATCGGCGGAGTGGGCGGGCAAGCAACAGGAGATCGCCAGGAAGATTCCGAGCGTGCTGGCTTTGTTGGTGTGCATGTGAGTCCTATCGGTTGTTGAGTGCCTTGCGGCGTTTCTGGCGAGACACCCTGAGCACCGGGAAGAGGCTGCCCGTCCAGCGGAGAGCGAAGCCCACGCGC
This sequence comes from Variovorax sp. E3, assembly GCF_016082275.1. Lineage (GTDB taxonomy): Bacteria > Pseudomonadota > Gammaproteobacteria > Burkholderiales > Burkholderiaceae_C > Variovorax. The sequence continues at coordinate 44,276 of NZ_MOWM01000011.1, forward strand.
ACGGCTCACGCCGTCGTCACGCGCTGGTGGGACGCGGCGGAACAGTCAGCCCGACAATTTTTCGATTGCGCTTGCCAGTTCGAGCAGTTGCCGGGCTTCGCGCACGTGCAGCGCTTCGACAAGTGCTCCCTCCACCACCGCCATGCCCGTACCGGACGCGACGGCCGCCTCGAACGCCTCGATGCGTTGACGGGCGCGTTTCAACTCGTCGGCGGCAGGCCCGTACACCGAGTTGGTGGGGCCGATGTGTGAAGGATGGATCACGGACTTGCCGTCGAAACCGAGGTCGCGCCCTTGCCGGCACGACGCAAGCAGCCCTGGTTCGTCGTCGATCTTCAGGTGGACGCCGTCCAGGGCGACGAGGCCCCGCGACCTTGCCGCGCAGACTGCCAAAGCGAGCAAAGGCAGCAACGCGGCGCGGTCCACCGTGTGGCGGCCCCTGAGGTCGGCCACAAGGTCGGTCGTTCCAAGGACGAACGCCTGCATCAGTGGATCCGCGTCGGCGATCTCCGGCAAGCGGAAAAAGGCGGCCGGCGTTTCAATCATGGCCCAGATGCGCAGGTCTGAAGAACCTCCCGAGCGTCGAAGCACTGCCGCCAGGTCCTGGACATCTGCCGCAGACTCGACCTTGGGCAACAGGATCGCCGCGGGTGCCAGTGGCGCAATGGCGGCTACATCGTCGTGCCCCCACTGCGTTGCAAGACCGTTGATGCGCACGACGACCTCGCGATGGCCGAACTGCGCTCCCAGCGCGCGCACGGCGTTGTCACGGGCCTGCGCCTTCGACGCGGGGGCCACCGCGTCCTCGAGGTCGATGACCACGACGTCGCACGCGAGCGTCGCCGCTTTCTCCAGGGCGCGGGCGTTGGCGCCCGGAACATACAACGCCGAACGCCTGGGCCGTGCCGCTGAACGAGGGGCGGCAAAGAGACTCATGGCGTCCTCGACCGCCCGGTTCTGTCGAGCAGGTTCTCGGCCATCTTGATGCTGACCAGGTCGATGAGCTTGCCGTCAAGGCTGACCGCGCCACGGCCTTCGCTCTGCGCAGTCTTCATCGCTTCCATGACCCGGTGGGCGTAAGCAAGTTCGGCGGCGCTCGGGGCGAAGACGTCATTGGCGCCTGACACCTGCGAGGGGTGAATGACCCATTTGCCTTCGAACCCCATGGCCGCGGCCCGACGAGATGCCGCCTCGAACCCGTGCGTGTCCGCGTAGTCGCCGTAGGGGCCATCGATGGGACGCAATCCGTAGGCGCGGCATGCAACGACCAGGCGAGACTGCGCGTAGTGCCACATGTCGGCGGGGTAGAACGGCCTGGCCTCGCTGCCGTTCTTGTTGGACAGGACGCCGTACTCGGGATTGCGCCGCCGATCCCGCTGGATCGCGCGCGCGTGCTTGCCGCATAGTCGCCCACCCCGAAGCTCAGCGACTCCAGGCGCTTCGAGCTCACGGCAATCGACTCCACGTTGGCCATTCCGAGAGCGGTTTCGATGAGCACATCGAAGCCGATTCGCCGGTCCCGCCGGGTCGCCGCCTCGATCTGCGAAACCAGCATGTCGACGGCGTACACGTCCGCGGCCACCCCGATCTTTGGAAGCACCAGCATGTCCAGGCGAGGGCACGCTTCGACCAGGGCCACGACGTCCTTGTACATGTACTCCGTGTCGAGCCCATTGATGCGGACCTGCACGGTCTTCGTGCCCCAGTCGATGTCGTTCAGCGCTTCAACGGCGAGGTTGCGGGCCTTGGCTTTCTCGGCGGGGGCAACGGCGTCCTCCAGGTCCAGGAACACCGCATCGGCGGCGGACCGCGCCGCTTTCTCGAAGTAGATCGGGCTGGACGCCGGCACGGCAAGCTGGGACCTTTGAAGACGGGTTGGAGCAGAAGGGAAAAAGGTGGCGCTCATGAAAACAGCTTGGTAAGTGGAGCAACGTCGATGGCCAAAGGAAAGAGGTTCGAAGCGGCAGGCCCGGCGCGATATCCGTGTCCGCTCGACAAGCGCCTCCGATGCGCGGCGGCAGACGCATGTGCCCGGGGTTCATCGACCGGCGCTCGGCCTTTCGGCGCTGGCCCCCTCCCGGCCTGCTCGACAAGGGGCGCGCGAATGCAGTCAGTCATGGCGGTTGCCGCCTTGCGCCTTGCGCGGCACCGCCACGACGTAGTCCAGATCGAGCACCACGGCGGGGTGGTAGGCGCTTCCACCGTCAGGCATGGATGTCGAGGCCACCTCGCGTCCGCGGGGAGCGTGTCTTTCAAGCCGATCAGGCGCAGGCGCAAAGCGCGACGTCTGTCCGGTTGGGCAGCTTGAATCGGTCCACAACCTCCGTGAAGGCGTAGAGCGTGTCTCCGGCAAGCGTCGGTGATACGTGCGTCCCTGCATTCACGGCCAGGATCTCGAGGGCGTTTTCCAGGCCGTCATGGGACAGTGCGCGGCACACCGAGATGACGTGTCCGCCGTAGACCAGGCGCTGGCCGATCTGCGATCGACGCATGCCGAATCCATCGAAGTGGGGGCGCGAGTTGTTCTGATACAGGCGAGCGGCGGCCATGTCGTCGGCATGCTCCATGGTCACGCCCAACGGATGGTCGAAGCGATCGCCAGGGGCGTATGCATCCCAGAGTTGCGACGAACCCGACGCCTCGCACCACTCCTCCAGCGCTTCGCAGGAGCGAATGCGGGCACGCGCCGTCAGCTCGTCTTTGGGGACCGAAGCGAGAAGTTGCGGAACGAACGACTCGGCCACTTTGGCATCACGCGTCGCTTGTGAACCATGACCCAGCGCACCCAGGTCAAAACCACGACGCCGTCTTTGTTGTAGCAGGTGGATCGAACATAGACCACACCGGTCAGGCGGCTGGAGTTCTCCTTCAGTCCGATGACCACGCTCTCGCAGGACAAGGTGTCTCCCGCGTACACGGGGGCCAGGAATCGAGGTCCGCGTAGCCCAGGTTCGCAACCGCGTTGACGGACAGATCGGGGACGGTCTTGCCGAATGCGATGTTGAACACCAGGAGGTCTTCCAGTGGCCGTTGAGGGTGGCCCAGTTCGCGGGCCACGGTGTCCGCGCAATGGATCGCGAACCGCGATCCCGTGAGGGCCAGGTAGGCCGAGATGTCGCCGTCGCTGACTGTTCGAGGGGTCGCGTGGTGGATGATCTGGCCGAGGCGAAAATCCTCGAAGAAGTTGCTCTTGAATGGGTGTCTGGTCAACTCGGTCTCCTGAAAGGGGCGTCAGCCGATCTGCGCCGAAGCGATCGTGGCAAGCGCGCCTCGCTGCCAGCCCGATGCCCGTCGGAGCCGAGGGTGGAGTGGCGCGGCCTTGGCAGGAAGTAAGACCAATGCCAACGCTGTCCAGGTTCTGCGTTTTGCATCCCGCTTGCTGCCTCAGACGCTCAGAGGTTGATTCACAAGGGGGTCGCGTTCAGGGCCCGCAACAATGCCGTCGTCGTGCAGCTTTCCCAGTGCGGCCCCGCTCAACCCGAGCACTTCCTGCAGGATCTGGTCGGTGTGCTGTCCAAGAAGCGGCGCGGGTACCGGCGAGCCGGTGTGCGTGGTGCCCATGCGAAGCGTGCCGCCCGCCGCAAGGTGGCTGCCAACGCCTGCCGTGTTCACGCGTGTGAAGATGGGATTGGCTTCGCTCAGGCGCGGGTCGCGCGCAAGCGCCTCCATGACCGTCTGATAGGGACCCCAGCACACCTTGTGCGTGTCCAGGGTCTCGCGCACCTGCGCGAAGCTTCTGGTTTTGAACCATCCCTCGAGATAGGCCGCGATGGCCAGACGCGCCGCAAAGCGGTCCTCTTCTTTCTCCAGATTCAGTTGCGCTTCCTGCTCGATCTTTTCGCATGCGCCCTGCATCGCGCAGGCGGCCACGAGGCTCTTCCACTGTCCCAGCGAAATGGCGGCGACGTAAACGCGGTGGCCGTCGAACGTCCCGAAGTCTTTCCCGAAAGCCCCATAGAGGAAGTTGTCGAGGGACGTTCTTTCCTGGTTGAGCAGTTCCGCTTCGGCCAGCATGCCCAGGTGAGAAAGGGTGGAGAACGCCACATCGGAAAGGGCGAGCCGCATTTGCGCTCCGCCACCGGTCGCCTGGCGATTCGCCGCTGCCGCGGCGATCCCGAATGCGGCCTGGTAGGCGCAGGCGATGTCCCACGCCGGCAGTGCGTGGTTGACCGGGGAATCGATCGATCCGTTGCCGGTGATGGCGGGAAAGCCCGCCGCGCAGTTGACCGTGTAGTCCACCGCGGTCGTGCCATCCGGATTGCCTTCGATCGTGCAGGTGATGAGATCCTTGCGACGCTCGGACAGGTGCGCGTGCGAAAGCCAGGGCACACCGATGTTTGTGAGCAGGACGCCGCCGTTGCCGGGCGCGGTGACCAGGGCCTGCACCAGTTCGCGCCCGGCAGGCTGGCGAATGTCCACGGCGATCGACTTCTTGCCCTTGTTCAGGCCCGTCCAGTAAAGACTGCGCCCGCCAGGCATCATGGGTTGCCGCGCATAGTCGATGCCGCCGCCAACCATGTCGATCCGAATGACTTCCGCGCCGTACTGGGCAAGCGTCATCCCGGCAAGTGGCGCTGCGATGAACGCGGAACTCTCCACGACGCGCAAACCGCGCAAGAGATTGAAATCCAAGGCTGTCTCCATCTGGTCGCACCGAAAGCGTGGGGCTTTCAACGTGCTGCGAAGTCCGGCGTGCGCCGGAAGATGGGACGAACTCTAGAGTGGCGTGAAGGCCCTGACAATCGAAGTTATCGTGTCGATTGTGCGGTTTGAACGCACAATGCCAATGCGTCGCAGCCGGGCTTTTCAGTTGAGGGAAGACGTCCCACGCTTGCGCCTCGCAGGTCCGCTGAGGGGGCTCGGCAGCGCGATCAGCTGCCGCAAGAGTTCCGCAAGACGAACGGAGGCGGGTGACAGCGAATGGCCACGCAGCGTGATGATGCAAACCTGGCGCAGCAATGGCGGGTTGACGATCCGAAGCGAGTACACGGAGGGATGCAGCTTTTCCGGCAGGGCGACCTTGGGCAAGATCGCCGCGCCCAGTCCCGCGGTGGCCATGGAGATGAGTGTCTGCGCCTGGGTGAATTCGTACCGATTGGAGAAAGTGAGGTTGCGTTCTTTCAACGTGGCTTCCAGCATCCCCCGCAGGGCCGTGGCCGTGTTGAGCACCAGCATCGGCATGTTGGCCAATGTTGACAGCGAGATCGTCGACTTGCTGGTGGTGACGAAACGCTTGGGGACGAGGGCATAGAACGGATCGTCGAGGATCGGTTCGAAGGTGAACTCGCTGGTCTCGGTGCTGGGGCCGATGCCGAAGTCCACCTCCCGACGACGCACGCTTTCGAACAGCGCCGCGGAGGTCAATTCCCTGACCGACACCTCGATGCCCGGGAAGTCCTTTTCGAAAGCCGCAAGCACCCTGGCAAGACGTGTCTCCGCGATCGTGGGTGAACAGGAAAGCGCGACACGGCCTCTTCGGACATCCGCCGATTCCTGGATCTTTCGCAGCCCTGAATCCACTTCTTGAAGAGCCCGTTGCGCGCACTCCAGGAGTTGCAGTCCTTCGCCCGTCAGGCGCACGCTTCGCGTCGTTCGATGAAACAAGGCAACCCCCAGCTGGTCTTCGAGCTGGCGTATCTGCGCGCTGACAGCGGAGGGAGAGCGAAAGGTCTTCTCGGCCGCGGTTCGAAAGCTGCTGTGCTCGCTGACCAGCAAGAACGTCTGCAGCAATTTGAGGTTGACGTTGGCGACAGGTGCGTTGACTTGTTTCATGAAACTAAGGTGTCTCCACAGGTTGGCGACTCGATCAAGCGGGGTCGCGCCATCTCGTCATGTGCTTTGATTGTCCATCTGTTCACGACCACGGGCACCGTGCAGTCGGTTGACTCACGTGCGCGTTGACCACCCTGTCCAATGGTATTTGCGATGAATCCTCGGAAGGCGTGGACGTGGCGGCGGCCATCGGCGCGGATCACTCCTGCCCATCCTCCTCAGGCCTGGGCTGAAACGGCAAGCCGGCGGTCACGCCGCGCCCAGCGATGACATCCTTCCTTCAGCGGCAGGTCTGGGTCCCCAGCTCATCCCCTCGCTTCGACCGCGCGATCATCCAGTCGACGAAGGTCTGCGCCGCAACGCTGGCCTTCGCGGGCTGCCACAGGATGCCGAGCGGGAGCAGGGGGTCGCAGCGCGCCACGTTCAAGGCGCACAGCTGCCCCGATGCCAGCGCGGGAATCGCGAAGCTTCGGGGCAGCACGATCAAGGCATCGACTTCCGCGACCAGGGATGTGAGTGCCGACAGGGAGGGCGTGCTGATGTTCACGATGTCGGGGCGCCCCGGCATGGCGGAAAACCAGCTCTCGAAGATAGTGCGGCTGGTGTTGCCTGTCGGCAGGACCAGCCACCTCTCCCGCACCAGTTCCTGCAGCGTCAGCGCTCGCCTGCGGGCCAGCCGGTGGCCCTTGCGCGCCAGCACGATCGAGTAGTCCTCCTGCAGGCCATGGAAGCGGTGGCGATCGTGCAATGGACTCGGTGCGCGTACGAGCACGGCATCGTAGACGCCGTCGTCCAGGTGCTCGTGGAGGGCCGACAGGTTGTTCTCTTCGAGATGGATCCGGAACTGCGGACAGCGCCCGGAGAACTGCGCGACGCCCGCCATGATTTCGCCGCGGCAGGCCGCCGGTAGGGCGCCAATGTGGAGCGAACCCGCCGCGCCCGACTGGACGTCGTGCAGCGATTGCGCACCGTTCGCGAGCAGCTTGAGCGTCGCTTCTAAGAAAGGAAGCATCGCGCGACATGCCGCCGTCGGACGCATGCCGCGGGCATGGCGTTCGAACAAGCGTCGTCGATGAGGGCCTCCACCGCCGCCAGGAACTTGGTCACGCTGGGCTGGCTGATGCCCGCCACCTCGGCCGCCTTGTGGGTGCTTCCGAACTCGGCCGTGAGCATGACGGCCTGCAGATGCCGGTAGCTCACCTTGGCCAGCAGGCGGTTGTGGATCACGGTCTGGGGGGGCGTCATTGGGCGAGGGAAAGAAGGAGAAAAAATCAGCGATAGCTTTTTGGAATTGCTATGGGCGATTTGATTTTGCACGACGGTGGGCAGTCCAACACAATGAATTTCATCGCCAGCAGACACCCGCTGCGGCCGCTCTCACCGGAAACCCAAACATGCCCAGAAGCCGAATCAGTATCGATTTTCCCCTGGACCAGAACGGCAAGCACGCCGGCCATGCACGGCTGCCGCATTCCGTGCATCGCTCGGCCTACGGCTGGCTGCCGATCCCGCTGGTCAGCATCCGCAACGGCGACGGGCCGCGGGTGCTGCTGATGTCGGGCACGCATGGCGACGAGTACGAAGGGCAGGTCACGCTGACACGTCTGGCGCAGTCGCTGACGCCCGATGCGGTGCGCGGCCAGATCCTCATCTTGCCGATGGCAAACTATCCGGCGGCCAAGGCCGGACTGCGAACCTCGTCCCTGGACGGCGAAAACCTCAACCGCATCTTTCCCGGCGATGCGAGCGGCACGCCCTCGCAGATGATTGCGCACTTCATCGAGACCGAGCTGTTCAGCCGCGTCGATGTGGTGCTCGACCTGCACAGCGGCGGCTCCTCGCTCAACTACCTGCCGTCCACCGTCTCGCTGGCGGCGGACAACCCTGAACTGCTTGCGCAGAGCAAAGCGCTCATGGCGGTTTTCGGTGCGCCTTACGGCGTTCTCTTCGAAGGGCGCGGCGGCATGGGCACGAGCTACGACGCGGCCCTGCGCAACAAGATCATCCGCATCGGCACGGAGCTCGGCGGGCGAGGCTGGGTCGACCCGGCCTACCGCGCCCTGTGCGAGCAGGGCGTCATGCGCGTGCTGGCGCACTTCGGCGCCATCGCACCCGACGGCATCGCGCCGCCGGGCGCCGTGCAATTCGTGAGCGTGCCGCCGGAGGCCTTCGTCTACGCGTCGGCGAACGGCATCTTCGAAGCAGCGGTGGCCTTGGGAGACCGGGTGCGCGCAGGCGACTTGGCCGGGCGAGTCTACTTTCCGGAAACCCCGCTGCGCCCGCCGGCGGAGGCGTACTTCGCCACCGACGGCATCGTGATCTGCGAACGGGCGATGGCCGCGTGCGAGGTCGGCGATTGCCTGTTCCACCTGGGCAAGCCCGTCTAGGCCGGGGCCCATCACTTCGATCTTCAATCAAGGAAACCCGATGACAACGACCCGACGCATGGCCTGCACACTGATCGCCGGTGGGATGGCGCTTCTCCAAGGCATGCAGGCGCACGCCGCAGAGACCTATCCGCAGCAGAAGCCGATCACCATCATCGTGCCGCAAGCCGCGGGTGGCGCGAGCGACGTCGTGCTGCGCATCGTCGCGCAAAAGATGTCGACTCTCCTGAAGCAGTCGGTGGTGGTCGACAACCGTCCGGGCGCGGGCGGCAACATCGGCATCGTGGCCGCGGCCCGTGCGCCGGCGGACGGCTACACGCTGCTCTTCAACGTGAGCAGCGCCCACCTCGTCAATCCGTTTCTCTACAAGAACCCGGGCTTCTCGCCCGAGAAGGACTTCGTGCCCGTTGCGCCCTTCGCCACCGGCGGGATGGTGCTGGTGGCCGCGCCGACCTTTGCGCCGAACAACGTGAATGAGCTGATCGAGCTGGCCAAGGCCAAGCCCGGCGAGCTGACCTTTGCCTCGGCCGGCAACGGCACGCTCAACCATCTGCTGGGAGAGATGTTCAACAGGGCGGCGGACGTGCAGATCACGCACATTCCCTACCGCGGCGCGCCCGCCGCAGCCACCGACGTCATGAGCGGACGTGTCTCCATCGCCTACCAAGCGCTGGCCTCGTCCGGGGCCTTCATCAAGGGCGGCAAGCTCAAGGTGCTGGCGGTCGCCAACAAGGAGCGGCTGGAGTCGCTCCCGGGCGTCCCCAGCATTGCCGAGACGGTGCCAGGCTTCGGCGAGACGCCGTGGTACGGCCTGTTCGCGCCCGCCGCGACACCGCCTGCCATCGTGGCCGCCTTGGCCGATGCGACCCGGCAAGCCCTGCGTGACCCCGCCGTCATTCAGGGGTTGGCGTCACAGGGCGCGAAACCCTATCTGGCGACGCCTGCAGCGTTCAGGCAATCGATCTCCAGTGACCTCGCACGCTGGAAAAAAATCGTGGAAGAGTCCGGCGCCCACGTCGACTGAGCCGGCACCACGCAAACCGACAGCGCTTCCGCAATGACGCAAGGAGAAACAGCCATGATCCATTCCACCCTGGCACGTGCGGCACTGCAAGTGCTGGCCTGTACGGTCCCACTGCTGTCGGCCGGTGCGTCCCACGCGGTGTCCGCCTTCCCGGCGGAAGGCCGCAACGGCATGGTCTCCAGTGCCCATCGCCTGGCCACCGATGTGGGTGTGTCGGTCCTGCAGGCCGGAGGCAATGCGGTCGATGCCGCGGTGGCCATCGGCTATGCGCTCGCCGTGACCATGCCCCAACCGGCAACATCGGCGGCGGCGGTTTCATGGTCGTGCGTATGGCTGACGGCCGAGAGACCATGATCGACTTCCGTGAGGCCGCCCCGTTGGCGGCGACGCGCAACATGTTCCTTGATGCCAGCGGCAACATCGCAGGCGATGCGGGTGAAAGATCGTGGCCCGGTGTCGCCGTTCCCGGCACGGTCGCCGGCCTGGAGCGGGCCCGGGCGAAATTTGGCACGCGGCCGCTCGCGACGCTGGTGCAGCCGGCGATCCGCATTGCTCGCGAGGGTTTCGTCGTCGGGCAGTGGGACGACGTCGTGCACTACTCGGACATGCTGACAGAACTCGCGGCATCGGAACCGTTGATCAAAAAGTACTTCATGAACAATGGGCGTCCGTATGCGGTGGGCGAGCGCTTCAGGCAACCCCAGCTCGCGAACACCTTGGCGTCGATCGCCGCGCAGGGGCCCGATGCCTTCTACCGGGGCTGGATCGCGACGAGATCGTGCGCGCCAGCAGCAAAGGTGGCGGCATCCTGTCGAACGCCGACTTCACCAGGTACCAAGCCCTGGACCATGCGCCGGTGCGCTGCCGGTACCGTGGGCACGAGATCATCTCGAGCGCACCGCCCAGCTCGGGCGGGACATCGGTGTGCGAGACCCTCAACATCCTGGAAGGCTTTCCGGTTGGCGAGCTGGGCTATCGATCGAGCGCCAACCTGCACACGTTGGTCGAGTCGCTGCGACTCGCCTTCGCGGACCGCAACCTTGCGATGGGGGACCCCCGGTTCGTGACCAATCCGATCGACCGCCTGACCTCGACGGCCTACGCGTCCGCGCTGCGGACGCGCATATCGGCCGGGCGCGCCACACCGTCGTCGGAGATCTCGGCCCCGCCGGCACCGGGCGAGCAGAAGCACACGACGCACTTCGGCGTTGTCGACAAGGACGGCAACGCCGTGGCGATCACCTACTCGCTCGGACAGTGGTTCGGCACCGGCAAGATCGCCGGCAAGGCCGGTTTCTTTCTCAACGACACCATGATCGGCTTTGCCGCGAAGGTCGGCGCGCCCAACGCCTATGGGCTGGTGCAAGGCGAGGCCAACGCCATCGCGCCCGAGAAGCGTCCGCTGAGCTCCCTCGCGCCCACGGTGATCCTGAAGGACGGGAAGGTCTTCATGGTCGTGGGCGCCGCAGGCGGGCCGCGCATCATCAGCGGCACGGTCCAGGCGATCTCGAACGTGATCGATCACGGCATGAGCGTGAAGGATGCCGTCGATGCGGACCGGATCCATCACCAGTGGCTGCCCGACACCGTTTTCGTGGAAGGGCAGGCGGTGCCACCCGATGCGCGCAAGCTGTTGCTGGGAATGGGACACCGCTTCACGGCCGATGCTCCGAACAAGGTACTCAACGTGCTCGACGCGATCGTGGTCGATCCGAAGACCGGACGGATGACGGGCGCGCACGACAACCGGGAGCCTGCGGGATCCGCGGCGGGCCTGCCCTGATCGCACTACTGCGGGCCAGGTCGACTATCGCGGATAAGCGATGCGAACTTCATTCGCGCCATGTCTCGCACGGCCTGCTCGCCCGACAACGCAGCGTGCGCAGGCTTCTTCTCTGCGCTCTATCGCATACCGAGAAAAACCTCGGCTCATGGCACAAGACAATTGGCACCGAGCATGAAATCAACGAATGCGCGCAGCTTTCCTGGCATGTGCTTGCGATGCGGGTAGTACAGATGAAACGCATCGTCCATGCCGCTGTGCCGCTTCAGAATTTGCCGCAACTGGCCGCTGGCCAACTCCTGCTCCACAAAATCCTCGAATACGAAACCGATGCCTTGCCCTCGCGCGGCCGCCTCGACGACAGACCTCATTTCGTCGAATAGAAGACGCCCCTGCACGTCGATCTGAATCATCTGACCCGCCGAATCGAACTTCCACTCGAACCACCGGCCTCCTACGGAATAGCGTTGTCGAATGCAGTCGTGGTTCAGCAGGTCATCGATGGACCTGGGTTCCTTGCGGCCCTGGAAATAGTCCGGGGCGGCCACCACGATTCTTTTTGTGCGGGCCCCAACTGCATGGCCACCATGTCGTTCTGCACCTTCTTGCCCATCCGTATGCCGACGTCAAAGCCGGCATTGACGATGTCGCCGAGCACGTTGTCCAACGATATCTCGACATGGATCAACGGGAACTTCGCCAGGAAGGCGTCCATATGGGGTTCGATCAACATGCGGTATGCGACGTACGAGGAATTGATCCGCACGGTGCCGGACGGCTGGTCGTTCGCCAGCAAGGCTTCCGACAGGGAGTCCTTGATCAATGCAAGCGCGGGTGCGATTTTCGAATTCAGTGACGAGCCAGCCTCGGTCAGGTTGACGCTGCGCGTGGTGCGGTTGAATAGCCGCACATTCAATTGCGCTTCCACGGTCTTGATGGTGCGCGACACCGCGGTGGGGGTGACGCCCAGTTCTGCCGCGGCCCGGGCAAAGTTCAAGTGCCTGGCCGCCGCCTCGAACGTCAGAAGCCCTGGAAGATGCATCGGTGGCGGGACCGCCACCACGTCTTTGATTGTGAGCTTTCTGTTCATACCGTATCTGCGCTTCTGACTATTTACGTCATTATCGCCGGCGCCAATACTGCGGGTATCGCATGAATTCTTCATGCAACGTGAATGCCGAAGGAAATACAGAATGACGCTCAGAAGTTCTCCCAGCGATCTCTTTTCGCCAGTGGCGATGGGTGCGCTGGCGCTCGCAAACCGCATTGTCATGGCGCCGCTCACGCGCAGTCGAATGGGCCCCGATGGCGTGCCCAACGACATGCACGCCCGCTACTACGCACAGCGGGCCAGCGCGGGTTTGATCATCAGCGAGGCGACCAACATTTCCGCGCAGGGGCTGGGCTATGCGTTGACGCCAGGCATCTGGACGCAAGAACAGGTCGCGGGCTGGAAAAGAGTGACAGACGCTGTGCATGCAGCCGGTGGCTTGATCGTGTGCCAACTGTGGCACGTAGGGCGTTTCTCGCATGTGGACCTGCAGCCGGACGGAGCAGCTCCCGTGGCACCTTCGGCGATTCGGGCGCAAGGGCAGACCTATACCGAAAAGGGGATGCTGGATGTCTCGATGCCGCGAGCACTGGAAACGTCCGAGATTCCCGGCATCATCCAGCAATACCGGCACGCCGCGGAATGCGCAAAGCGCGCCGGCTTCGATGGCGTGGAAGTGCATTCGGCCAACAGCTATCTGCTGGACCAGTTCCTGCGCGATTCCACAAACCAGCGCAGCGACGAATACGGCGGCACGATCGAAAACCGCAGCCGGCTCACATTGGAAGTGACCGCGGCGGTGGTGCAAGTCTGGGGTCCCGGCCGCGTCGGCATTCGACTCTCCCCTGTAACGCCGGATGCGGGTAACACGCCTCTGGACAGCCAGGTCATGCAGACGTATGGCCATCTGATCGAGCAACTCAATCGCTTCCAACTGGCGTACATGCATTTTGTCGAGGGCGCCACGGCCACCTCGCGATCTGTGCCCGAAGGCGTGGACCTCGATGCACTGCGCGCGCGGTTCAAAGGCCCCTACATCGGCAACAACAACTATGACCTGGCGCTGGCGGTGAACCGCCGGTTGGACGGAAAGGTCGATGCCGTCGCCTTCGGCCGTCCGTTCATTGCCAATCCCGATCTGGTGCATCGCTTGAAGGCGGGCGCTGAACTGGCTGTGGCCCCGCGCGAAACCTACTACGGCAACGGCGCCAAGGGTTACACCGACTGGCCTGCGCTTGCGGGTTGCGCGGTTTGAATGCCCACCCACCATTCGATGTGGAATCGACGGGTCATCGCGACCCTCAGCAGGAGTAGCGAAGTGAAGACGACTTTCATCAAGACTTTGATTTTCGCGGCGATCGCCATTGGCATGGGTGCAACCGCCCAGGCCGCGGATTCGCCAAGCCGCCCACAAGCCAACCAAGGAAAAACCATGAGCAAACCGACGTACGTGCACGACTACCAAGCCATCTCCGAAGTGCTGAACAAGTACATCGAAGGCTGCAAGCAGGCCAAAAGCAGCATCATGAAGTCCGCTTTCAGCCCCCAGGCGACGATGTACAGCGTCGGCCCTGATGGCAAACTGGTCGGCGGCGCGATTCCGATTCTGTTCGAGGGCGTCGACAAGGGTTTCCGTCCGTCGCCTGAAGCCACGGCCGCGATCACCCGCATCGAGATCGTCGGCACGGCGGCCAGCGCCCGCATCGACGCCAACGATATGTCAGGCATTTCGTTCACCGACTTCTTCCATCTGTTGAAGGTCGATGGGCAGTGGACAGTGGTCAGCAAGATCTTCCAGACGCACGCGGCGCCTTGACCAGCGCCCGCATCTGCGCCGTCTGCGGCGTTCGCATCACCCTCCCTGAAAAAGAACATGAAACCCCTCGCCTCCGCTCTCGCCGTTTCCGCCCTGTCACTGGCGGCCGGCAGCGCTTGTGCAGCCGACCTGCCGGGCGTCGAGCACAACGTAGCAAAATTCTTGCAATCCCTTGAAGGCGTCAAGACGCTCGACGCCATGACGCCGGCCGAAGCCCGCGCCGCATTGGTGGGAGCCCAGGCCGCCGCCAAGGTAGCCCTGCCGGCGGCCGACGTCAGCGAGAAGACGATCCGTGTCAATGACGGCGACCTGAAGCTCACCATCGTGCGCCCGGCAGGCAGCGAACACAGGACGCTGCCCGCGTTCATGTACTTCCACGGCGGCGGCTGGGTGTTGGGGGACTTCCCGACCCACGAACGTTTGGTGCGCGACCTGGTGGTTGGTTCGGGCGCGGTGGCGGTCTTCGTCAACTACACCTTGTCGCCCGAGGCGGGATACGGCGTTGCCGTCGAGCAAGCCTATGCCGCGACCCGATGGGTGGCCGAGCATGGCCAGGAGATCCACATCGACGGCAAGCGCCTCGCCGTGGCCGGCAACAGCGCGGGCGGCAATCTGGCCGCCGTGGTCGCCTTGATGGCGAACGAGAAGGGCGCACCTGCGCTGCGTTCGCAAGTATTGCTGTGCCCGGTGACGGATGCGAACTTCGACACGCCGTCGTACAAGGAGTTTGCCAACGGCTACTTCCTGACGAAGGACTTGATGGCATGGTTCTGGGACCACTACACGAGCGACGCGAAGGCACGCAAGCAGATCTACGCGTCGCCGCTGCAGGCGACGGCCGAGCAGCTCAAGGGCCTGCCGCCGACACTGATCCAGACCGCTGAATTCGATGTCCTGCGCGATGAAGCCGAAGCGTATGGTCGCAAGCTCGACGCCGCGGGTGTGCATGTGAAGTCGGTGCGCTACAACGGCATGATTCACGATTTTGGGCTGTCGAATGCGTTCAGCCATCTGCCGGCGCCCCGCAGCGCGGTCGCGCAGGCATCGCAAGAACTCAAGACCAATCTGGGCAAATAGTTCCAAAGGCGCGGCGCGGCCGCTTGCCTTCTTCGTTGAAGCGGGAAACGTGTCCGCAATTCTTGACAAAGCCGGGTCATCGAACTGACCCGGCTTTTTCATTGGCAATCCGCATCTGCCGACTGTGCGGTCAAACCGCACAATCTAGAAGATAAACGCGTTTGTCTCAGCCTTTGTTCAATCCTAAAGTCGGCGCGGACAAGTGGAAGGCAAGTTGCCGAACGGACCGGGCGAGGTATCGCGGCCCGTTGCAGCTGGCCCTTGCGAACTTCACCGCGGCTGCGGCGAAGCGAGTGCACTTCACTGTTCGCCACACGGCCTTCGTGTCCCGCGGCATCCAGGATGACGAAGCGGCGAGAACAAAGGTACGGACCATCGCAATAAACGGAGACCGATATGAAAAAGCGATTCAATTCCCTGACGACCCTCGCCCTCGCCGGCGCCATGGGTTTCGCAGGCCCCGGCTTTGCCCAGGTGAAGGAGATCAAGATTGGCTACCTGCTTCCGATGAGCGCCGACAGCGCGCCTCAAGGCCAGCAGAGCAAGCGAGCGGTGGACATGGCCGTCGAGGAAATCAACGGCGCCGGCGGCATCAAGGCCCTCGGTGGCGCCAAGTTGAAGATCGTGTACGCGGACACGCAGAGCAAGCCCCAAGTCGCTGTGCAGGAGGCCGAGCGACTCATCGCGCAGGAGAAGGTGGAGTTCCTGGCAGGCGCCTACAACTCGGGTGTCACGCTGCCGGCTTCGGAGGTGGCGGAACGGTACAAGAAAGTCTGGTGGGTGCCCGTCTCTTCGGACGATTCGATCACCAACCGACCCAACTTCAAGTACGTGTTCCGTCTTGCCGAGAAGACGTCGATGCGCATCGCCGCGCAGCTCGATTTCATACAGACGATGGCCAAGGAATCCAATTCCCCGGTAAAGACGGTTGCGCTCGTTTTCGAAACTCGGGCTACGGGCAGGGTGCTGCCCTGCAATGGCGCAAGCTCATTCCCTCGCACGGCTGGCAAATCGTCCTGGACGAGCCCTTTGACCCCAAGACCAGCGACCCCTCGCCTGTGGTCACCAAGGTGAAGGCTGCCAAGCCCGACGTCGTGCTGCTGGCCAATTCGTTCATGCCGGCGGCTGTGATGATGGCCAAGAGCTTCAAGGAGCAAGGAGTCAAGCCCAAAGCCTTCTTCGCAACTTCTGCGGCGCAATCGGATCCGGACTACCTCAAGAATGCCGGCGACGCCGCCCTGGGCGTGTTCGACGTGTCGGCATGGGAGCCCGACGTCAACCGGCCCTTCTCGAAAGACGTGGCGAAGAAGTTCAGCGACAAGTACGGTGTGCTGCTCAACAACGAGACCGCCAAGGAGTACACCGGGGTGTACGTGATCAAAGACGTTCTGGAGCGCGCGGGCAGCTTGGAGTCGGACAAGATCCGAGATGCCTTTGCGGCCACGGACCTTCAATCCGGCCCCTCGCAGATCTATTCGAATCGCGTCAAATTCGATGGGACCGGCACCTTCCCCGACACCAGCAGCATGGTGCTGGTGCAGTTCAAGCGGGTGAACGGCAAGGTCGAACGAGTGACCGTCGGTCCGGCTGCCCAGGCGCGCGAAGGTCAGAAGTACACGTTCCCCGCCGAATATTGATCGTCGTTCCGCGGTAGCGGCGAACTCGCTGGCCGGCAACGCGGGCCGGCGGGACCGCCGCCGCCCGCATCCGGCACGGGTGGGACCAGCCCATGCCGGTGCCTCCACCCCAACCTTTGAGGTCCTGTCGTGCTATCACTCTTAGTTCAAGGCATTCTGATCGGCGCCATCTACGGCCTGATCGCCCTCGGGCTCACCTTGGTGTTCGGGATCATGCGAGTGATCAATTTCGCCCACGGTGCGCTCTTGATGGTGTCCATGTTCATCTCGTACATGAGCGTCACCAAGCTCGGTCTCAACCCCTACCTCTCGTTGATCATCGTCGTCCCCGCGATGTTCGCGATAGGCTACCTGATCAACTGGGCGCTCATCCAGCGGGTACTCAACAAGGAGTCGGATGTGCGCGAGCCGATCGGCGCCCTGGTTCTGACCTTCGGCTTGAGCGTGTTGATCGAGAACGTCTTTCTCGCCATCTTCGGACCGAACTACCACTCCATCTCCACGACGTTTGCGACCCAAACGGTTCAGTGGGGCTCCGTGATCGTGGCCATGCCCAAGCTGTACGCCTTCGTTCTCGCCGTCACGGTATCGATCGCCTTCTACGTTTTCCTTCACAAGTCGGAGCTCGGTCGCACGATTCGCGCGGTTGGACAGAGCAGGAACACGGCGTTGCTCATGGGAGTGAACGTGCCCCGAGTCTTCAACATGGCATTCGGCATCGGGTTGGCCGTTCTGGGTACCGCGGGCGTGGCGCTCATTCCCTTCTACAACGTCCACCCTTCCATCGGCGGCATCTTCGGCATCAAGGCGTTCCTCACCGTGCTGCTGGGCGGGCTGGGCAGCATCCCGGGGGCTCTCCTGGGCGGGCTGCTGATCGGCATCGTGGAGTCACTGTGCACGCTCTGGGTTCCAAGCACCCTGTCGTCCGTGGTGGTGCTCTATGCCTTCCTGATCTTCTTGTTCATTCGACCGTCGGGCCTGTTCGGTTCGCGTCACGACCACTGAGGGCCGTCATGAAGAAATACCTACCCGTCATCGTCCTCGCGTCGGTTGCACTGTTTGTGCCCGCGGTGATCGAGAGCCCCTTCGTGCTTCACAGCGTCGTGATGATCCTGCTGTACGCCTACCTGTCCACGAGCTGGAACATCGTGGGCGGCTTTGCCGGCCAACTGTCCCTGGGGCACTCGTCCTTCATGGCGATCGGAGGCTACACGTCCACGCTGCTTGCCCTGCATTTCGGGCTGTCGCCGTGGATCGGAATGATCGTCGGGGCCTTTGCGGCGGCCTTCATGGCGGTGATGATCGGCATCCCGAGCTTTCGTTTGAAGGGGGCCTACTACTCACTGGCGACGATCGCGTTCGCCGAAGCGCTGTCGATGCTGCTTCAAACCGTCAAGGAGATCGGCCCTGTCGACCTGGGGGGCGCCGAGGGACTGCGCGTTCCGATGATTCCGGATGCCGGGCTGTGGGATTTCCAGTTCCTGAGCAAGGTGCCGTACTACTACATCATCCTTGCCTTCCTGGCCATCGTGCTGCTGGTCTGCTGGTACATCGACCGGTCCAAACTCGGCTACTACCTCACCGCCATCAAGGAGGACGAGGATGCGGCCAAGGCGCTGGGCATCAACACGGCGCGAACCAAATTGGTTGCAGCGGGCGTGTCGGCCTTCTTCACGGCGATTGGCGGCACGTTCTTCGTGCAGTTGATCCGCTACGCGGAGCCCGCCAACATCGCAGGAATCGACCTGTCGGTGCAGATGGTGTTCCTGGCCGTGGTCGGAGGTCTCGGCACGGTCTTCGGACCGCTGGTCGGATCGATCGTGCTGACGACGCTGGCGACCATCACGCAACTGTATCTGGGCAGCTCGAGTTCAGGGCTGCACCTCATCATCTACGGCTTGGCGGTGGTGTCGGTCATCTTGTTCATGCCGCCGGGTCAGGGCATCATCCATCCGATTCTGCGCCTGCTCGGGTTGGGCCCGCAGACGTCGGCCGCGACCAAGGAGACGGTGGCGCCCTCGCAATCGTCCACAAAAGTGGCGGGGGTGGCCGAATGAGCGCTCTGGCTGAACAACCGATGCTTGTCCTGGAGAGCCTCAACAAGCGATTCGGCGGGCTGGTCGTGACCAAGGACCTGTCCCTCAAGGTCCAGGCGGGGCAGATCTACGGGATCATCGGTCCCAACGGCGCGGGCAAGTCGACGCTGTTCAACGAGATCTCCGGCTACATCCCGCCAGACAGCGGCCGGATCACGTTCGGCGGCACCGACATCACGGGGCACCCGCCCCACGAGTTGTGCAAGCTGGGGATCGGCCGGACCTTCCAGATCGTCAAGCCGTTCCCGTCCCGCACGGTTCTGGACAACGTCGTGGTCGGCGCATTCGCGCGAACCTCCAACCGCCACGAGGCGGTCGAGCGGGCCGAGCGCATCGTTCACGAGCTCGGTCTCGGCCGCCGCATCAACCAGATCGCAAAGAACCTCTCCATCGTGGACCGCAAGCGGCTGGAACTTGCAAAAGCCCTGGCGACGCAACCCAAGCTCCTGCTGCTCGACGAGATCCTGGCCGGGCTCACGCCGAGCGAGGTCGAGGAAGCCATCACGCTGGTGCGGACCATCCGGGACCGCGGCGTGACGATCGTCATGATCGAGCACGTCATGCGCGCGGTGATGGCGTTGTGCGAGCGCGTGCTGGTGCTGAGCTACGGCGAGAACATCGCCGAAGGAACGCCTGATGAGGTGATCCGCAATCCACAAGTCATTTCGGCGTATCTGGGAGTCGACCATGCTGCTTGAGGTCAAGGATCTGTCGGTGCACTACGACGGAATGCAGGCACTTGCCGGCGTCAGCCTGCACGTCAGGCAAGGTGAGATCGTGAGCATCCTGGGCTCCAACGGAGCCGGGAAGACGACCTTCATGAACGCGATGTCCGGCCTGCTCAAGCTGACGAGCGGACACGTGGAGTTCGAGGGGAAGTCCGTACTCGGCGTACCTGCGTACGAACGCGTGCCGTTGGGCATCGTGCAAATTCCAGAAGGTCGCAGGCTCTTCCCGCTCATGACCGTGGAGGAGAACCTTCTTCTCGGCTCGACCCACCCCGCGGCCCGCAAGGTCCGCAAGGAGAGCCTCGAAGAGGCTTATCAGCTCCTGCCGCGCTTGCGGGAGCGCCGCACGCAGATCGCCAAGACGCTTTCAGGCGGCGAGCAGCAGATGGTGGCCATCGCGCGAGCGATGCAGAGCAAGCCGAAGCTGCTGATGTTCGACGAGCCTTCTCTGGGGCTGTCGCCGTTGCTGGTCCAGGAACTCTTCGATCTCATCAAGAAGTTGAACGACCGTGGCATCACGATCCTCATGGTCGAGCAGAACGTGCGCAAGACGCTTCAGATCGTGGATCGGTCCTATGTGCTGGAGAACGGACACATCGTGATGGAAGGCACCGGCAAGGATCTTCTCAACGACGAAAGCATCAGGAAGGCGTTTCTGGGCATGTAGCAACCCACCCGCAGGCTTCGCATCCCAAAACCTCATCGGCAGACACCATGAACAAACCAAATACACCCAACTCCATCGCATCGCGCTTCCGCATCGACGGTCGCACCGCCTTGATCACAGGTGCCAGCAAGGGCCTGGGGGCCGCCATGGCCGAGGCGCTGGCCGAGCAAGGAGCTCACGTCGTGCTGGTCGCACGTACCAGGAGCGACCTCGAAGCGGTGGCCGGGCGGATCCGCGGCCTGGGCGGGTCGGCCGACGTCAAGCCGTGCGACGTCACGGACAGCGAAGCCATTCGATCGGTCATCGCAGGGCTGCCCGAGCTCGACATCCTGGTCAACAACGCAGGCTCCAACATCCCGGAGCCCGTGGACATGGTGACGGACGAGCACCTCGACTACCTGATGGACCTGAACACGCGCGCGTACTTCGTGGTGGCGCAGGCCGCGGTGAAGAAGATGAAGGAGCACGGTGACCGGAAAGCCCGGGGCGCATCGATCATCAACATCGCTTCCCAGATGGGGCACATCGGCTCCGAAATGCGCAGCGTGTACTGCATGACGAAGCATGCGGTGGTCGGCTTGACACGCGCGATGGCGGTGGAACTGGCCCCTGCCGGCATCCGGGTGAACAGCATCGGTCCGACCTTCATCGACACGCCGCTGGTACGCCGCGTGGTGGACACGCCCGAGAAATACAACACCCTCGTTTCGCGAATTCCGATGGGTTGCATGGGGCAGGTCGAGGACATCGCCGCCGCCGCCGTCTATCTTGCGTCTCCGGCGGCGCGCATGGTCACGGGTGCCGGTCTCCTGGTCGACGGTGGGTGGACCGCGCAATAGCCACGGCGCAGCCTGCTGCCTGCCTTTGCGAGGGGCACTGCCGCTAGGCAGCGGTCACCTCGGCGCATGCGCCGGCCGGCAGCAAGCGCACTGCATGCGCCGCGAGGCGCCTCATTTCAGACGTGCTCAGTCCGTCGCGTGCCTGAATCGACAGCCCTTCAAGCATGGTGTTGAGCGCGCCCGCCAACGACTTCAGTTCTGTCTGCGCAGGAAGCTGACCCTCCTTGACAGCACGCTTGAGGCGCTTGACGAAGATCGCCTTGCCTTCGCGGCGCAATGCATCGATCGCCTCCCTCACTTCGACCGACTCGTCGGATACGCTGACTGCAGCCAGCGCCACCAGGCAGCCACAGCGCCTGCGGCGACAGAAGAATGCGAGCGGAGGCATCGAAGAAACTCGCGATGGCCCGATGAATGTCGGGTTCGGCTTCGAGCGCCTCCCAGGTTGCATCCCAGTAGCGATGCTCATAGAAGTTCACCGCTTCCAGAAACAGCTTCGACTTGTTTCCGAAGGCGGCATAGAGGCTGGGCGGATTGATCCCCATTGCCGAACACAACTCGGCCACCGATGCCAACTCGTAGCCCCTGCGCCAGAACACATCGAGTGCACGCGTCAACGCCTGGTCGCGGTCGAAGCCGCGAGGACGTCCCCCCTTGTTCTGAGGGGGCTCCGTGGGCGATCTGTTACTCGACATGGTGCTTCTTGCCTGGGGAATTTCTGAGGAACTTGACGACATCTGTAGCGTCCACTATACAATATCGATTTTGTAGTCATCGCTAAATAACTATGGCAGGGTGGGGCCCGGATTTTCTGAAAGAGGCAGTGCTGGTCATGCGCTTCGGGATCGTGCGAGGTCCGTTCGTCGCACAGCTGATGCACTCCCACCCGGGATCTCCAGCCGGAGCGGCCGCATGATCGAACCGATCCTGCAGCAAGTGATTGTGGGGGTGGATGCGCTTCGCGCGCTCGGCGTACTCGGGGCGCTGCTGTTCGCGGCCATCTACCTTCTGGCAACGCTCGCCTGTGTGCCGGCCACGCCGCTGACGGCCATTGCCGGCTTTTTGTACGGGCCGCTCCTGGGAACGTTGCTGGTGTCGCCGGTCAGTCTGCTGTCGGCCTTGCTGGCCTTCGGCATCACGCGATACCTTGCAAGACCCTGGGTGCTCCGCCGCCTTGGCCGGCACCCGCATTTCGCTGCCGTGGATCAAGCGATGGGGCAGAAGGGTTTTCGCATCGCGCTCTTGCTGCGGCTCGCGTCCATCGTGCCGTTCGCGCCGCTGAGCTGTGCCCTGGGCGCCAGCCGCATCGGTGCGCGCGATTTTCTGCTGGCCTCCTGGCTGGGACTGCTGCCGGGCACCTTCCTGTCCGTCTACCTGGGATCTTCGGTATCCGACATCGCGCAACTCCTGCGCGGCCAGACACCACCAACCCCCTACACGCTCTGGCTGACATGGGGTGGGCTGGTCGCGGCGCTTCTTGCGCTGTGGTCCATCGCCCGCTTCGCGCGCCGGGCAATCCATCAATCCATCCCTCGACAACGAAACCATGAGCAAACTTTTTGAGCCTTTGACCTTGCGCGGCGTGACGCTGCGAAACCGCTTCGCCCTCAGCCCGATGTGCCAGTACACGGCCACAGACGGGCGTGTCAACGACTACCACACCACCCACTACGGCCGGTTTTCCCTCGGCGGCTTCGGTCTGCTGATGGTGGAGGCGACAGCGGTCTCGGCCAACGGGCGGATCACGCATGGCGACCTTGGCCTGTGGGATGACGCCCACATCGAAGGCCTGTCGCGCATTGCCGCTTTCGCCAAGGCCTACGGTGCGACACCCGGCATCCAGCTTGCGCATGCCGGCCCCAAAGCCAGCATCCAGCGAGCCTTCGAAGGCAATGGTCCGCTCGACGAACGGGATGTCGCGCGCGGGGAGCACCCGTGGCCGGTGGTGTCGCCGAGCGCGCGGCCAGCGGCCAAGGGCTGGCTGGTACCCGAGGCCCTGGATGCAGAGGGCATCGCGAAGGTGCGTGCGGATTTTGTCGCCGCCGCGCGCCGCGCCTTGCGGGCAGGTTTCGACGTGCTGGAGCTGCACTGCGCGCATGGTTTCCTGCTCAACGCATTCCTGTCGCCGCTGACCAACGATCGCAGCGACCACTACGGTGGCAGCTTCGAGAACCGCATCCGCCTGCCCTTGGAGATCGCGCGCGAGGTGCGCGAAGTCTGGCCGCGGGACAAGCCGCTGTTCGTTCGCGTGTCGGCTGTCGACGGCAGCCGCAGTGGCTGGACGATCGACGACAGCGTGGCTTTCGCCGCGGCGTTGAAGGCGGTCGGCGTCGATGTCGTCGATTGCTCCTCCGGCGGCTTCGGTGTTTTCGAGTACCCCAGCGGATACGGCTTCCAGGTGCCATTCGCTGCGCAGATCCGTCGCCAGGCACGCATCGGCACCATGGCCGTGGGAATGATCACCGACCCGCGCCAGGCCGAAGAGGTCATCGCCTCGGGGCAAGCCGACCTGGTCGCGCTCGGCCATGCGGCGCTGCGCGATCCGCACTTTCCGTTGCATGCGCAGCAGACGCTCGGGGCGGCCCGCCCGGATGCGGCGCATGCCGATTGGAACATCCAGGCCGGTTGGTGGCTGGATCACCGCGAAGACAAGCTTCGCCAGTTGGGACCCTGGGTCTCCACGAAAAAAACCGTTGCGGACGGCTGCACGGTTTGACGCCCGCGCGGCCGGCAGCGGCCGGCTTTTTCCCCGATCGACTTTGTCCAAAAAACCAGGAGTGAAATCATGAGCAAACCCACCTACGTCCCCGAGTACCAAGCCATTGTGGAGGTGCTGAACAAGTACAACGAAGGCTGCAAGCAGGCCAAGAGCAGCATCATGAAGCCGGCCTTCAGCGACAAGGCGACGATGTTCAGCGTCGATGGCGATGGCAAGCTGACCGGGGGAGCGATCCAGACATTGTTCGACGGCATCGACAGCGGGTTCCGCCCGTCGCCCGAAGCCCAGGGTGTCATCGTCAGAGTCGATATCGTCGGCACCGCCGCCAGCGCGCGCATTGACACCAACGACGTCTCGGGCTTTTGCTTCACCGATTTCTTCCACCTGCTGAAAGTGGAAGGAAAGTGGACGGTGATCAGCAAGATCTTCCACACCCACGTGGCGCCCTGATCCTTCGTCCCGGCAAGCCCTCGAGGCGCTACCCACTCTCCAATCACATGAAAGGAAATCGATGATGGGTCAGGTATTCATCGCAGGCGGCGCTGGCAAGATTGCCCGTCGCCTGTCCAGGCAATTGCGCGAGCGCGGCTATCCGGTTCGGGCGTTGCACCGCAACCCGGCGCAAACCGGGGAACTCGAGGCGCTGGGGGTGACGCCGGTGCTGGGCAGCCTGTTGGAACTCGATGCCGTGCAACTGGCCACCCTCATGGCCGGCAGCGATGTGGTGGTGTTCTGCGCGGGCGCCGGCGGCAAGGGCGGCCAGGAGATGACCAACGCCATCGACGGGCGCGGCCTGGTGTTGGCGGTGGCCGCCGCGCGGAAGGCCGGCGTGCGGCGTTTTCTGCTGGTGTCGGCCTTCCCCGAGTCATTTCGTGGCGAGCAAGTCTCGCAGACGTTCGAGAACTACATGCGCGTGAAGAAGCTGGCGGACGTGCATCTGGCCGAGAGCGACCTGGACTGGGTGATTCTGCGGCCGGGCACGCTGGTGGACGCGCCTGGTACCGGAAAGGTGCGCGCGGGCCTGGCCATTCCCTACGGCGAGGTGCCGCGCGATGATGTGGCGGCGACGCTGCTGGAGATCATCGAACGCCCCGCGGTGGGCCGCGTGATCATCGAGTTGACCCAGGGCGACACGCCGGTGGGCGAGTCCGTCGAACGGTTCTCTCGCGCATGACGCAGACCCCCAAGAAATTGCTGCTGGTCGGTGCCACCGGTTTGGTGGGGCGTCACGTGCTGCAACGTGCGCTGGCCGACCCGCGGGTGGACACCATCGTCGCGCCGACCCGGCGGGCGCTGCCGATGCATGCCAGGTTGTCGTCGCCGCCGGTGGACTATGAGCGGTTGGACGAAGAGGCCGGCTGGTGGCGCGCCGACGCCGTCATTTGCACCTTGGGGACCACCCTGCGCACGGCGGGGTCCGAGGCGGCATTCCGCCGCGTTGACCACGACTACCCGTTGGCCGTGGCGCGATGGGCTCACGCCCACGGCACGCCGACCTATGTCCTGAACTCGGCAATCGGTGCGGATGCCGCTTCGCGGTTCTTCTACAACCGGGTCAAGGGTGAGCTGGAGAATGCGCTGCGCCAGGTCGGTTTTGATGCACTGACGCTGGTACGCCCTGGCGTGATCGGAGGCCACCGCGACGAGTTCCGCCTGGGAGAGCGCGTGATCGTCAGTGCGCTGCGAGTTGCGGGACCGCTGCTGCCTCGGCGCTGGCGGCTGAACCCGGCCGCCAACATTGCCCGGTCACTGCTCGAAGCGGCCCTGGCGCCGCAGCCAGGCGTGAGGGTCATTGCGTCCGAGAAAATGGCTTGAGTGCCCGTGCATGCACCACCCGGACCCACCATCATGAACCCACATATTGCACCGGTGCCGCTGGACAAGGCGTTCCGCCTGATCAACCACGGCCCCACGATCCTGGTCTCCGCACGCCATGGCGGCGTGGACAACGTGATGGCCGCATCCTGGGCGTGCGCGCTGGACTACGCGCCGCCCAAGCTCACCGTGGTGCTGGACAAGATCGCCAGCACCCGCGAGCTGGTCGAGCAAAGCGGCGGCTTCGTGATCCAGGTGCCGACCGTTGCGCAACTCGACCTGACCTACCAGGTGGGGCACCGCAGTCTGGCCGAGCAACCGGACAAGCTCGCGCGCAGCGGCGTCGAGCTGTTCAACATCGACGGGCACGAGCAGCCCTTCGTGGCCGGTTGCTCGGCCTGGCTCGCATGCCGCGTGATGCCCGAGCCGCACAACCAGGACCGCTACGACCTGTTCATCGGCGAGATCGTCGGCGCCTGGGCCGATACCCGCGTGTTCAGCCATGGGCACTGGAACTTCGAGACGGCGGATCCGTCCTGGCGCAGCCTTCACTACATCGCCGGCGGCCGCTTCTATGCGATCGGTGAAGCGAAGAACGCTCACCCGGCCACCAGCGCTTGACCGCCCGCAAACGGGTGCGAAGTCGTTTCCATTGATCGTCGGGGTGCGCTGGACAAGGTGACGACCGTGCTTGTCGGGTCCAGGGCAGCCGCGGGATGCGAGTGGCGAGGCACACGCGCGGCTGTGCGGTTCGCTTGCGACAGCCGCAGCCGCAGGGCCCCAGCGCGGCGCTTTCGCCCATGCAAGCTCGAGACGCCATGCGGCTGAAGGCGCGGGCTCATCACTGTGCAATTGAACTGCACAATCGATGGAATAAACGCGTTTGTGTGTTGATCATGCCGCCCCTAAAGTTGGCGAATGAACTCCACAGACCACACGCAACGAGGCCGCGCACAGGCTTCGGTGTCGTACACAACGCGAGACGATCATGGTGCCTGAATCAAACGAAAGCGCACAAGAACTTGCACCGGGTGCGTTGAAAGGCATCCGTGTCCTGGACATCGCCACTTTCGTGGCGGCGCCGTTCTGCGGAACGATCCTTGCCGACTTCGGCGCCGAGGTCATCAAGGTGGAGCAACCCGACGGCGGTGACGCGTTGCGCAAATTCGGCACGATCACCGAGTGCGGCGACAGCCTGGTCTGGATGAGCGAAGCACGCAACAAGAAGGCGGTCACGCTTGACCTGCGCAGCCCGCAGGGCGCGCAGATGTTCCGCGAACTCGTGAAGGCGTCGGACGTGGTCCTCGAGAACTTCCGGCCAGGCACCTTGGAGAAGTGGGGCCTCGGCTACGAAGCACTGCGAGAGGTGAACCCGGGCCTCGTCATGCTGCGAATCAGCGCCTACGGACAGACCGGGCCCAAGCGCGGTGAACCGGGCTTCGCCCGCATCGCACACGCCTTCGCAGGCTTGTCGTGGCTTGCCGGCGAGGCGGACGGACCGCCCGTGGTGCCTGGCTCGACCTCGATGGCCGACTACGTGTCCGGCATGTGGGGAGCGATCGGCGTGCTGACGGCGTTGCGCGCCCGGGATCAATCCGGCCGTGGTCAGTTCATCGACCTGGGGCTGTATGAATCGGTCTTCCGCCTGCTCGACGAGATCGCGCCGGCTTATGCGAAGTACGGCACGGTGCGCGAACGCATGGGCGCCGACACCGTGAACGTCGTGCCTCACAGCCACTACCGGACCCGCACGGGTGAGTGGGTCGCGCTGGCGTGCACGAACGACAAGATGTTCGAACGGCTGACCGTTCTCATGGACCAGCCGCGGCTTTTCGACCAGTACCCCACCAGCGCCATCCGGGTTGAGAACCGCGACCTGATCAACGGCCTGGTCGCGAAGTGGATGAGCGAACGCACGCTCGAGGACGTGATCGCCGCCACCCGCTCCGGGGGCGTGCCGTGCGCTCAGATCTACTCGATCAAGGAGATCTTCGAGGACGAGCAGTACCGCGCACGCGGCAACCTGATGACCGTCCAGGACCCGCGCGTGGGCGAACTCGTGCTGCCGGCGCCGGTCCCGCGGCTTTCGGAGACACCCGCGTCGTTCCGACATGCCGGCCGATCCTTGGGCGCCGACAACGCCGACGTTTACGGGCAGCTCTTGCACATGTCGCAGGGCCAGCTTGAAGAGGCCCGCAAGTCGGGCGCGATCTGAACTTTGAACACGAACGGTGCATGGTCATGAGCAATGAAAAGACGGTAGAGAACTACCTGATGCTGATCGGTGGAGAGTGGGTTTCAGCGCTGGACGGCGAGACCTTCGAAACGACCGATCCCTATACGCGCGAAGTGTGGGCAACCCTGCCCAGGGCCAAGCAGGCCGACGCGGATCGTGCGGTCGAGGCGGCCAGTGCCGCGCTCGACGGCCCATGGGGGCAACTGACCGCAAGCGCTCGCGGATTGCTGCTCTACCGCTTTGCGGACCTCATCGCCCGGGACGCGGAACGACTTGCGGGCATCGAGGTGCGGGACAACGGCAAGCTGATCAACGAGATGCGCGCCCAGGTCGGGTACCTGCCCCAGTACTTCCGGTATTTTGGCGGCCTGGCCGACAAGATCCAGGGGGCCGTCCTGCCGATCGACAAGGCCGACACGTTCAGCTACACCACGCACGAACCGCTGGGAGTGTGTGTGGCGATCACGGCATGGAATTCGCCGCTGCTGCTGGCCGTCAACAAACTGGCGCCTGGCCTTGCCGCAGGCAACACGTTCGTCCTCAAGCCGTCGGAGTACACGTCGGTGTCGGCCATCGAGCTCGGCAAGCTGGCCCTTGAAGCCGGCATTCCGCCGGGCGTCCTCAACGTGGTGACCGGCTTCGGCAACGAGGTCGCGCGCGCCTGGTGTCGCATCCCAAGGTGGCAAAGATCGGCTTCACGGGCAGCGAATTCGGTGGGCAGAAGATCTACGAAGCGGCGGCGCGGGACTTCAAGCACGTCACCTTGGAGCTGGGTGGAAAATCCGCCAACATCGTCTTCGCGGACGCGAACCTCGACGATGCGGTCAAAGGGGCCATCTCCGGCATCTTTGCTGCAACAGGACAGACCTGTGTCGCGGGTTCGCGGCTACTTGTTCAGGATTCGATCCATGACGAATTCGTGGAGCGATTGGTGGCCTATGCCCGCAAGGCGCGCATGGGCGATCCGAAGGAAACAACGACGCAAGTCGGCCCCGTCACCACGCAGCCGCAATACCGCAAGATCCTCGAGTACATCGACATCGCCCGCGCGGAAGGAGCGACTTGCGTTCTCGGTGGCAAGTCCGCCGACCGGCCCGAGTGCGGCAGCGGCCAATTCGTCGAACCCACCATTTTTACCGGTGTGCGCAACCACATGCGCATCGCGCAGGAGGAAGTGTTCGGCCCGGTCCTGAGCATCATCCGCTTCAAGGACGAGGACGAAGCGGTGAAGATCGCCAACGACAGCCTGTATGGGTTGGCGGCGGGTGTCTGGACGCAGGACGTCCGGCGCGCGGTTTCCCTTCCGAAGCGTCTGAAGGTGGGCATCGTGTGGGTGAACATGTACCGCGCCGTGAGCTACATGTCGCCCTTCGGCGGTTACAAGCGCTCCGGCATCGGCCGCGAGAACGGCATGGACGCGATCAACGAGTACCTGCAGACGAAGGCGGTGTGGATCAGCACCGCGCAGGAGACGCCAGATCCGTTCGTCATCCGCTGAACGCCCGAGGACTGGTCCATGACTGTGGCTTCAATCCCTTCCTTTCGACTTGACGGCAAGACGGCGCTCGTCACCGGCGCCGGTGCCGGCATCGGTGCGGCCATCTCCGCGGCGTTCGCCGCGGCCGGAGCGACGGTGCACATGGTGTCGCTTGACGCGCACCAGCTCGACGCGAACGCGAGCGCGTTGAGGCAGGCCGGGTGCCAAGTGCACGCCCACGCTTGCGACGTGACGCAGACCGCGATCGTTCGCGGGCTGATCGAAGGACTGCCGGCGCTTGACATCCTGGTGAACAACGCGGGCAGCAACATTCCGGAGCCGTTCATCGACGTCACCGAGGAGCATCTGGACGCGTTGAACGACCTGAACGTGCGCGCGTGCTTCCTCGTCTCCCAGGCCGCCGTTCGCAAGATGCTGCAGGACCCCGCGCGCGCAGCGCGCAACGCTGTGGTCGTCAACATCTCGTCGCAGATGGGACACGTCGGATCGCCCGATCGAACGGTCTACTGCATGAACAAACACGCTGTCGAGGGCTTGACGAAAGCGATGGCTGTGGAGCTTGCATGCCACGGCATCCGGGTGAACAGCGTGGGCCCCACTTTCGTTGATACGCCCCTGGTGAGGCGGATTGTTGACACCCAGGACAAGCACGACGAACTGGTGTCCCGAATTCCCATGGGGCGCATGGCGAGCGTTGGAGACATCGCGGCAGCCGCGCTCTACCTCGCTTCAGCGGCGGCCGGCATGGTGACGGGCCACTGCCTCCTCGTCGACGGCGGCTGGACCGCGCAATAGCTTCGACTCTTTAACTGAAGGATATCTATGACCGAGACCTACGGACGCATCGTCGTCGAAAAGACGGGTGAGCCCCATGTCATGCAGTGGGTGAACGAGCCTGTTGCCAAGCCGGGCCCGAACGAGGTCCGCATCCGGCACGAAGCGATCGGCGTCGACTACATCGACACGCAAATCCGGGGCGGCCTGCTGCCCGCGACCCTGCCGACGGGGCTGGGGTTTGCTGGCGTTGGCGTGGCCGTGGAGGTCGGTGCCGACGTCACGCACGTGAAGGAAGGTGAGCGCGTTGCGTACATGTACTTCACGGCCGGAAGCTACGCGCAGCAGCGCATCGTGCCGGCCGAGCGCGTGGTGGCGTTGCCGGATCAAAGTCTGACAGCCGATCTTGCCGCCGGCGCGCTCTTTCGCGGTCTGACCGCCTGGTACCTCTCGACCCGACTGCGTCCCGTCGGCAAGGGCGACGTTGCACTCGTGCATGCCGCGGCGGGCGGGGTCGGTCTGATCCTGATTCAGTGGCTGCGCCACTTGGGCGCGACGGTGGTCGGCACCGTCGACAGCGAGGAAAAAGCCCAGGCTTTGCGTGACTTCGGGTGCGAGCACGTGGTGTTGCTGCCCGATGGCGACTTCGTTGCCAAGGTCAAGGCGGTATCGGATGGCAAGGGTGCTGCGATCGTCTACGAAGCCATCGGCAAGGAGACGTTTTCGCGTTCGCTCGACAGTGCACGCAGGTTCGGCCTTGTGGTGTCCTACGGTTGGCCGTCTGGCGACCCGGGAGACGTTTCGCTGATGGAGTTGCGTACCAAGGGATCGCTCTTCATCACCAGGCCCACGGTGACCCAGTACGTCGCGGATGCAGAAGACTTCCGGTCCGGGGCGAAGGCGCTGTTTGACCTGGTGAAGGATGGCACGTTGAAGATCCGCGTGGGAAATTCCTACCCCCTGCGCGAAGCCGCGCGAGCTCACGCCGACATCGTGGCCGGCAAGACGCTGGGTTCCGTCGTGCTGATCCCCTGACAAGGCTCTCTGATGGCATTCCTCCTCCAAGACAAGATCGTTGTCGTCACGGGCTCCGCCTCGCAGCGGGGTATTGGCTGGGCGACGGCGTCGCGCTTCGCTCAGGAAGGCGCGATCGTGGCGTTGCTCGACCTCGACGCCAGCGCGGCGCAGGGTGCGGCCGATGCCATCGGGACGCGGCACAAAGGCTGGGCGTGCGACGTGCGCGACGCTGCCCGATGCAATCAGGTCGTGGGCGAGATCCTCGAGCAGTTCGGGCATGTCGATGTCCTGATCAACAACGCCGGTGTGAGCCAGTCACAACGGGTGATGGACAGCACGGCCGAAGACTACGACCTGGTGATGGATGTCAGCCTGCGCGGTGCCTACAACATGTCGCGGGCGGTCGTGCCCCACATGCGCGGCAGGCAGGCGGGTTCCATCGTCTGCATGGGGTCGATCGCCGCACAGCGGGGCGGGGGCATTCTCGGCGGACCGCACTATGCGGCGGCCAAAGGAGGCGTTCAGTCGTTCGCCAAGGCACTGGCAAGGGAACTGGCGCCGGACGGCATTCGGGTGAACGCCGTAGCGCCCGGCTTGGTGGAGACCGGGCTGCTGGACGGAAAGATCGACGAGGCAGGCAAGCAGCATGTCGCGCACACTGTGCCAATGGGACGGTTGGCCGTGCCCCTGGACATCGCAAATGCCATGCTGTTCCTTGCATCGGACTTGTCCAGCTACGTCACGGGCGTGGTGCTGGACGTCAATGGCGGATTGCACATCCATTGACAACCAACGCGGCTGCGGTGCAGCCGATCATTCATCTCTGAAGACAAACAACATGCCGACTCCCAAGGGCTACATCTTTGCCGAACTCGAAGTTTCCGATCAGGCGTACTTCAACACGGAGTACGCGCCGCGCGTTCAGCCCGTGCTCGCGAAGTACGGCGCCAGATTCCTCGTGTCCGGAGGCGCTCCCGCGGTGCGCGAGGGTGACCGGTCTGTGAAGCGCGTGGTGTTGCTCGAGTTCGAAAGCCCCGAGCGCGCCAACGAGTTCTACGACTCGCCAGACTACCAAGGCGTCATCGGGTACCGATTCGATTCCGCGAGCGCCCACCTCTATGTGCTGGAAGGCACGGTTGGCGGCGGTGCCGCGGTCGAAGGCTGATCGCGTCGAGGAATTGACCGTGAACGAAAGCTACGACTACGTCATCATCGGCGCGGGATCGGCTGGCTGCGTGCTGGCGAACCGCCTCTCGCGCGACTCGGCATACCGGGTGCTGGTCCTCGAGGCCGGGGGAGAAGACCGGAACATCTGGCTCAAGGTGCCAGCGGGAGTACCCCGGGTCGTGGGTCACCCGGAACTCACCTGGGGCTACGAGTCGGAGGAAGAGCCCGGCTTGAACAACCGGAAGATCATTTGGCCGCGCGGCAAGACGCTGGGAGGGAGCAGTTCCATCAACGGCCACGTGTACATGCGTGGCACACCGGCCGACTACGATGGCTGGGAAGCGCTCGGAAACCCGGGTTGGGGATGGAAGGACGTGTTGCCGTACTTCCGCCGAAGCGAGAACCATTTTGCAGGCGCCACCGCGCTGCACGGAGGAGACGGCGAATTGCACGTGTCGGCCCTTGTCGAACCGCACCCTGCGTCCCGGGCGTTCGTCGCCGCGGCCGAGCGGCTCGGCATTCCGCGCAATGACGACTTCAACGGCATCAGGCAGGAGGGCGTCGGATATCTGCAGTTCGCCATCCACAACGGAATCCGCGACTCGGCGGCCCGGGCGTTCTTGCACCCCGTGCGGGACAGGAAGAATCTTCAGGTACGCACCGGTGCGGCTGTGGAAGGTCTGGAAGTCGAAGGGCGGCGGGTGACGGGCGTGCGTTACCGGCACGCCGGACAGACCCACACGGTGCGGGCATCGCGCGAGGTTTTGCTTGCAGGCGGAACGATCAATTCTCCGCAGCTTCTGATGCTGTCGGGCATCGGTCCCGCTGAACACTTGCGCTCGCTGGGCATCGCGGTCAAACACGACATGCCGTCCGTTGGCCAGAATCTTCACGACCACATCTACGCGCACTGCCTGGTGTCTGTAGACCCGTCCTTTTCGATCAACCGTACGATCTCGAGCAACTTGCGGATGATTCCGGACGTGGCCAAGTACTTGGCCACGCGCAAAGGCTTGTTGAACTCGGCGGCGGCGCAGGTGGGGCTCTTCTATTGCACCGACCCCGATGCCGTCGATCCAGACCTTCAAGTCCAGATGCGGCCCTTCAGCATGATCAGCAAATCGGGCATGTACAAGGCGGACAGCGAACCGGCGGTGACGGCCTCTTGCACCTTGCTTCGCCCGCATTCCGTCGGCGCCGTCACCCTGAGGTCATCCGATCCACGGGTTGCGCCGAAGATGGTGGCGAACTACCTGACGGACGAGCGCGACCTCAAGCCGCTCATCGAGGGGCTGCGCGTGATCCGGCGCATCTTCCAGGCCGAGCCGTTCAAGCCGCACTTCACCGGCGAAATCATGCCTGGCAAGGGGAACCAGTCTGATGACGAGCTGGCGGCGTACTTGCGCGGCAACGCGCAGTCCATGTACCACCCTGTCGGGACGTGCCGCATGGGTTCGGACGCCGATGCGGTCGTGGACCCCGAGCTGCGGCTGCACGGTTTCGAAGGCATCCGCGTGGTCGATGCTTCCGTGATACCCCGGATCCCATCCGGTAACACCAACGCTCCGACGATCATGGTGGCCGAGAAGGCCTCGGACATGATCATCGCGGCACGATAGCCAGGCACAACCAAGGTAGCGATCATGCCGATAGACATCACCCACCCGGACAAGGCGCTGTTCCCGGGGGAAAAAACGATTCCGGTCCTTCCGGTGTGCGAGCACTTCGCCGGAAGCGAGAAGCTGATTCGCAAGGCCATGTCGCTGCAGCGGGAATTGGGGCCGGTATTCGACATCACCTGCGATTGCGAAGACGGTGCGCAGGCCGGCAACGAGGCGCGGCACGCCGAGACGGTGGCGGCGCTGATCGCATCGCCGGAGAACGCCTTTGGCCGGTTGGGCGTGCGCATCCATGACAGCACGCACCCCTCTTGGCGGGCTGACGTCGATACGGTCGTTGGAACAGCCGGCGCTCGGCTTGCTTACGTGACCATTCCGAAGTCGACCTCGGTGACGGGCGCTTCCGAGGTCATCGAGTACGTGCAGAAAGTTGCGCGCCGCGCGGGGCGCCCCACGGCTTTGCCGGTTCACATCCTCATCGAAACCCATGGAGCGCTTCGCAGCGTCTTCGAGTTGGCCGAACTGCCTCACGTCGAGGTGTTGGATTTCGGATTGATGGACTTCGTCAGCGGTCACCACGGTGCCATCGGCGCCGAGGCGTTGAGGAGCCCCGGACAGTTCGAGCATGCGCTGCTCTTGCGCGCCAAGGCCGACGTGGTGGCGGCCGGGATCGCGGCAGGCGTGGTTCCCGCCCACAACGTGTGTCTGAACCTCAAAGACGCAGCGACCATCGGCGCCGATGCGAGACGCGCGCGGCAACAGTTCGGGTTCCAGCGCATGTGGAGCATCCATCCTGCCCAGATCCAGCCGATCGTGGAGGCCATGCGGCCGGACCTGCACGAAATCGAGGATGCAAGTGCGATCCTCTTGGCGGCACAGGACGAGGCCTGGGGACCCATCCAGTACAAGGGCGAGTTGCATGACCGCGCGACATACCGGTACTTCTGGAGCATCCTCAAGCGCGCGAAGATCACTGGCGTGGCTATTCCTCTGGGAGCGCTGGAGCGCTTCTTTGCAGGCGCTGAATAGACCAGGCCCTTGTGCATGGTGTCGGAACCGATGCGGACAGGGAGACCTTCGCGCCGCCCACGGTGTCAGGCCCGTGGAGCATGCAATGGCTACGTGTCGCTGGAAGATGCCGTTCGGTCCGACGTGGGAGACGCGAGAATTTCCAAGGCCTCCTGCGTGATCTGCAGCCAGAGCTTTTCATGCAGCATTCCGGCCTTCAAGACAAGGTGCTGCAGGCGTCGGTCGCGGCTCGGGGGCTGTCTGCGAAGTCTTGCCGCTCAAAGTCCTGATACACCGCCAGCTTGTCTTGGTGCACCACCATCCGCTTCGCGATCTCCTCGTGCAGACCGGTCGGGCCGATGGCTGCCTCTGCACGCAAGCGGACCATCAGTTCGTCACGCAAGGGTTTGGGATCTTCGTGCTGCGCAACCCACCGTCGTAGTTCTGTGCGGCCTGCAGCAAGAACCCGGTACTGGCGTTTGCGTCCCCTTCCTGATTCCGCGGGGAGAGCCTTTATCCAGCCCGCCTCTTCCAAGCGGGCCAGTTCACGATAGATCTGCTGGTGCGTGGCGTGCCAGAAATACCCGATCGATCGGTCGAACCGTTCCGCGAGCTCCGAGCCCGAGCATGGGTGTTCGACCAGGGCCGTAAGGAGTGCATGAGGCAGGGACATCGGAGGTAGACGCGGCAACGGTTGAAAACGCGACATCTTGCCTCAATCGTCACACACCTTCTTCCCTGTCAGCTCGTTCCAGCCGGCTCACACCGTCTATGCAACCAGTTGCATTGCGGCGAAAAGTCGAATACATTTGCGCAACCAGTTGCATAAACAGGACAAGACAATCGTGAGCCACTATCCCCACCTGAACTCTCCGCTCGATCTGGGCTTCACCTCCTTGAGGAATCGCGTGGTCATGGGCTCCATGCATGTCGGTCTCGAAGAGGCTCCGAACGGTTTCGAGCGCATGGCCGCTTTCTATGCCGAGCGCGCCCGAGGTGAGGTGGGCCTGATCGTCACCGGTGGCATCGCGCCCAATGAGCGAGGGCGGCCAATGAAAGGCGGCGCGATGCTGGTGAACGAAGACGAGGCCGAACACCACCGCGCTGTCACTCGGGCGGTACATGCGGAAGGCGGCAAGATCGCCATGCAGATACTGCACTTCGGACGCTATGCCTACCAGGCCGAGTTGGTTGCGCCGAGCGCGCTTCGAGCGCCGATCAACCCCTTCGATCCCCATGCACTGATGCCCGAAGAAGTTGAGCAGACCATCAGCGATTTCGCGCGCTGCGCCGTACTTGCGAGACACGCCGGCTACGACGGCGTGGAAATCATGGGTTCGGAAGGCTACCTCATCAACGAATTCATCGCAGCGTGCACCAATCAGCGTGAGGACGAATGGGGCGGTAGCTACGACAGCCGCATGCGCTTTCCGATCGAGATCGTGCGCCGTACGCGCGAATTGGTGGGACGCGACTTCATCATCATCTACCGGCTGTCCATGCTCGATCTCGTGGAAGGCGGCTCGACAGTGGAAGAAGTGATCCGGCTGGCCCAAGCCATCGAGGCCGCTGGTGCGACGATCCTCAATACCGGCATCGGATGGCACGAGGCGCGCATACCGACCATTGCCACCAAGGTGCCGCGCGCGGCCTATGCGTGGGTGACGAAGCGTGTGATGGGACACGTGGGTATTCCACTGGTGACATCCAATCGCATCAATACGCCCGAGGTGGCCGAACGGTTGCTCGTCGAGGGCTACTGCGACATGGTGTCCATGGCGCGCCCGCTGCTAGCCGATGCCGATTTCGTGCGCAAGGCGCGCCAAGGACGAGCCGACGAGATCAACACCTGTATCGCCTGCAATCAAGCCTGTCTCGATCACACCTTTGCCGGCAAGATCACGTCCTGTCTTGTCAATCCGCGCGCGTGTCACGAGACGGAACTGACCATCACACCGACCCAGATACGCAAGCGTATTGCGGTGGTTGGCGCCGGCCCGGCAGGCCTGAGCTTCTCGGTCACCGCGGCCCAGCGTGGTCACGAAGTAATCTTGTTCGACGCCAGCAGCGAGATTGGTGGCCAGCTCAACATTGCCAAGAAAGTGCCCGGGAAGGAGGAGTTCCTCGAAACACTGCGCTACTTCGCACGACAACTCGAACTCCATCGTGTGACGGTGAAGCTCCACACGCGCATCGGCGCCGACCAACTTATCCCGGCCGAGTTCGATGAGGTGGTGATCGCGACCGGAATTCAACCGCGTGTTCCCGACATCAAAGGGAGCGACCACCCGAAGGTCTTGAGCTATCTCGACGTATTGCGCGACGACAAGCGGGTCGGGCAGCGGGTAGCGGTAGTCGGCGCGGGAGGCATCGGCTTCGACGTTAGCGAATACCTGACGCATGTCGGGGAGAGTGGCGCCGTCGCACCGGTCAAGTTTTATGAGGAGTGGGGCATCGACACCAGCTACGCAGCGGCGGGGGGGCTGCGCCCTGCAAAGATGGAAGCCCCCGCGCGCCGCGTGCATATGCTGCAGCGCAAAGCGACCAAGGTTGGCGATCAACTTGGCAAAACCACCGGCTGGATTCACCGCACTTCGCTGAAGGCGCGCAGCGTATCAATGAGTTCAGGAGTGTCCTATGACCGGATAGACGATGCGGGGCTGCATGTGACCGTCAATGGCGAAGCGCGTGCTGGACGTCGACAACATCGTGATCTGCGCTGGCCAGGAACCTCAGCGAGAACTGTACGACGCGCTGATCGCGGCCGGCCTTTCGGTGCATCTTATCGGTGGCGCGGATGTGACCGCCGAACTCGACGCGAAGCGCGCGATTCTCCAGGGCATCACCCTGGCCGCTCGCATCTGAAAAAAAGCAATCGCGCATGCTTCTTTAGTCCGACCTCAAGGAAATCCTCCATGTCACAGCTCCCCAAGAATACCCATCCTGCAGTTGCCCGTTCGCTCAAGCTCTGGCATCAGATGATCGAAAAGAAAGACCTCGGTGATTTGCACACCATCGTTCATCCGGATTCAATCTTTCGCTCGCCGATCGCGATGTCGGCCTACTCATCCGCACCCGCACTGATCCTGGCGCTGTCTACGGTGATCCAGGTGTTTGAAGGCTTCGCCTACCACCGGCAACTGGCGAGCGACGAGGGCTTGGACATCGTTTTGGAGTTCAGTGCGCACATTGGTGATAAGAAGCTCAAAGGTATCGACTTCATACGCTTCGACGCGCAGGGACAGATCACGGAGTTCGAAGTCATGGTCCGTCCGATGAGCGGCTTGCAAGCACTGGCCGCCGAGATGGGAAAACGCCTGGGCGACAAGCTTCCCGCCTTCAAAGTCAAGGCCTGAGGCATTTCAAAAGCCAGCAACCAGCAAGAGAAGATAGGGCGCACCCGATACGTTGCGGAGTCCCTGTTTGCGGCCTACCCATAAAGTCTTCGCTTCCTGAGCGGAGCCGAAGAATTTCAAGATATGCACCTCGGCCGCGAGCCGAGGCGTTCTTTTCATGACGCGTTGCCTCACAAGGGAACCCTTGAACAAGCAACGCGATAGCGCCTTTCCGCAATCTCAACCAATGTGGCCGTGTGCCCTTAAATGAACTGTAGAGATCGAGACCATGAGTACCACCAGCCTTCTGGTCCGCAAGGACAACCTTTCCATCACGCGCCGGCACACGGCCACCGACCAGCCGTTGACCGATGGTCAGGTGCGCGTGCGCGTAGAAAGCTTTGCATTCACCTCGAACAACATCACCTACGCCGCATTGGGCGACGTGATGGGCTATTGGCAATTCTTTCCTTCCGAGCAAGAAGGCTGGGGCAGCATCCCGGTGTGGGGCTTCGCGAGCGTGGTGCAATCGCGCCACCCAGGCGTTGCCGTGGGCGAGCGGCTGTACGGCTACTGGCCGCTGGCGTCGAGCGCAGTGCTGAGCCCCGATCAGCTCTCGCCTGCCTGTTTGATCGACGCGACGCCGCATCGTGTCGGGTTGCATGTGTTCTACAACCAGTACTTTCGCTGCAACGCCGACCCGCTCTACATCACCGGCACGGAGGACCTGCAGGCGCTGCTGCGCCCGTAGTTCATCACTTCGTGGCTGATCGACGAGTTCATTGCCGACAACGATTTCTTTGGCGCTGGCACCCTGCTATTGTCGAGCGCATCGAGCAAGACGGCCTACGGCACGGCCTTCCAGCTGCACCAGCGCCCGGGGCTTGAGGTGATCGGCCTGACGTCGCCTGCCAACGTGGCCTTCTGCGAGAGCCTGGGCTGCTACGACCGTCTGGTGACCTACGACGCGCTCGACAGCATCGCGGCCGACACGGCCTGCGTCTACATCGACTTCGCCGGCAATGCAGGGCTGCGCAACACCATCCATGAGCGCTTCGCAAACCTCAAGAGCATCTGCGCGATAGGTGGCACGCACGTGGAGAAGTTGGCTGCCAAGGGTGCTGGCATGATCTTCCCCGGTCCGCGCGTGACGCGCTTCTTCGTACCGGCGCAGATCGAAAGCCGTACCACCGAATGGGGCGCGGACGAATTCGGCCGGCGCATGGTGGCCGCCTGGCGCACCTTCCTTGCCACGGTGACCGACGCGAGAACGCCATGGCTGCTCGTCGAACACCACCGTGGCAGTGAGGCTGTGCAGGCGGCTTACGCGAAGGTGCTAGGGGGAAAAGGTGACCCGCGCACCGGCCATATTCTCTCGCTTCACAAACAAGCTGACGGACTGTGACGGGTACGCGTCCTCTCAAGAGCCCTCTTGACGCTGGATGGATGCAGGGCCTGGTCCTTGGGGCGGTCACGCCCCTGCTCTTGGGCAACAGCGATTCGCACGGCAAGAACATTTCATTCTTCGTCGACCGCACAGGGCTCACTCCGACGTCGCTGTATGAACTGGTGAGCGTCGTGCATACGAGGCGTTTCATCACGACCTGGCGATGGCATACGGGGATGAGTTCGAGCTGGACGCGGGGCGCTCGTTCGCGCTTGCAGACTTATGCGTGCGCATGGACATCGACCGTAGGTACTTCGCACGTGAGCTAGCGACTCTGCGAGTTCGCACTTCAAGAGGCGCCGGCGCAGGCGGCGGACACTGCGTACAAAGAAGAAGAGTCGCCTTCGTGCGAGGCCTTGCTCAGTTCGTTGCCAGCCGCGCGGAGGCCTTGTTGGCGATGGCGCGGACATCCCAAAATTCACTGCGAACAACTTCTAGTCGTCGACGTCGCGGCAAGAACGACAGACGACAGATCGTCCGCTCCGGATGAAAATGGCCGCCGATTCCATCAGCGCACGACGCAATGAACGACGATCAGCCTCCTGTCCCGTCAATTTTCCGGCCCTGAAGATGCATGCGGTTTAGGGCATTTTTGGAGATGCCCCATCCCGAACGCACACACGCGCGATGGCGAGATCGCGCTCACCTGCGAGAGGGGCAAGGCCAGCACCCGGCCGCCAGCTCGTTGGGTATTGATCGCGGTACCGCCAACAAATGGCGACGACGGTCCACGCGGGATCGCATCTGCGGGCTCTACGATGAGCTTCGTCCGGGGCGCCCACGCACAGTGGACGACGAGCGAGTGGCCGAACTGATCCACAAGACTCTGCACGCCAAGCCTGCTGGCGACTCGACCCCTTGGAGCACGCGTGGCTTGGCAGCAGAAATCGGGATTGGCAAGACCACGGTGGCGCGCCACCTCAAGGCTCTCCGGCTGAAGCCGCCTCGTGTGGATCAATCGGTGGGGGAAACCATCGATTGGACCACTGGCGCAAGATGAACCGATACGCTGGCTGGGCCGTCATAGAAGGAGACGGTCCATGGCCGCAAGAGGTCTGTATCGCAGGCACTCTGCGCAGTTCAAGTTGCAGTTGCGTCATGGCATTCGCTCAGGTGCCCTGGGTCGTCGCGACGCTCGGCGCAAGTACATCCTCCCACTCAATCTCAGTCCATCAGGACGACATCGCGCAGTCCCGAGCCCGAGTGCAGGTGGTCGAAGCCTTCGTTGAGCGTGTCCAAGGTCCAGACACGCCCCATGAGGCGGTCCACTGGAAGCCGGCCGCGCTGGTACAGCGCGATGTAGCTCGGGATGTCTCGCGCCGGCACGCCGGAGCCCAGGTAGCTGCCGCGCACGGTGCGTTCCTCGCCGACCAATTGCGACAGCGCCAGAGGGAAGCACGCGGAGGAATTCGGCAACCCGGATGTGATGGTGGTTCCTCCGCGGCGGGTGATGAGATGGGCGAGCTCGAACGCGGGCACCGCCCCGGCCATGTCCAGGGCAAAGTCGGCACCGCCCTTGGTGCGCTCTCTGACCGACTCCACGGCACCCGGCGCGTTGGCGCGGATCGTGAGCGTGGCGCCGAGTTCGCGCGCCAGTTCCAGTTTGGTCTCGTTCAGGTCAAGCGCAATCACCTCGCCCGCGCCTGCCGCCACGGCGGCAATCAGGGCGCTGAGCCCCACGCCGCCCAATCCCACGATGGCGACCGACTGTCCCACGCGCGGCCGCGCCGCGTTGATCACCGCGCCGGCGCCCGTGAGAACCGCGCATCCGAAGAGCGCGGCCTCCCGGTGCGAGATGTCGATGTCCAGACGCACGCAGGAGCGGCGGGAGACGACTGCGTACTCGGCGAAACAGGAGACGCCGGTATGGTGATTCAGCGGTGATCCAGCCAGGGACAGGCGCCGGTGCCCGCCGAGCAGCGTGCCGGCGGTGTTCGCTGCGGCCCCCGGCTCGCACAGGGCCGGTCGGCCTTCCATGCAGGGCAGGCAGCATCCGCAACTGGGCACGAAGACCAGCACCACGTGGTCGCCTGGTGTCAGGTCGCCAACGTCCGCCCCGCATTCGACGACTTCCGCGGAGGCCTCGTGTCCCAGTGCAATCGGCATGGCACGCGGCCGATCACCGTTGATCACCGACAGATCAGAGTGGCAGAGGCCGGCCGCCCGGATGCGCACCAGCACCTCTCCAGCTCCTGGCTTGCCCAGGTCCACTTTGGTGACCTGGATCGGGCGGCTCTGCGCGAACGGTGCCGCCGCGCCCGAGGCATGCACAACGGCAGCACGCATTTTCATGGACATTGATTTTTCCTTTCGTGCAAGGCCTACCAGGCCGAACTGCCGCCGTCCACGGTGAAGACCGCACCGGTGGCGAATGACGCCTCGTCGCTGGCGAGCCAGACAATCATGTTCGCGATCTCCTGGGGGCGGCCCATGCGCTGCATGGGCGCACGGGCGTCAAACTGCCGCCGTAACGCATCAGGGTCGTCCGACTGCGCGAACATGGCGTCGAAGTAGGGCGAGGCAATGGTGCCGGGTGCGACGGCGTTCACTCTGATGCCCTGTCCCACGTGGTCCAGCGCCATGGCTCGTGTCAGCGCGACGATCCCGCCCTTGGAGGCGACATAGGCCGCGCGGTTGGCGATGCCGGCCGATGCGGTATAGGACGCCGTGTTGACGATGGCGCCGCCGCCTGCGCTTGCCATGATCGGGATGACTTCTTTCGAGCACAGGAATACGCCCTTCAGGTTGGTGGCCATCAGGCGGTCCCAGTCGGCCTCATCGGTTTCGATCACGGATCCCGTGATGCCGAATCCGGCGTTGTTGACCAGCACGTCGATCTGACCACGCCATTGCATGGTGGCCTGCACCATCGCCTTGACGGACGCCGGGTTGGACACGTCGGCCTCCAGGCCGAGCGCGCAATCGCCGAGGACTTGGGCCAGATCGCATGCCGCGTCGCGGTTGCGATCGGCTATCACCACCTGCGCGCCCTCGGCGGCGAAGCGCTCGACGGTCGCACGACCGATGCCGCTGCCGCCTCCGGTCACGAGGACCACCTTGTCTTTGAGGTTCATTTTTTTCTCTTTTTTTACAGAAGGGGAAGTGGTGCCAGCGGTGCCTCGTGCAGGCGAACGATCTCGTGGCCTGGGTCGCCGTGGCGCGGAAAGCGCTGCAGGACCAGCGGGTCGTGGCCCGGAATGAAGTGATCGGGGCTTTCGCAGAGCGACATCAGCCGCCCGTACGCATCGAGCATGTCGCCCACGTGGTGCACGATCGGAAAGGGGGACTGGCCGAGCGCATTGGCATAGAAGTGGCTCGCGTCGGACGCCAATACCACCCAGCCGCGCGCCGTGAAGACCCGGATGGCCTGGAGGCCGGCGGTGTGGCCGCCCAGATGCACGAGTTGCACGCCATCCCCCACTTCGTGGTCGCCGTCGTAGAAGTCCACGCGCTTGTCATAGACGCTGCGAACGACTTGCACCACATCGTCCACGGCGTAGGCATGGCGCAAGACATCGTGCCGCATGCAACGTCCCGTGGCGTACTGAAGCTCGCGTTCCTGGACATGGATCCGTGCGGTGGGAAGCTTGTCCAGATTGCCCGCGTGGTCGTAGTGCAGGTGCGTGACCAGCACGTCGTTCACCTGATGCGAAGCGATGCCCAGATGCTGCAGCGAATCGATGGGACAGCGCAGCATCGTGCGTTTGCGCTGCGCGGCGGCCGAGGCATTGAAGCCGGTGTCGACGAGCCAGCAACGCGCTCCCCGCCGGATCAGCCAGACGTAGTAGTCCATCGGCATGTCGGCCTCGTGCGCGTCGGCCACGATGA
This sequence comes from Variovorax sp. E3, assembly GCF_016082275.1. Lineage (GTDB taxonomy): Bacteria > Pseudomonadota > Gammaproteobacteria > Burkholderiales > Burkholderiaceae_C > Variovorax. Next base: position 87,616 of record NZ_MOWM01000011.1, read on the forward strand.
AGTTGTCTCGCCGCTTCCGGTGTACCGTGGCGTAGCGCAGGGCGTAGATCTCGTGTTGGGCAGGCATGGATGTCTCTCTTCAGGCCAGCCGGCCTGCAATATGCGTCAGTGCGGGGTGCAGATGCCGCAGCAGCGCGGCCGGGTTCTCGGTCATGGGGAAGTGACCGAGTTCCGGCATCTCCGTGAAACGGGCTCCCGGAATCATCCGGGCCACGGCTCTGGAATCCGCCGGGGTCGCCGAGTGGTCGTAGGAGCCCGTCAGCAGCTCGATTGGCCGCTCCCGGCCGTCCAGTCCCGCAACATCGCGTTCGGCGTCGAAATCGTCGCTGTAGAAGGCGAGGTCGCCGGGATAGATGCCGTAGCCCCCTTGCGAATAGATCCATGCGGCGTACCGGCGATGGGAGAGCGGACTGCCGGGGGCCAGCAGGCCTCGCACGTAACTGGGGTTGTGTGCCGCCTGGTTCACCTGCGCGTGGGCCAGCAGCGGCGTGCGTCTCCCCGGAGAGCGCAGCGGCGCTTCCAGGGCGACGGCTCCAAGAATCCATTCGGGCGCTTCTCGCGCCAGATGCAGTGCCATTGCGGCCCCCATGGAGCATCCCATCACGACGACAGGCCGGCGCAAGACCTGCGCCACGAAGGCGACGCAGATCTCGGCATACCAGTCGCGCCGCAGGCGATAGCCTTCCCAGCCTTCCCCGGGCAGCGGATCCGAGCGTCCATGGCCGGGCATGTCAAAAGCATGCAGGCTCCAGTGGCGCTGCAGTTTTTTATCGGCCATCAAGGCGTGGTACTGGCGTCCGTCCGCGCCGGCTGTGTGCAGCATGAGCAGGGCCGGCGCGTCGGTTCTACTGACGGATTCATGGAACAACGAGACGGCTCGGCCCCCTGTCAGGCCGCGCACGAGCGCATAGGAGCCGGTCAGGTGCTGTCGGTCGATGAAATCCTGCGCGCCAGCATCGATCTGGCCGCGCAGGATCTCGAACCACCGCTCGATGGCATGCAGCGCCTGTGCGCGGGCCACGGCATCGGCCTCGACGGTGAAGCCGGGTTGCCGGGATGCGGCAGCGAAAGAGTGCCAGCCTGGCCGAGGGATCGGTTGTGCGATGTATTCCCAGATATCGGGGGCCGCCGAGAGGCGCACCCGCTCGGCGCCACCCATGTGGACGGTGGTCGGCTCGGCGCCGTCGCCGAGCACAACCGCTTCCACCGTGGCGCCCAGTCCCGAGCAGGCGGCCTGGAACTCTGCATCCCGCAGCGCGGCCTGGGCAGCCTTGCGCAGTCGAACGGCGATGGGGTTCACTTCAGTCTCCCGATGCCGCCAGCCAGCGGTACATTTCGGTGTGGTCCGCGCCGGGGCCCAGTTCAGCAGATGCTTTTCTCCACATCTGCAGCACTTCTTCGCCGAGTTGCATCGGGCGGCCGATGTCGCGTCCGAGGGACATCGCGATACCGAGGTCCTTGGCCATCAGCGCAAGCGAGAAGCCCGAGTTGAACGCTGCGCTCAGCATGAAGGGCTTGACCTTGTTTTCGGTCGTGTTGTTCTTGCCGGTGGAACTGTTGAATACATCCGTCATCACCGCGGGATCGAGTCCGAACTGACGGCCCAGTTGCAACGCTTCGACGGTGGCCAGCAGGCCCGCCGCGGAGACGTAGTTGTTCAACGCCTTCATGGCATGTCCGGCACCAGCCGGGCCGACGTGGGTCAATGTCGTTCCCATGTGCGCGAGCAGCGGGCGCTGGGCTTCGATCACGGAAGTTTCCCCGCCCGCCATGATGGCCAGCGTGCCCTGGATCGCTCGCTTCACGCCGCCGGAGACCGGCGCATCGATGAAGCGCTTGCCTGCGTCGTTCAGCGCCTGGGCCAGCAGGCGGGTCCGCAGGGGCTGCGAAGAACTCATGTCGATGACCACGGCGCCGGCGCGCAGAATCGACGCCAGCCCCTTCCGGCTGGCCTGCCCCAGGACCACCCCGTCCACGACGTCCGAGTCCGGCAGCATCAGGATCACCGCGTCGCAGGGGCCGAATGCTTCGAGGTCGCCAGCCAGCAGCGCCCGGGTGTGCCTTGGCGAAACGGTCGCCGCTGGCCATATTCGCATCGTGCACGGTCAGCGGATAGCCTGCCGCGTGGAGGCGGGCTGCCATCGGGTGCCCCATGCTTCCGAGGCCGATGAACCCGACCTTGACGTTCTGCATGGGCATCAGATCCCCATGTCCTTGAAGACTTCCTTGGCGGTGCGGAAGCTGTCGATCGCCGCGGGGACACCGCAGTAGATCGCGGTCTGCAGGAAGACTTCCTTGATCTCGTCCTTGCTCAATCCGTTGTTGATGGCGCCCCGCACGTGCAGCTTGAGTTCGTGCGGCCGGTTCAGGGCGGTGATCATTGCCAGGTTCAGGAAGCTGCGCGTGCGGCGATCCAGGCCCGGGCGGTTCCAGACGTCGCCCCAGCAGTACTGGGTGACCAACTCCTGCATGGGCATGTTGAAGTCGTCGGCGTTCTTGATCGACGCATCGACGTACTCGGCCCCGAGCACCTCGCGGCGCGTCTTCAGACCCTTGTCAAAAAGTTCCTTGTTCATTGCATGCTCCTGTTGAAGTGGATTGATCAAATGGTTCGGCCGCCGTCCACGGGGAACTCGAGGCCGGTGAAGAATTCAGCGCTATCGCTGGCGAGGAAAACCGCCGCGGCCGCGACGTCCCTGGGTTCCGAGAACGCCCGAGCGGGATCGTGGTCAGGAATTTCGCGCGGTTCTCAGGGGTGTCGGGCATGCCGAGGAACTGCTCGAACATGGCCGTCAGTCCCATCACCGGGCAGATCGCATTGACACGGATCTTTTCGGGGCCCAGTTCGACGGCCATGGCTTTCGACAGCAGATTGACCGCGCCCTTCGAGGCGTTGTACCAAGTGAGGCCGGGGCGCGGGCGAATGCCCGCTGTGGAGCCCACGTTGAGAATCACGCCGCCGGTGCCACGCGCCCGCAGCACGGGCAGCACGGCGTTCGTCATGTAGTAGATTGACTTCACGTTGATCGCGAACACGCGGTCGAACGTCGCTTCGTCGACCTGCAGCATCGGCTGGTTGTCGTGCGTCATTCCTGCGTTGTTGACGACGATGTCCGGGACCCCGAAGGTGTTCACACAATGCTGGACCATCGCGTCGACATCCTGGCGCGCCGAGACGTCGCACGCGAAGGCGGTCGCGCTGGCGCCCAATGCGTCCGCGACCCTGCGGGCGCCGTCGCCGTTGATGTCCGCCACCACGACCTTGGCTCCCTGGGCGACGTAGGCGTGGGCGATGCCTTCGCCGAAGCCGCTGGCGGCGCCGGTCACGATGGCGATCTTGTTGTTCAATTGGCTCATGGGATGGCTCTCTCCTTCACGGATAGGGGGAATGGGAATAGGTGTTCAGCCCACGCAGGCTGCGGCATTGGGCTGCAGGGCGCCGCGCTCCAGCGTCAGCGTCTGGTCGGGGATGTCGCCCAGCAAGCTGGCGTTCGACTCGGTCACGACGACGCACAGGTCGGGCCGCAGCTGGCGCAATCGCCCCAGGGCTTCGGCGTACTGCAGCGCCAAAACCGGCGCCAGGCCCTGGAAGGGCTCGTCAAGCAAGACGACACGGGTGCCGACCATCAGGGCCCGCCCCAGGGCCACCATCTTTCCCTGGCCCCCCGAGAGCGCGGCGCCGGAGCGATTGCACAGTTCCTTGAGCTGTGGAACCACTTGGAAGACAGAGTCGAGTCGCAACCGGATCTCCGCTTCGCCGAGGCGGAGCACTTCGCACGGCATGCGCAGGTTCTCAAGCACGGACAGAGTCGGAAAAATGACACGGTCCTCCGGTGCGTAGCCGATGCCCAGGGCGGCGCGGCGATGGCCCGCAAGGCCCACAAGCTCATGGCCGTCCAGGCTGATCGAGCCCGCCTTCGCGCCCAACAGACCCATGATCGTGCGCAGCATGGTGGTCTTGCCGGCGCCATTGCGCCCGACCACCGCCACGGTGGTCGCGGCCTGCAACTCGGCGCTCACGGACCGCAGGACGCTGGTGCCAGCCAGCTCCACACTCACGTGTTCCAGTTTCAGCATCACGCGCTCCCCAGAATTTCACGTCGGACCTGCTCGTTGCGCAGCACTTCGGCCGGAGGGCCGTCCGCGGCGACGCGGCCTGCAATCCAGGCAGCGACACGCGTGGCGTAGCGGTTGACGATGTCGATGTCGTGCTCGACGAACCAGCAGGTGACACGGCGCTCCTCGAGCGCGCCCATCAACGTGGCCATGAGGGTGTGCTTGTCTTCCGAAGCCACGCCGCTGGTGGGCTCATCCATGATCAGCAGCTTCGGGTTCAGCATCAGCGCCATGGCGACGTCGAGCAGCTTCCTGTGTCCTTCCGGAAGCGAGGACGCCGGCAGACTCGCGCGGTCGCGAAGTCCGACAAGTTCCAACGTGTGATCGATCTCGTGCTTGTCGACCGAATCGGAAAGCGCGCGGAAGACGCCGAGCTGACGCATCCGGGCCGCCGCGGCGATCTCGAGGCACTGCCGTACGGTGTGTTCCAGGAAGAGCTGAGGCAGCTGGAAGGAGCGCGCCAGGCCTCGATGGACGATCACGCGCGCAGGCAAGTGCGTGATGTCGCGACCATCGAAGAAGACGCGGCCGCTGCTGGGCTTCAGGAAGCCCGTGCAGATGTTGACGAAGGTGGTCTTTCCAGCCCCGTTCTGTCCGATCACCGCGAGGCGCTCGCCCGCATGCAACTCGAAGTCGATCTTGTCTGCGGCGACGACGCCACCGAAATGCAGCGTCAGGCCTTGCGTGCGAACCAGCGGTTCCATCTTGACTCCTTGTTTGCAGGTTGGACCCGCGTCGTGGAACGGCGCCACATGAGCCCGACGATGCCTTCGGGTGCGGCGAGAATCACTGCGATCAAGGTGCCGCCGAGCAGCATCTGCCAGACGCCGGTCAAGTAGGCACCGGCGAACAGCTTGACGAGCTCGAAGACAAGGGCGCCGACGAACGCGCCGAATGCATGGCCGGCGCCGCCCAGAATGGCGATGAACACATACTCGCCCGAGCGCAGCCAGGAACCCATGTCGGGAGTCACCAGTCCCTGAATCAGTGCGAAGAGCGCGCCGGACAATCCCACCAGAGCCACGGACAGCATGTAGCCTTGCCACAGGATCCGCCGAGCGGAAAGGCCGAGGTATTCCAGCCGTGTTTCGTTCGTCTTCAGCCCGGCCATGGCTTCGCCACTCGCGGAGCGGAAGTAGCGCTGGACCAGCCATCCCAGGCCGATGGAGAGCAGCAACGAAATGACCAGTAGGGCGGTCTCGAAATGGCCCCGGTCCAGCTCGATGCCCAACAGGTGCGGTCGGACGATGCGCAGTCCGTCGGTGCCTCCCGTCCAGGTGTAGAGCTTGCCGATGAGCGAGTACAGCACCATGCACACGGCAAGATTGAGCATGCCGAAAAAGATGCCGCGGTAGCGCACCACGAACAGGCCGACGATGGCGCCCACGCACAGGCTTGCGAACGTTCCCGCAACGATCAGCGTGAGCGCATCGAGTTGCGGCCAGGCGCGCGCCAGGAACGCGACGGCGTAGCCTGAAACGCAGGCATACAGAGCGTGTCCGAACGAGATCTGCCCTGCGCGCATCAGGACGGAGACGCCCAGGGCCGCCAGACCGAAACTGAGCGAGACGATGGCAGGGGTCTTGGTCCAGGGAGCCAGCAGACCCAACAGCAGTACCAGGGCGGAACCAACGAAAACAAGAAACCGAATCAGCATCAGATCCTCCGGGCCTGGGCGACCGTGAACAGGCCATTCGGGCGGACCAGGAGTACCGCCACCATGATCAGGTAGGGAACGGCCACCTCGAGCTCTGGCAGGGTGTAGACGGCCATGGCACGGGCCAGGCCGATCAGGACGGCGGCAATCAGTGCGCCGGTGATCTGCCCCAGTCCCGCGGTGGCCACGACGGCGAACGAGAGAACGATCATGTCGGTCCCCGCGCCGGGCACGAGCGACGTGGTCGGCGCCGCCAGGGCTCCGCCCAGCGCGCCCAGGACTCCTCCGAGGACGAAGGTCAACAGACCGATCCGCTTCGCGTTGATGCCCAGAGCCGTTGCCACTTCCCGGTTGTGAGTGACCACCACGAGCTGGCGTCCCAGCGGCGTGCGTCGCAGGAAGTACAGCAGGCCAAGGTAGATCGAAAGGGCCACCGCCGGAACCAGGATCAGTTGGTACCGCGTGTAGGTCACGTCGAAGAGGTCCAGTGTCCCGAGCCTGGAGACGATGTCACTCGCCGTATAGGGCTCCGTTCCCCAGATCAGTCGCTGGACATCCTCGAGCACCATGAAGGCCGCGAAGGTCACGAGGAGTTGCAGGATCGGGTCCTTGTCCTGGACGCGGCGCAGCAGCCCGGCTTCCAGGCCCGATCCGAGGATCACGCCCACGACCAGTGCCGCGCACAGAAGTCCGGCCAGCAGGACGACGGTTCCGGCGTCGGCCTTGATCAGCAGCGCGGTGATGGTCGCCGCCGTGTAGCCGCCGAAGGCGTACAGAGCGCCGTGAGCGACGTTGACGATGCCCATCACACCGAAGATGAGCGTCAGACCCAATGAGACGAGGAACAGGAGGCCGGCGTAGGAGATGCCGTCCGCCAGCGCCAGCAGGAAAAGATCGAGTGTCATGCGAAGCGGTCTCAGCGTGGAGCGGTGATGGCGCGGATGCGATCGCTGCGCACGATGGCCGGGTCGAGCGTTCCGATCCACTCCGAACTCTTGCGGCCGACGGGTGTGGCAACGAGTTCGGCAGGCACGTAGATCAGCTGGTCCACGATCGGGAAGGGGTAGTCCGGCACAGTTCGGGTGATGCCCATCAGTTGGCCCTGCATCGCCTGGCCGTCCTCGCGGATGCGTATCGGGCGCGAGAGTCCCTGGAACTGCAGCCCGCGCATGGCCTGTGCCACCTGTTCCGTGCTGGGCCATTGGCCCTTGCCGGACTTGCGCGCCGCGGCATGTGCGTCGGCCCAGGCCTGCAGGCCCGCGACGAGCTGGGAGACGGCGAAGATCGGGTAGCTGCCTGTCTTGGCGCGGAAGGTACCGACGAAGGCTTTGTGCCTGGGGTCCGACGCGAACTCGGGATCGGCGAAGTAGGCGTCGCCACGCATGCCGACCATCACGCCCTGCGGCATCGATTTCCCGAGCCGCTCGATCGACCCCTCGCCGATGCTCAGCAGCCATTGCGATGTCTTGTGCAAGCCTCGCTGCGTGCTTTGGCGGATGAGGGTGTCGAGGTCGCCGCCCCAGGCCGAGGAAAAGACGACCTCGGGCTTGAGGGCTTGCAGGCGCGTGATTTCGGTGGAGTAGTCTGGAGCCCCCAGCTTGGGGAACAGCTCGGCCACGATCTTCACGTCAGGCTTGAGCGTCAGTAGCGCCTTGCGGAACATCTCCCAGGAGTCACGCCCCCAGGAGTAGTCCTGGTTGACCACGGCGACCGTCTTGACGTTGGGGCGCACCCGCAGCAGATGGATGGCTGCCGAGACCATTTCCATCTCGGCGTTGGAGACGGTGCGGAACACGTATTTGTACTGCCTGTCCTCGAGCAGCTTCTCCGTGCCGCAGTTCCACATGACGTTGAGGACCTTCAGATCTTCGGCCACGGGCGCCACCGTATTGCAGGTGCCGCTGGAGATGGCCGCGAACATGACCTTCACCCCCTGCTCCTGAACAAGACGCCGGTACTCGGTCAGCAGCTTCTCGGTTCCGAGGCCTTCGTCGAGAAAATGGGGCACCAGCTTGGCGCCGTCGATGCCGCCAACCGCATTGACCTGGTCGATCCAGACTTGCGCACCCGCTTTCGCGGGTATGCCCTGAACCGCGCCGGCGCCCGACATGAAGGTGGCGATGCCGATGTGCAATTCGGCCGGCTTCGCGGTCTGTGCGTATGCGCCTGTCGCGGCGGTGCTGATCGCCAGGGCCGCCAACGTCAGCTTTCGTGCGAAATGATGAATGGAGTTCTTCATTGCCGACGGTCCTTGACTAGCGCGCGCCGATTGTCTTGATTTGCGGGGACTTCAGCAGCTCGGGCTTGAGGGTTTTGACCCAGTCGGTGGACTTCTGCCCCGCGGGCGCCGTGACCATCTCGGCCGGGATGTAGGTGAGTTGGTCGATCACGGGGAATGGGTGCAGGGGCGTCATCTTCGTGACGCCAAGCAGCGATCCCTGCAGGGCCTGCCCGTCCTCACGCATGCGGATCGGGCGCGACAGCGACCGGTATTCCAGGCTGCGCATGGCGCTGGCAACCTGCTCCGTGTTCGGCCACTGCCCGCCGTTGTCCTTCATCGCCTTGACATGGGCATCCACCATGGCCTGCAGTGCTTGCGTGATGTGGCCGACGGGGTAGATCGGATAGGCACCGGTCTTCGCGCGGAACTTCTCGACGAACGCCTTGACCTTCGGGTCGTTCTGGAACTCCGGGTCGGCAAAGTAGACGTCACCCTGCATGCCGACCAGCACCCCGTCTGGCACCGTGTTGCCCAGAAGCTGCAGCGAGCTCTCCAGCAGCGGCATGACGAACTGGCTGTTCTTGAACAGGCCGCGCTGGGAGGCCTGGCGGACGAAGGTGGCCGCATCGCCACCCCACATGTTCGAGAACACGATGTCCGGCTTGATCGCCGCCAAACGGGTGATCTCGGTCGAGTAGTCCGATGCGCCCAGTTTCGGGAAAATCTCCGCCACGAACTTCACGTCCGGCTTGAGGGCCGTGAGCGCGCCGCGAAACAGCTCCCATGCGTCACGGCCCGAGGCGTAGTCGGGGTTCACGATGGCGACCGTCTTGAAGTCCGGCTTGGTGCGCAACAGGTGGATCGTCGCCGCGATGATCTGCTGTGCCGACTGCGACGTCGTGCGAAAGACGTACTTGTAGCGGTGCTCTTCCAGGATCTTCTGAGTACTGCAATCCCACATGATGTTGAGCACCTTGAGATCCTCCGCGACCGGAGCAACGATGTTGCAGTTCCCGCTGGAGATCGAAGCAAGCATGACCTTGATGCCCTGGTCTTGCACGAGGCGCCGATACTCGGACAGAAGTTTGTCGCCGCCCAGTCCCTCGTCGATATAGACGGGCGCGAGCTTGGTGCCGTTGATTCCGCCGGCGGCGTTGAACTCTTCGATCCATTGTTCCGCCGCCGCCTTGGCGGGAACGCCGAACACCGCGGCCGATCCTGAAAGGAACGTGGTGATGCCGATCTTGAGTTCGGCGGGCTTCGGTGTTTGTGCGTGCACGGAAAGGGCCGCGCCGCAAACCAACGCGCCGATGGCGCGCAATAGCTTGATATGTCTCACTGTGTCTCCTTTTGCGCAGCTGTGAACTGCATTTGTCCGGCACCTTCGTGTGCCTTTGCGGAGACTCTATGGCCGGACCTCGTGGGTGGTCCAATACAGATTTACGATTGTCGTACAATCAGTTTTGTTATGGATGGCGGGATGCGGCTTTGGCATACTCGCTGCGATGCGTTTTCCAGAGAGGCGAGGCCCATGAATGACGACGTGCTCTCCATTTCGCGCGAGTCGAGTTCTCTGCGCTCCCAAGTCTCGGATCGTCTTCGGCAGGCGATCCTGAGCGGGCGTTTCCCTCCAGGTGCGAAGCTGGTCGAGCGCGAGCTGTGCGAGTCGCTGGACATCAGCAGGACGCTGTTGCGCGAAGCCCTTCAGCATCTGCAGGCGGAGGGGCTCATCCAGATCGTGCCGCACCGAGGCCCCTCCGTTGCGAGCCTTTCCGCGCAGGAGGCGCGTGACATCTATCGCGTGCGCGAATCGCTCGAGGCGTTGGCGGGCGAGGGCTTTGCCCGACATGCGACCGCGCAGCAGATGCAGCGCCTGCGCGAGACCCTTGATGCGCTGGAGGCGATCGGCCAGCCCGTGTCCACCGAGAAATTGCTGGAGGCCAAGAATCGCTTCTATTCGATTCTGTTGGAGGGTTGCGGCAACAGTATCGTGGGGCAGATGCTGACCCAGCTCAACAACAGGGTGACCCTCCTGCGGCGCAGATCACTGAGCCAGCCCGGTCGCTTGCCGCAGACATTGGCCGAACTGCGTGAGATCGTCGATGCCCTGGAAGCAAGGGATACACGGCGCGCACGGAGCCTTTGCGCCGCACATGTGCGCAAGGCGGCTCAGGTCGCTGCCGCAAGCTTCGTGCAGGCGTCGAACGCAGCGAAGTGACACGCTCGCGCTGAAATCACACGTGCAGCCGCGCCGGCCAGCTGCCCGACTGGACCAGCTCGGTGACTTGCAGGCGCATCGCCTCCAGCACCTTGTCGCGGGCAAACGATGGCGCGCGCTCGTTTCGAAAGGCAAGAACGGCGGTGCGCATGACGACGGGGTCGACGATGCGGCGGACCCTGACCTCCTGCCTCTGGAGCTCGCCCGCGATGGCGGCGTGGGACAGGATGGTGTGACCCAGTCCCGCGGCAACTGCCTTCTTGATGTTTGCCAGGGCATCTATTTCCACCTCGACGTTCAACTGCAGATCGGCGGCTTGCGCCGCGCGCTCGATCACGGTCCTCAGGCCGTGGCCGCGCGCCGGAAGCAGAAGAGGCAGCGACGCGACCTCGTCCATGGTGGCGGTGTCGCCGTCGCGCTCACCCGCCGCACGGATGGGGCTGACCAGAAACAGGTCCTCGTCCAGAAGCGGTACGGTCTTGAGCCCCTTGCGGGCCGGTGCATCAAAAAGGACTGCGGCGTCGAGGCGGCCGTCCAGCAGCCATTCGAGCAGCCAGCCCGAATGAGCTTCCACGAGGCGCAGAGCCACCCGCGGCCAGTTGCGGCGGACCTGGGTCACCAACGGCAGGGTGAGCACCATGGAGATGGTGCAGGGCAGGCCCAGGGCCACATTCCCCTGTACATCTTCGCCGGCATGGCGGGCCGCGTCCTTGGCCAGCTCCACACTTCTGAACAGCTCGTGCCCGTGTTCGGACAGTGCCTTTCCGGCGGGCGTCAGTTCCACGCCTTTGGAAGTTCGCGCAAACAGCCGGACGCCCAGTTCATCCTCCAGCCGTGCCACATGGGACGACAGGGCGGGCTGCGCCACGTGAGCGCGTTCCGCGGCGCGCGTGAATCCTCCAGCCTCCGCGACCAGCAGGAAGTAGCGAAGTTGCCGCAGATCCATCTCGAATCGCCTACGTCCGGCGGCTGCGCGCCGATGCGGTGCCGGCGGCGCCAGCGCCGAAGCGCCTGCTGTCCGCTGTCGAGAAGGAAGACCGGCGCGGCATTTACACGGTCGCCACGATATGGTCCTGACGGGCGCCGCGGGCTTCGAGCTCCACCTCGCCGCCCGCGATCGGCGGCCGAGCGCGATAGACGAGCACGCCCTGGCGCAGGGTCTGCCCCACCTCGCCAAGAAGTGCCGGCCCCCACAGGTCGGGAATCTCGTGGACATGGAAGATTGCGAGCTGATTCGCGCTGTGCCACGACAGTCCCAGCTTGGCGAGGCTTGATGCGATCACGTCGATGGTGTAGCGGGCGCGCCGATGCATCGCGGCAGGACTCGTTTCGCCCTCGGCGATGACTCTGCCTTGAGGGTCGATGTCGGCGGTGCCGGAAAGACAGAAACTCACGCCCGGTGACGATGCGGGCCTCGTATAGCTGAATGCGCAAACCGAAGCGGTTGATGGCGGCTGTATGGCGAGCGCGATGTTTGACCGGCACACGCCGCTGAAGTCGCCGTGCATCAGCCCCCATTGGTGCAAGCGCTGAAGGTAGGGGCCATTGAAGCTGGACCAATTGTCCATCGTCAACGGGGCGGGCTGGCGCATCTCGATTCCGCAGAATGCCTGGACCGGCCGGCCGACGCTGGCCAGATGCGCCTCGATGAATGCATAGGCCTGCTCCAGCGGCAACCAGGGTGCGAGCTGCACACGAACAACCTCGAAGCCTTCGTACGGCAGGATGCCTGTGCAGTACGCCGCGCCGGCCGGCAGGACTCTGTAGGCCCCTGCCGGGTTGTCGATCAGGGCGGAGGCCGCGACAGTGGAAATGACGGTCTTGGGATTGCTGGTTTCGTTCTTCATGGAGTGATTCCTGGAATGGAAGCCGGGCTATGGCTCCTGGAGTGACGGAGCATCGAACCAGTTGGTCAGCGAAAGCCCACCGTCGACGACGATCTCGGAGCCTGTGACATAGGCCGCGGTGCGGCTCGACAGCACGGCCAGTGCCATTGGTACGAGGTCCTCCGCGCTTCCCAGACGGCCCAGGGGGATGTGCCGTGCCAATGCAGGATCGGCCACGAATCCGCCGGCGGCAATGGCCCCTGGGACCAATGCGTTGACACGGATGCCGAAGCGGCCGAAGGTCTTGGCCAGTTCCATCACCAGCATCGACAGCGCCGCTTTGGACGAGCTGTAGTGCGGCAGGTTGCGTGGCGTGGCGGCATGCAGGGATGTCAGCATCAGGAAGGAGCCTGGCGCACGGGCCGCGATGAGTTGGCGTGCAAGGTCGCGGGCCAGATGGAAGCCTGCGTCGACATTGACCGCGCGCATCTGTTCCCATGTCTCTGGCCTCACCGCCAGTGCGTGGTCCGCTTCATGCCGCTTCGGCGACGCGCTGTGCACGAAATGCGAAACCCGGCCCACCGTGGATTGGGCATGTGCCAGCAGCGCATCGCGCGCATCGCGGATCGCCAGGTCGCCGGCCCAGGGGACCGCCAAGTCTGGGCGGGCCGATGCAGCGACCGCGGCCCTGACCGCTTCCGGGTGAACATCCGCAAACACGGTGCGCACGCCTTCCGCGACGAGCCCTTGCGCGATGGCGCGGCCGATGCCATTGCCCGCACCGGTGACCAGCGCCACATCGCGTTCGGGATCGAAAAGACTGCTCAGAACGCTCATGGGTGTGACATCAGGAAAAGAGTGAGATGTGGAGGTAACGGGGGAGGGTGCACAGAGGTCGGCTCGACCCAGCGTCTTCCAGACGGCGCCAATGTATGGGTATTTGCGATAACGGGAAAATATGGAATGCCGATCGAGCAATCGCAATCTCTTATTGAGGCTTCGATTCGTTTCTTCCTGTCGATGCGGTTTGTGCGCAAGCGGGTGTCGCATGTGCGCGGCATGTGTTCGCCGACGAGAACGCGCTCATTCGGGCGCCCTTGTTTCGGGGCGCTCCGATTGCTGCAGGGCTGGACCCGGCTCTGTCAGCCATGCTCGCAACTGTGCTTTGAGAATCTTGCCCATCGTGTTGCGTGGCAGCTTTCCCACGATGTGTACCTGTTTCGGTACTTTGTAGTTCGCCAGCCTGGCCTTGCACCATTGAATGATCTGGATGGGCGTCGGCGGGGTTGCCGGATCGACAGGTACGACAAAGGCAACGACTGCTTCCCCGAAATCCGGGTGCGACATCGCAACGACGGCCGATTCCAGGACATTGCCGACTTCGTCGATCGCCGTCTCGACTTCAGCCGGGTAGACGTTGTAGCCTCCACTGATGATCAGGTCCTTGGCGCGTCCGGTGATTGCGACGTAGCCGTCCGCTGCGAAACAGCCAAGGTCGCCCGTGCGGAAGTAGCCATCGGCGCTGAACTCCTGTCGCGTCTGCTCCGGCAGGGCCCAGTAGCCGTTGAACAGGCCGGGGCCGCGTACCTGGATCATGCCGATGGTCCCGGTTGGCAATGACTGATCTTCAGCGTCCGCAATCCGCAGCTCCACGCCAGGCAATGGCAGGCCGACAGAGCCGGGGCGGCGTTCGCCGTCGAGCGGGTTGGAGCACAGGATCATCGTTTCCGTGGCCCCGTAGCGCTCGACGATCCGGTGGCCTGTGCGGGTTTCGAAGTCACTGTGGATCTCTGCGGAAAGCGCGGCGGAGCCGGACGTGAACAGCCGGATGCGGTCGCACGACGCGGGTGTGAGCCGATCGTCCGCCAGCAGGCGATGGTAGTACGTGGGAACGCCCATGAAGACGGTTGCCCGAGGCAGGGCCGCGACGATTTCACCAGCATCGAATCTCGGTTGGAACAACAGCCGCGCCCCGGCCACCAAGGCCACGTTCGACGAAATGAAAAGCCCATGTCCATGGAAGATCGGCAACGCATGGAGCAGCACGTCCGCCTGGCTGAACTGCCACTGGCCCATGAGCGTGAGCGCGCTGTGCGACATTGCGCGATGGCTCAACATGGCCCCCTTGGGGCGCCCCGTGGTCCCGGAGGTGTACAGCAAGGCGGCTACTTCGTCGCCATGGCAGGGCACGGTCCTGAAGACGTCGCCTCCCGGCGCGAACAGGCGTTCAAGGGAGCCGGCGCCGTGCGCGTCGAAGCTGAAGACCCGCGATGGTGTTTTTCCTGGATCAAGTCGTTCGAGCACCTCCGGGCGGTCGCCGTGGTGGATGAAGACGCGCGGTTGAGCGTCCGAGATCAGATACGCCAACTCGGCGGGCTGGTAGGCCGTGTTCAAGGGGAGGAACACGTAGCCGGCCCTGACGCAAGCCAGGTACAGCGCCAGCGCCTGAGGCGATTTTTCCACCTGAACTGCTACGCGGTCCCCCGGGGTACAGCCCGCTTGTGCCAAGGCGTTGGCGTAGCGCGCCGACTGCGCGTCCATCCTGCGCCGGGTCCACACCTCGCCGTCGGGAGTTTCGAGGCACGGGGCCCCTGGGTCTTCACGAACGTGGCGCGCGAAGAGGTCGTAGAAATTGCCTTCGTCGCTCATTGGATCGACCCCGCAGTGGCGCAACGCTCCGGAAACGGGAAATCGATGGCTGCTGTCTCGAGCGCTTCGGCAATGTTTCCCTCCTCGTCGCCTTGCGCCTTATGGAGGACTCGCATGGCGGCGGGCGGGAGCACGACCAGCCGGGAGCCCCGGGCCATCGCGACCGACGTGGCGCCGCTGCCCAATGCGCCCTGGATGCCGCCGCCACCCATGCCCGTGACGATGACGTCGATCCGCCGTCCCTGGCGATGCTGTACCCGCACGGTGATCGCCAGATGTGCCAGGAACTCGGAGAGCACGGGGCGTTCGTCCTCGGGCGTGGATGCATGGCCCGGCGAGTCGACGAGCACGCTGATTCGATGGCCGGCGAGGGCGGTTGCGTCAGCGCAGTGCAGCAATTCGCCGGCCAGCGCGAGCGCCTGATGCGCGTCAACTCCCCTTGGGGCCGACAGAACGAGCGCGCGGTGCGCGGGCTGGGCGTCGCTGGTCGCGATGCCGATGCCATGCGATTCCCGCAGTGTGTGGCCTTCCGGAAAGAGCGCCTGGAGGACGTCGTGATGGCTGGCGAAGGACTGGTGGCGCGCGTCCGGGGAGGCAAGCACGGCCTCGCAGTCTCGCAGGCGTTGCTTCAGCGTGACGCCTGCCGCACGAAGAGTTGCAGGGCTCACCCGATCTGGAGGCGGCGCGCGGAGCCAGTCGAGCACTGCTTCGCGGCAAGCGTCCGGATTCGGTTCGACCAGTTGGAATCCATCGGAGGTGGTCGCGCGGGCGTCCCCGCCCATGAGCGCACGGACGCTTGCCGGTTCGGCTGCATCGAAGCGTCGCGGTCCCACGGTCTGGGTGATGAGCCTGGGGCCGCTCATCGCAAAAAGACTGCCGGGCTGGATCAGCCTGTGCTCGCACAGGGCCGCCAACATGCTCGCGCCGCCGAAGGCGCTTTTCGATACCACGGCAAGCATGCGGACGCCGTCGATGCGCGCGTCTTGCGCTTCGCGCAAGATTCGGCGCAGCGAGGCGATGCCCGCCGTGCCATCCGTGACCCGGATGCCGCTCGTCTCCATCAGGAACACGACCGCCCATCGATCGGATCGTGCTTGCTCGAGAGCGGCAACGATCTGTTTCGCCTCCAGGGTCCCGATGGAGCCCTGCCGTTCTTCGTAGTGGAAGCACACACACAAAGCGGGCCTGCCTTCCAGCGTCAGCAAGCTGAACCTCAGGTCTCCGCAACCGAAGACGGCGGGGGAGGCAACCGAGGCGCAGGCGGCCAGCGCCTCCATCACCGACGCCGCGCACGCGGCTTTGGCGTGGGCTTCAGGGGATCGCATGCATGCCTCCCCCATCGGCGTCGAGCGCGACTGCGCCCAGGTGCGAAGCGCGGGCGCATGCCGGGAAGACTGCAAGATCGGCCATCTCCCGCGGCCGGCACAATCTTCCAAACGGCGGATGCGCGGGAGCTTCCGTTCGCCGTTCCGCATCGCCGAGCCGTTCCTGGGCCCGCACCCTGTACAAGGATCGCAGCCGCGCTGACCGGCGCCTTTTCATCCTTGCGCCCGGGCGCCATGTTCAGCCCCCGTGTGAGCGACCTCAGTCAGGAAGTCCGCGACGACGCGGTTGAATGCGTCGGGCTCTTCCAGATTCACCGTGTGGGTCGTTCGGGGCATCACGCATAGTCGTGCATCGGGGATGGTGCGCTTGAGGAACATGGCGGGTTCCAGGCAGAGTTCGTCGTCATCGCCAGTGATGACCAGCGTAGGCGCTCTCAATTGAGCGAGACGGTCCTGAAGCGCGTAGAGGGTAGGGCGACGCAACTGGCACCCGCGCGCCGTCAGGGCCGAGCCGGTGGCCGAGTGCTCGCCGCACTGGCGATTGAATTCTGCAAAACCACGGGGATCTTTTTCCTGGAAGCGCCGCCTGGCGGGGCTGTGAAGGTACTCGCGCATTCCATCCTGCATGCCCATCTGAAGCACGCGGTCCGCCAGCGCGTCGGTGGCCTGGAGAAACGCATCACGCTTGTCGGCATCGGAGCCGTGTCCCGCACCGGCGGCAACGATGGAGAGCGTCTTGGCGGGATGCGCGATAGCAAAGTTCAACGCGGCATAGCCGCCCATGGACAACCCGACGATGTGCGCCTGCTCCACGCCGCAGTGGCGCATGACATTGGCGATGTCCTCGACGGCATGCTCCTGGCTGTACAGCGCCAAATCCTCCGGCACGTCCGAAGGGGGGTAGCCACGGGCGTTGAAGGTGATGCAGCGGTAGCGGCGTGCAAAGAAACGCACCTGAGGTTCCCAGTTGCGCAGATCACCCGCGAACTCGTGCACGAAAACAATAGGGGTTCCGCAGCCGGCAGTCTCGACATACAAGCGCGCACCCTGGGATTCGGCGTAGGTCATGTGCGGGTTCTCGTCCTTGGTTGAGTTGAGCGATGGGAAGAATGGCTGGGCGACCCCCTCGGGCGCCAGGGGGCCAGCGAAGGACAAGGTGGTTGTTCATTCCGAGCCTGCGCCACAGTCTAGGATTCAATGGAATAATTTAAAAATATGGAATAGCGATCTCCGAATAAGAAATTCAGATCGACGGCGTCATGCATGGAGAGGGTGAAGATGGATTTCAAGCAGCTCAAGTACTTCACCGAGATTGCTGATTTCGGCAACATGACCCGCGCCGCCGAGTCGCTTTTCATTGCACAGCCTGCGTTGACTCAGCAGATTGCCAATCTGGAGGCCGAACTCGGCACGAGGGTCTTCGACAGAAGCACCCAGGGCGTGCGACTGACTTCAGCGGGCGACGTGCTGTATCGCCATGCCAGATCCTTGCTCAAGCAGATGGACGATGCCAAGGCAGCCGTCATTGACGAAAGCGATCATCCGAGTGGCCGCGTGACGATCGGCATTCCAGGGAGCACCGGCAAGATGCTGGCGGTGCCCTTGCTGAAAGCCATGTCGGCGCACGAGCGCATCCTGCTCGAGTTCGTGGAGCGTCCGAGCGCCGAACTGATGACGCTGGTGTCGCGGGGACGGCTCGATGTGGCCGTCGTCGTGGACGCCGTGCCTTGCCGCGGAGTGGCCCTCACGCGCCTCCTGATGGAAGATCTGTATGTCATTCGCCCTGCAGGCGAAGTCGCGTCCGGGCGGCCGATCACCTTGAAGGCGCTCGCTGCCCAGCCGCTTGTCCTGCCAACTGCGCCGAGTACGATCCGCCAGCGTGTCGACACGGCTTTCATGCAGTTCGGACTCAGATACCGTCTCGTCGGCGAGGTCAGCGCAACCGACATGCTGGTGCGCTTGGTGAGTGCCGGACTCGGTCTGACGGTGCTGCCGTGGGCGGCGGTGGCGGAAGAAGTTCAGCAGGGGACGGTCGACGCCCTCCAGCTGGCGAGACATCGTCTGCGGCGCGAGTTGGCCATCTGCGTGTCGGACGCCGTGCCTCTGAATCGAGCAGCAGATGTCGTGCGCGCAAGTGTCATCGACATCGTCTGCGGTCTCGTGAATTCCGGCGCTTGGCGCGGGGTGTACCGCGTAGGGCCCGCATAGTCACCATCATGGGCCGCGGCGATCGGTAGGTGTCGGCGGACAAATGAGCTACGGCGGCAACAGCGGCGCTGCCCCGTTACCGAGCCATGACCGCATGCCTGCGACTACGCACTGACGTGAACGACAAAGAGCCAAGAGGCCGGACTGAAAATGTGGGCTCGCCTCAGCCCGGCGCTATGAATTGGAAGGGGAATCAG
>NZ_MOWM01000012.1 GCF_016082275.1 Variovorax sp. E3
CCTTCCCTAGGCTTCAGTAAGCATCGAGCCGCAGTGCTTGCACTTGACCGCCTCAGCCTTGATGTTCTCCGCGCAAAAAGGGCAGTTCTTCATGGGTGCTTCAGGCGCCTCGACCTGTCGATCCGCTTCCGATCGGTTGGCGCCAACGCAAGCCCACGCTATTGCCGCCACCCACCCGATGAGCGTCCATCCCAGGAACACATTGACCAAGGCAACTGCAGTAAAGCTGGCGTGCTTGCGGCGCCACGCTTCATAGGTGGGCAGCAGATAGAGCAATGGCGCCGCCAGAAAGAACGACAAGGAAATGAACTTGCCGAAGGCGTTGAGGCCTTCGGGCGGGATCTGTCCCATGCTCCATGCATAAAACGCCCAGAAGCCCAATAGCGCAATGCGCAGAAAAACCATGCCTCAGTCCTCGATTTGTTGAACTCGGCATGGTAACGGTGTGAAGCTAAGTTTCTGGGGCCTGCGCTTTGCCGGTCGGCCTCAAAGCTGCGGCGCTGCCTTCACCCCACCTGCTTCTGATGCACGTTGCACCACATCCAGTCTTCCCCAGGCTCGATCGACTGGATCACCGGATGGTCTTCCGCATGCGAATGCCTCGTCGCATGCCGGTTCTTCGACGAGTCGCAGCATCCCACGTGGCCGCAGTGCACGCACACGCGAAGGTGGACCCACGTGTCGCCGGTCTTCAAGCAGTCTTCGCACCCACGAAGGGTATGCGGTTGCGCGATGTCCGCGGGCACGTGGTCGCAAGGTTTGATGGGCACGAAGCAGCTCCTCTGCAGTTCATTCGGTGTGTGTATGTCGATCAGGCCGAAGTCGTGGCCTGCGACAGATGTTGATGAATCAGCGCGACCGCAGCCGCGCCTTCGCCGATCGCACCACCGACGCGCTTGACCGACCCCGAGCGCACGTCGCCCACCGCGAACACGCCCGGTACGCTGGACTCGAGCGCCGTGGCCGGCCGCGCCGGAAAGCCGCTGCTTGCCGCCGCGCCGGTCAGCACAAAGCCGTGCTTGTCCACCGACACGCCGCAGCCTTCGAGCCATGATGTCTCCGGCTCGGCGCCCACGAACAGAAAGATGTTGCGGGCAGGGCAGTCGTGTTCGTTGCCCGATGTGTGGCAGCGCCACGTCGCACCTGTCAGGCCTTCGTCCTGCCCGCCGTGCAGCCGAACCAGTTCGGTATGCGGCTGCAGCGAGATGTTGGGCGTGGCCTCGATGCGATCGATCAGGTAGCGAGACATGCTGGCCGCGAGCGACGGCCCGCGCACCAGCACGTTGACCTTGGCCGCGTGCCGCGACAGGAACACCGCCGCCTGCCCGGCAGAGTTGCCGCCGCCGACCAGCGCCACTTCCTGTTGCGCGCAGATCTTCGCTTCGATGGCCGAGGCCCAGTACCAGATGCCTCGGCCCTCGAACTCGGCCAGGCGAGGCACGCCGGGCCGGCGGTAGCGCGCGCCGCTGGCGACGACCACGGTGCGCGCGTGATGGTGCGGCCGTCGGCCAATGCAATGCGCAGGCTCTCTTGCGGGTTGTCTCGTGAGCAGTCGAGCGACGTCACCTTGGCGGGGATCAGCATCTCGACGCCGAACTTCTGTGCCTGCACGAACGCACGGCCCGCGAGCGCCTGGCCCGAGATGCCGGTCGGAAAGCCGAGGTAGTTTTCGATGCGCGCGCTGGCGCCGGCCTGTCCGCCGACGCGCGGCAGTCGAGCACGATCACGCGCAGGCCTTCGGAGGCCGCATACACCGCCGTTGCCAGTCCAGCCGGGCCGGCACCGACGACGGCCACGTCGTACAGCTCGTCGCGCTCGGCGGTGTCGACCATTCCCAGGCAACGGGCGAGCGCATCGTCGCCCGGGTTCACCAGCACGGAGCCGTCGGGACACACGGCCAGCAGCTTGCCGGCGCCGTACTGCGCGATGAGCGCGGCGGCATCGGGGTCTTCGCTGGCATCGACCAGGTGATAGGGGTAGCCGTTGCGCCGCAGGAAGTTCTCCAGCCGCGCCATGTCGGGCGACTGCGGCGGGCCGATCAACACCGGCCCGCTCGCGCCGGATTCGATCAGCGCCACGCGCCGCAAGATGAGCGCGCGCGTGATGCGCTCGCCCAGGTCGGCTTCGGCCACCAGCAGCGCGCGCAGTTGCGCGGGCGGCACGAGCAGCACCTCGACGTCTTCGTCTGCGTGGCCGTCGACCAGGGCAGGGCGGCCGCTCAGTTGGCCGACTTCGGCCAGGAATTCGCCCGGCCCCTGCCGCACGATGGGCACGACGTGGCCGAGCCCGTCGCGTTGCGTGACCGCCACGACGCCCTTGAGCAACACGAACATGCCGGGGCCGGTTTCTCCGGCGGTAAAGAGCCGTGTGCCGCGCGCAAACTGCTGCACGGTGCCGAAGCGCGCAATGCGCGCAATCTCGGTGTCACTGAGGACGGGAAAGGTCTGGTGGAGGCGGCTGCTGTCGGTGCCGCGTGCGTCGGTGGCCATGCGTGAAAAGCTCCATTTCGCGAATCCACCGCATTAGACGACGAAGTGCGCCAGCGGGGCTGTAACACCGTCATGTGTCTGCAATGCAATTGACATGCCGGCTTCATGGCAGGTGCGGAGACTCCCTCGGCAGAAAGGGTTCCCCATGAAAGAACTGCCCAACCCGACGTTTCCGCTTTCGCAGATCGGGCTGCGCGCGGCCTTGTGGCCCGCTCCCGCCGCCGGCGTGTCGACGGCGACCATCACCACGACGACCGCCGCCGCCCGCACGTCGGTGCCCCAGGCGCCCGCTGTCATTCTTCCTCCGGTCACCGAAGCCCGCCAGGGCATCACGGTGGGCTGGGCCCGCCACCTGGACGACGTGCGCGCCGCGCAGCGCCTGCGCTACGACGTGTTCGTCGGCGAAATGGGCGCCCGTGTGTCGTCGCCGCTGGCCGGCCACGACATCGACCTGTTCGACGATTTCTGCGAGCACCTGCTGGTGCGCGACGAACTGACGCAGCAAGTCATCGGCACCTACCGCGTGCTCACGCCGGCGCAGGCCCGCCGCGTCGGCAGCACCTACAGCGATACTGAATTCGACCTCACCCGCCTGCGCGACCTGCGCGAGCGCATGGTCGAGCTGGGCCGCAGCTGCGTGCACCCCGAGCACCGCCAGGGCGGGGTGATCCTCGCACTGTGGGGTGCGCTGGCCGGCTTCATGCACCGCAACAAGCTGGACACGATGATCGGCTGCGCGAGCATTCCGATGTCGCACAACGGCGTGACCAACGGCGACGCGGCCGCCAGCATCTGGCGCCAGGTGTCGGCCAGCCACATGGCGCCGATCCAGTACCAGGTGCAGCCGCGCCTGCCGCTGCCGGTCGAACGGCTCGACAGCACGCTCGACGTGGAGCCGCCCGCGCTGATCAAGGGCTACCTGCGCCTGGGCGCCAAGGTGCTGGGCGCACCGGCCTGGGATCCGGACTTCAACGCCGCCGACCTGCCGATGCTGATGCGCATCGACGACCTGCCGGCGCGCTACCGCAAGCATTTCCTGGGCGCATGAAGCCGGCGGCTGCCCCGTTGGTGAACGGGCCGCCAACCCTCGTGCCGGGGATGATGGAGCCGCACAGGGCGGATGCGGGAGCGTCACGGGAACGTCATGAAAACGTCACAAACGACGTCGACACTGTCATATTTCCGCCTACGTGTGCTCCCGTGCCTCTTGCTCCAGAATCAGTGTCCATGACACCCGCCCCCGCAGTTCCACCGCTTGAAGCCGAGTCGCCCGCCTTCGCGCTGCTGGACCGCGATCACAGCATCCTGTCATTCAACGAGCGTGTGCTCGACTGGGCTCATCGGCCCGAGGTGCCGCTGATCGAGCGGCTGCGTTACCTCTGCATCGTTTCATCCAACCTCGACGAGTTCTTCGAAGTCCGCGCCGCGCCCCACCTGATCGCAGGCAGCGCCGGCGACCACAAGGGCACCTACACGGTCGAATCGTTCGAGCGGCTGGCCGAGGCCGCACACAAGCTCGTGGCGCGCCAGTACGCGCTGTACAACGACGAGCTGATGCCGACCTTTGCCACGCACGGCATTCACATCATTTCTCACGGCGAGCGCAACCCGGCGCAGCGCAAGTGGGTCAGCGAGTATTTCGAGCGCGAGGTGCGCCCGCTGCTGATTCCGGTCGGGCTGGACCCGGCGCACCCGTTTCCGCAGGTGGCGAACAAGTCGCTCAACTTCATCGTGCGGCTGGGTGGCAAGGATGCCTTCGGGCGCGAGAACCCGATCCAGATCGTCAAGCTGCCGCGCGTGCTGCCGCGCCTGATCAAGATGCCGGCCAAGGTGTCTGACGGCAAGACGCTGTTCGTGGCACTGTCGAGCGTGGTGCGCGCGCACCTGTCGAGCATGTTCCCCGGGCGCGAGGTGGGCGATTTCTCGCAGTTCCGTGTCACGCGGCATTCCGACCTCGCGGTGGACGAGGAAGACGTCAAGAACCTGCGCACCGCGCTGCGCCAGGGGCTGCAGCATCGCCACTACGGGCAGGCCGTGCGGCTGGAAGTGTCGGCGAGCTGCGCCGAGTCGCTGGCGAGCTTTCTGCTGGCGCAGTTCAACCTGCCGCCGCAGTCGCTGTACCGCGTGCACGGGCCGGTCAACCTGGCCCGGCTCACGCAGTTGGCCGACCTGCTCGACGAACCGAAACTGCGCTTTCCGCCGTATCCCGCTTCTTACCCCGTCACGCTGTCGCCGGCGCAGTCGTTCTTCGAGCGGCTGCAGCGCGGTGACGTGCTGATCCACCAGCCCTTCGAGAGCTTCGACGGCGTGCTCGCGTTCCTGCGCGAGGCAGTACTCGACCCGCAGGTGCTGGCGATCAAGCAGACCATCTACCGCACGGGCGCCGATTCCGAGCTCATGGACCTGCTGCGCGAAGCGGTGCGCCGGGGCAAGGAAGTCACGGTGGTGGTGGAGCTGAAGGCGCGCTTCGACGAAGAGGCGAACATCAACTGGGCCGAAATGCTCGAGTCGATCGGCGCGCAGGTGGTGTACGGCGTGGTCGGCCTGAAGACCCACGCCAAGATGCTGCTGGTGACGCGCCGCGAGGGCAAGCAGCTGCGCCGCTACGGCCATCTTTCCACGGGCAACTACAACCCGCGCACGGCCCGGCTCTACACCGACATCAGCCACCTCACGGCCGATCCGATGCTCACGGCCGACATGGAGGCCGTGTTCGTCCACCTGGCCAGCCAGAGCCGCTTGCCCAAGCTCAACCGCATGTGGCTGGCGCCGTTCGACCTGCACAAGAACATCGTGGCGCAGATCGACGCGCTGGGCGTTGCCGCCGCGGCCGGCCAGCCGACGCGCATCGTCGCCAAGATGAATGCGCTGACCGACGAAGAGATCATCGGCGCGCTGATCCGCGCAGGGCAAAAGGGCGTGAAGATCGACCTGATCGTGCGCGGCGCCTGCACGCTGCCGGCGCAGGTGCCGGGGCTGACCGACAACATCCGCGTGCGCTCGGTGATCGGGCGTTTCCTCGAGCATTCGCGGGTCTTCTATTTCCGCAACGGCGAAGACGAATCGCTCTACCTGTCGAGCGCCGACTGGATGAACCGCAACATGATGCGGCGCATCGAGCTCGCCTGGCCGGTGACCGACCCGGGCCTGCGCCAGCGCCTGATCGACGAATGCCTGGTGGCGTACCTGCATGACGGGCGCGACGCCTGGGACCTGGGCGGCGACGGCATCTACACCCGGGTCGACCGTGACACGCATCCGGGCGAGGAGGGCGCGTCCCGCGTGATCGAGGCGCACGGCGCGCAAGCCGCACTCATGAACCGCTATGCATCCCGAGGGCACCTCCGGGATGCATCCAGCAACTGACGACCGAAAGACGATGACCATGGACTTGATCTTCTGGCGCCACGCCGAAGCCGAGGACTGGACGGAGGGCTGCGACGACATGCAGCGCTCCCTCACCGCACGCGGCGAGAAGCAGGCCAAGCGCATGGCGAGTTGGCTTGACCGTCAACTGCCCGACGGCACCCGCATCATCTGCAGCCCCGCGCGGCGCTGCGAGCAGACCGCCCTGGCGCTGGGCCGCAAGTACAAGGTGCGCCCGGAACTGTCGCCCGAGACCACGGCCGAGGCGCTGCTCGGCGCGGCTGGCTGGCCCAACGGCAAGTCGGTGGTGCTGATGATCGGCCACCAGCCGTCGGTGGGGCAGGCGATTTCGCTGCTGCTGGGCCTCAAGCAGGACAGCTGCCCGGTGCGCAAGGGCTCGCTGTGGTGGATCCGCACGCGCGAGCGCGACGGCGACGTGCAGACCGTCGTGGTGACGGTGCAGTCGCCGGAGCTGCTCTGAAAAACGCGCTCAGCAGCCGCTGAGCTCGACGCGCCAGCTGCTGGTCTTCTGCCAGGCCAGCACTTCTTCACGCAACAGGTGGGCCGACTGCGGATACGCCTCGGCCCAGTCCGGTGCGCAGGCGATCGTGAAGGCCCGGGCGCCCAGCGCCGCCAGGTGCAGCGCCTGCGGATCGGGGTCGCGCCGTGCGTGGCACAGAATGATCGCGAGCCGCAGCGACAGCAACTGCATCACGAAGGTCTCGTCGTCCAGTGCGGCTTCGAGCTTGCGCAGCTTGCCGCGCTGGCCCAGCACCAACTGCCCGAGCGCATGCATTTCATTCACCGCGAAGCCGGGGGCGTCGGTGTTGTCGAGAATGTAGGCGCCGTGCTTGTGATAGTCGCTGTGCGAGATCAGCGTGCCGATTTCGTGCAGTTGTGCCGCCCAGCCGAGCTTGCGCAGGGCCCGGCCGGCGCGGCTCGAGGTGCTGCCGCCGCGCGCGGCTGGCGAGAGCTCCACGAACAGCGCCGCGGCCGTGTCGCCCACGCGCTTGGCTTGCGCCGTGTCGACGGCGAAGCGGCTGGCCAGACGCGCCACCGTGGCGGTGCGCATGTCGGCCACGCTGTCGTCGCGTTCCAGCAATTCGTAGAGCACGCCATGGCGCAGCGCGCCCTGGGCGACTTTCATTTCCTGGATGCCGAGCAGGTCGAACACCGCGCGCAGCACGCTCACGCCGCCGCCGATCACGGCCTTGCGGTCTTCGCGCATGCCGTCGATGCGCAGCTTGTCGGCGCTGCCGGCCTTCAGCAGGCGGTCGAGCAGCCAGTCGAGGCCTTCGCGCGTGACAAGGCCCGCTTCGCCGCCGGCCGCGGCCAGCACGTCGCCGACCGCGCCGATGGTGCCGGAGGCGCCGTAGGCCACGTCCCATTGGTCGCGGGTGTAGGTGGCCAGGGCGTCGTCCAGCACGGCCTTGGCGGCCACTTCGGCGGCGCGGAAGGCGGTGGGGGTGAACTGGCCCTCGGCGAAGTGCTTCATCGACCAGGCAACGCTGCCGACGCGGTACGACTCCATGCGGTCGGCCTCGAGTGCGTGGCCGATGATCATTTCGGTGGAGCGCCCGCCGATGTCGATGACCAGCCGGCGTTCGCTGTCGGAGGCGTCGGTGTGCGGCAGCATGTGCGCCACGCCCTGGTAGATCAGGCGGGCTTCTTCGCGCCCGGGGATCACGTCGATGCCGAAGCCCAGGATGGTGCGCGCGCGCAGCAAGAATTCTTCGCGGTTGCGTGCCTCGCGCAGGGTTTGCGTGGCCACGGCGCGAACCTGCGAGCGCTTGAAGCCCGCCAGCCGCTCGCCGAAGCGCGCAAGCGCGTCCCAGCCGCGCTGCATGGCCTCGGTGGTGAGGTTGCGGGCGCTGTCCAGGCCGTTGCCCTGGCGCACCGTTTCCTTGAGGTACTCGGTGCGGTGAATCTGACCATGGTCGACCTGTCCGATTTCCAGCCTGAAGCTGTTCGAACCCAGATCGACCGCTGCGAGGCGGGTGCCGTTTTGCATTTTGTAGTGAAGAGGGCGGTTCTCTGATCGTAGCGCCATGACAGAACGCGCCGCCTCCCAAGTCTCGTCACAGCAAGGGGTGGAGGCTAGGCGCGGTGCATGACGATTGTGTGACAGCGTCACACAAGCCACCGTTGGATTCACGCCATTTTCCCTCGACAGAGGGGTGTCATATTGATGTCACACAAGCTTTCTAGAGTCCGTCCCAAGCCCGAAAGGGACTACTTCTTACCTCTAAAAGGAAGCCTCATGAAAACGACGTTCAAATTTGCAACCGCCGGCCTGCTGGCCGCGATGTTCACCATTCCCGCTTTCGCGCAAGACGTGACCGGCGCCGGCGCCAGCTTCCCGGCACCGCTGTACGCCAAGTGGGCTTCCGATTTCAACAAGGCCACCGGCGTCAAGATCAACTACCAGTCGGTCGGTTCGGGCGCCGGCATCAAGCAGATCGAAGCCAAGACCGTCGATTTCGGCGCTTCGGACGCTCCCCTGAAGGACGACGAACTGCAAGCCAAGGGCCTGATGCAGTTCCCCACCGTCATCGGCGGCGTGATCCCCGTGGTCAACATCCAGGGCATCAAGCCCGGCGAGCTGAAGCTCAACGGCCAGGTGCTCGGCGACATCTACCTGGGCAAGATCACCAAGTGGAACGACCCCGCCATCAAGGCCCTGAACGGCTCGCTGGCCCTGCCTGACGCCGCCATCGCCCCGGTTCGCCGCGCCGACGGTTCGGGCACCAGCTTCCTGTTCACCAACTACCTGAGCAAGGTCAACGCCGAGTGGAAGAGCAAGGTCGGCGAAGGCACGGCGGTGAACTGGCCCACCGGCGCGGGTGGCAAGGGCAACGAAGGCGTCGCCGCTTTCGTGAACCGCCTGCCCAACTCGATCGGCTACGTCGAGTACGCCTACGTCAAGCAGAACAAGATGACGTACGCACAGATGCAGAACGCCGCCGGCTCCTTCGTGTCGCCCGACGACACCGCCTTCAAGGCCGCCGCCGCCGGTGCCGAATGGAGCAAGAGCTTCTACCAGGTGCTGACCAACCAGGCCGGCAAGGATTCGTGGCCCATCACCGGCGCGACCTTCATCCTGCTGCACAAGGTGCAGGACAAGCCCGCCAACGCGACCACCGTGCTGAAGTTCTTCGACTGGGCCTACAAGAGCGGCGACAAGACGGCCGACGACCTCGACTACGTGCCGATGCCTGACGCCGTGAAGGCTTCCATCGCCAAGGCATGGGGTGATGTGAAGGACGCGTCGGGCAAGGCCGTCGCGTACAAGTAAACCCAACCATCAGTCCAGACCGGCGCGCCCATGAGCAATTCTTCGCTCGAGGACGCGCCGCTTTCGTCTTTGCCGGAGCGACCCGTGTCATCCACCTTTCCTGCCGCAGGCACCTCCCTCGACCTCGCGGCCGAGCGCGGTCGTGTCACCGCCCCTCCGCCTCCCGTCAAGGCTCCGCGTTCCGGCCCGATGGCCGACCGTCTGTTCGGTTGGGCCGCCAAGGGCGCCGCGCTGCTGACGCTCGCGATGCTCATCGGCATCCTGCTGTCGCTGATCATCGGCGCCTGGCCCGCATTTCCAAGTACGGCCTCGGCTTCCTCACGAACAGCGTGTGGGACCCGGTGAAGGACGAGTACGGCGGCCTGGTCATGATCTACGGCACGCTGGCCACCTCGGTCATCGCGCTGGTGATCGCGGTGCCGGTGAGCTTCGGCATTGCACTCTTCCTGACCGAGCTGTCGCCCAACTGGCTCAAGCGCCCGCTGGGCACGGCCATCGAGCTGCTGGCTGCGGTGCCTTCCATCGTCTACGGCATGTGGGGCCTGCTGGTGTTCGGCCCGATCCTGTCGACCTGGGTGCAGCAGCCGCTGCAGAAGCTGCTCGGCGGCATTCCGTACCTCGGCGCGCTGGTGTCCGGCCCGCCCGTGGGCATCGGCATCCTGTCGGCCGGCATCATCCTCGCGATCATGATCATTCCGTTCATCGCCTCGGTGATGCGCGACGTGTTCGAAGTGACGCCCCCGCTGCTCAAGGAATCGGCCTACGGCCTGGGTTCCACCACCTGGGAAGTCGTGTCCAAGGTCGTGCTGCCCTACACCAAGGCCGGCGTGATCGGCGGCATCATGCTCGGCCTGGGCCGGGCGCTGGGTGAAACGATGGCGGTCACGTTCGTGATCGGCAACATGAACCAGCTCAACTCCCTTTCCGTGTTCGAGGCTGCCAACAGCATCACCTCGGCGCTTGCCAATGAATTCGCCGAAGCCGGCGCCGGCCTGCACCAGGCCGCGCTGATGTACCTCGGCCTCGTGCTGTTCTTCATCACTTTCGTCGTGCTGTCGCTCTCCAAGATGCTGCTGGCCAAGATGAAGAAGAGCGAAGGAACCAAGTCGTGAGCACCGCGCAAAACCTCCTGAGCGCCAAGCGCTCGCCGAAACGCGCCAGGCCCGGTTCGCCTCGCGCAACCGCGTCAACAAGATCGCGCTGACCCTGTCGCTCGCCGCGATGGCGTTCGGCGTGTTCTGGCTCGTGTGGATCCTCTGGGAAACGCTGCGCCAGGGCATCGGCGGCCTCGCGCTCGCCACCTTCACCGAAATGACGCCGCCGCCGAACGAAGCGGGCGGTATTGCCAACGCGATCTTCGGTTCGTTCGTGATGGTGGCGCTGGCCACCTTCGTGGGCACGCCGATCGGCATCATGGCCGGCATCTACCTGGCTGAGTACAACCCCAAGGGCTGGCTCGCCTCGGTCACGCGCTTCGTCAACGACATCCTGCTGTCGGCGCCGTCGATCGTGATCGGCCTGTTCGTGTACGCCGTGGTGGTGGCCTACTTCAAGAGCTTCTCGGGCCTGGCCGGTGCGCTGGCGCTCGCGCTGATCGTGATTCCGGTGGTGATCCGCACCACCGAGAACATGCTGCAACTGGTGCCGCCGGGCCTGCGCGAAGCGGCCTACGCCCTGGGCACGCCGAAGTGGAAGGTCATTCTCAGCATCACGCTGCGCGCCGCCCGCGCCGGTGTGGTCACGGGTGTGCTGCTGGCCGTGGCGCGCATCGCCGGCGAAACCGCGCCGCTGCTCTTCACCGCGCTGAACAACCAGTTCTGGACCGCCGACGTGAGCCAGCCGATGGCCAGCCTGCCGGTCACGATCTTCAAGTTCGCCATGAGCCCGTACGAGAACTGGCAGAAGCTGGCGTGGGCCGGTGTGTTCCTGATCACCGTCGCCGTGCTTGCCCTCAACATCCTGGCGCGTGTGCTGACGCGCACCAAACATTAAGAACACAGAAGGCTCTCTCATGCCAAATACCGTCGCACAACAAACGTCGCGCTCGAAGATCTCGGTCAAGGACCTGAACTTTTATTACGGCAAGTTCCACGCGCTCAAGGGCATCAACCTCGAGATCCCCGAGAACAAGGTCACGGCCTTCATCGGCCCGTCGGGCTGCGGCAAGTCGACCCTGCTGCGCACCTTCAACCGCATGTTCGAGCTCTATCCCGAGCAGCGCGCCGAGGGCACCATTGCCCTGGACGGCGAGAACCTGCTCACGTCCAAGCAGGACGTGGCGCTCATTCGCGCCAAGGTCGGCATGGTGTTCCAGAAGCCCACGCCGTTCCCGATGTCGATCTACGACAACATCGCCTTCGGCGTGAAGCTGTTCGAGAATCTCTCGGCCAGCGAAATGGACGACCGCGTCGAGTGGGCCCTGAAGAAGGCGGCCCTGTGGACCGAAGTGCGCGACAAGCTGCAGCAAAGCGGCTCGGGCCTCTCGGGCGGCCAGCAGCAGCGCTTGTGCATTGCACGCGGCATCGCCATCAAGCCCGAAGTGCTGCTGCTGGACGAACCCTGCTCGGCGCTGGACCCGATCTCGACCGCGAAGATCGAAGAACTGATCGCCGAACTGAAGAACGAATACACGGTGGTCATCGTGACGCATAACATGCAGCAGGCCGCCCGCTGCAGCGACTACACCGCCTACATGTACCTCGGCGACCTGATCGAGTTCGGTGCCACCGAACAGATGTTCTTCAAGCCGCAGCGCAAGGAGACCGAGGACTACATCACCGGCCGCTTCGGTTGAAGTCAAAGGAGACAACATGACCGAGAAACACCTTTCCAGCCAGTTCGACAGCGAACTCAACGGCGTCTCGTCGCGCGTGATGGAGCTCGGCGGCATGGTCGAGTCGCAGATTCACCAGGCCGTGTACGCGCTGCTTCAGTTCGACACCGAAGCCGCCGACCGCGTGATGGAGACCGAGCACCGCGTCAATGCGATGGAAATCGACATCGACCGCGAGCTGTCTTCGATCATTGCGCGCCGCCAGCCCACGGCCCGCGACCTGCGCCTGCTGATCGCCATCAGCAAGACCACCGCCAACCTGGAGCGCGTGGGCGACGAGGCCAACAAGATCGCGCGCATGGTCAAGTCGATCATCGAGAGCGGGGCGGCCCGCCAGCTGCCGACGACCGAGCTGCGCATCGCGGCCGACCTGGCCTCGGGCCTGCTGCGCACCGCGCTGGACGCCTTTGCGCGGCTGGACACGGCCGCGGCGCTGTCGATCCTGAAGGACGACGACCTGATCGACCGCGAGTTCGACGGTTTCGTGCGCAAGCTGGTCACCTACATGATGGAAGACCCGCGCACGATTTCCGCCAGCCTCGACCTGCTGTTCCTGGCCAAGGCCATCGAACGTATCGGCGACCACGCGAAGAACATCGCCGAATTCATCATCTACATCGTCAAGGGTGCCGATGTGCGGCACACTTCGATGCAAGAAATCGAGTCCGCGCTGCAGTGACAACGGCGGCAAGACTCCCAAGAAAGCAATGAAGAAACCCCGAGTCCTGATCGTCGAAGACGAGTCCTCGATCGCCGAGCTGATCGCCGTCAACCTGCGCCATAACGGCTTCGAGCCGATCTGGTCGGAAGATGGCGCCGCGGCCCAGCGCGAGATCGACGCCTTCCTGCCGGATCTGATCCTGCTCGACTGGATGCTGCCCGGCCAGAGCGGCCTGCAGCTCGCGCGCCAGTGGCGCAAGGACCCGCGCACCAAGGCCATCCCGATCCTGATGCTGACCGCGCGCGGCGACGAACCCGACAAGGTGGCCGGCCTGGACGCCGGCGCGACGACTACATCACCAAGCCCTTCTCGACCCAGGAAATGCTGGCCCGCATCCGTGCGGTGCTGCGCCGCCGGGCGCCGGAAGTGGTGACGGAGCGCGTGGAAATCGGCGAGCTTGCGCTCGACACCTCCACCCACCGCGTGACGTGGCAGGGTGGCGCGCTGAAGGTCGGCCCGACCGAGTTCAAGCTGCTGGCCTACCTGATGCAGCACGCCGAACGCGTGCACAGCCGGGCGCAGCTGCTCGACAAGGTGTGGGGCGACCACGTCTACATCGAGGAACGCACGGTCGACGTGCACGTCAAGCGCCTGCGCGAGTCGCTGGGCGCCGCCGCGCCGATGGTGGAAACCGTCCGCGGAGCGGGCTACCGCCTCACGGCCCAAGTCACGGTTTGAACGCCGTGGTCTCCTTTGGGCGCGGGCGCGGATAATCGCCCGCCATGCCTTTTCGCATTGCTACATTTTTAATAGCGTCCCTCGTCATTGGCGGGGGCGCCGTGGCGGCATTCGGCTGGAAATTCGGCTGGCTGGGCGCGTGGCTGGGCTCGGTGCTCTGGCTGGTGCTCGACGCTTGGCGCGCGCAGCGGCTGCTGCAGGTGCTGCGCAACGATGCAACCGGCCTGCCGTCGCGCGGGCCGGGCGTGTGGGGCGAGCTATCGGAGCGCATCCGCAAGCTGCTGCGCGACCGCGAGCAGCAGACCCGGCAGGCCGAAGACCGGCTGCAGGAATTTCTGGCGGCCATCCAGGCTTCGCCCAACGGCGTGGTGCTGCTCGACGAGCAGGGCCGCATCGAGTGGTGCAACCAGACGGCCGCCAGCCAGTTCGGCATCGACGCCGAGCGCGACCTGGCGCAGCACCTGGCCAACCTCGTGCGCGACCCGGCCTTCGTGGCCTACCTGGCCTCGTGGAACTACAGCCGTGACGTCGTCATCGACGCCTTCGGGCCCAATCACGCGCACCAGCGCAGCCACCTCGTGCGGCTGTCGGTGCAGGTGCATCCCTACGCCGGCAACCGCCGCATGCTGCTGACGCGCGACATCACGGCGCTGGAGCAGGCCGAGGCCATGCGCCGCGACTTCGTGGCGAACGTGTCGCACGAGATCCGCACGCCGCTCACGGTGCTGGCGGGTTTCGTCGAGACGCTGCAGAACCTGCCGCTCGACGCGGACGAGCGCACGCGCTACCTGTCGTTGATGGGGCAGCAGTCGCACCGCATGGAAACGCTGGTGAACGACCTGCTGACGCTGTCGCGGCTGGAAGGCAGCGCGGCGCCATCGGGCAACCAGTGGATCCGCATCCGGGCCTTGCTCGCGCATTGCGAGGACGAGGGCCGTGGGCTGTCGGGCCGGCTGGCGCCGCTGGGCCATCGCCTGTCGTTCACCATCGACGGGGAGTCCGAAGTGTCGGGCGCGCCGACCGAGCTGCAAAGCGCGATGTCGAACCTGTTGAGCAACGCGATCCGCTACACGCCGGGCGGCGGCGAAGTGGCCGTGAGCTGGCGGGTGCTGCCTGACGGGCGCGGCGAATACGCCGTGAAAGACACTGGCCCCGGCATTGCGGCCGAACACATTCCGCGTTTGACAGAGCGCTTCTATCGCATCGACCGCAGCCGCTCGCGCGAAACCGGCGGCACGGGGCTGGGGCTGGCCATCGTGAAGCACATCGCGCAACGCCACGGTGCCGAACTGCGCATTGAAAGCACCGTCGGCAAGGGCTCGCGTTTCGCGCTGGTGTTCCCGGCGGCGCGCGTGCGGGAAGCGCGCCTGCTGGTCAAGCAGTAAGCGGGGCGCAGCTTCTTCAGGCTGCGCGCTTCTTCATCGTCCAGCGCAGCAGGCTGATGAAGAACAGGGCCGTCAACGCGAGCGCGCCGGCGCTCATCATCCAGAACGCCAGCGGCGATTGCATCGCCTCCCACGGCCCCAGGCCGTGGTACGCGAGCATGTAGCTGCCGCCGAGGCCGAGCCCCAGAGCATCGTGCAGTAGATGACCAGCGGCGCCAGCGTGACGCGGTAGCAGCGCAGCACGAACACGCACAGCGTTTGCGTGGCGTCGGCCAGGTGGAAGGCCGCCACAGCCAGCATCAGCGCCGCCGCGAGCCCGATGACGGCGGGGTTGTCCGAGTACACGGCCGCCAACTGGTGGCGCAGCGTGACCAGCGCGGTCGAGAAGAGCAGGGCGCACAGCACGGTCTGCTCGAACCCCAGGCGGCATGCGTGGCGCGCCTTGGCGGCATCGCCCGCGCCGAGCCAGAAGCTCACGCGTGCGCTGGTCGCGATCGAGAGCGACAGCGGCACCATGTAGGCGACGGCCATCAGGTTCGCGGCGATCTGGTGCGCGGCGGCGGCGGCCGTGCCCAGGCGCGCGATGAACAGCGCCATCAGCGTGAACGAGGTCACTTCGACCAGCACCGCGAGGCCGCCCGGCACGCCCAGCCGCGCGAACTGGCGGATCTGGCGCCAGTCGGGCTTTTCGATGCGCTCCCACAGCCGGTAGCCGCGATAGAAAGGGCTGCTGCGCAGCAGCCAGACCGCGCAGGCGAGCATCGCCCAGTTCACGCACAGCGTGGCCCAGCCGCAGCCCACCAAGCCCATTGCCGGCAGGCCCGCGCCGCCGAAGGTGAACCAGATCGAGAGCGGCAGTTTCACGAACAGCGAGCCCAGCTGCAGCCAGGTCACGAGCTGGGGTTTGCCGAGGCTCTGGTTGAGCGTGCTGAACAGTCGGAACAGCAGCGACGGCGCCAGCGCGAAGGCCAGCACGTTCAGGTACGTTTCCACCTCGCCGCGCATGTCCGCCGGCACCTGCGTGAAGCGCAGCACGGCGCCGGGCGACAGCAGCGCCGCCATGCCGACCACGATGGCGATGGCGGCGAGGTACAGCGATTGCCGCACCGAGCGGCCGACCTCGCTGCTGCGTCCGCCGCCATGCAGCTCGGCCCAGACCGGCAACAGCGCCTGCAGCACGCCCATCAGCGAAACGTAGACGCTGATGAAGATCGCCGCGCCGACCGACAGCGCGGCCAGCGCACCTTCGGAGTAGCGGCCGGCAATGATGGTGTCGGTCACGCCGAAGGCCATCACGGCCAGTTGGCCGACCAGCACGGTGCCGGCGTGGCGCGCGATCAGGCCTCTTTCGCCGCTCACTGCACTCACTGCGGCGTGATCTTCTGGTAGAGCAGCAAGTCGTCGGCCGGACTGCTGGGGCGGCGCAGCGTGCCGCTGAAGCGCCATTGATCGAAGGGGATGATCGTGTGCAGGCGCTCGATGGTCTCGGGGCTCACGAGCAGCCAGGGGCAGTTGGTGCCCAGCAGCAGCGGCTGCAGGTTGAGCTGGCCGTGGTAGCGCAGGGCCGCGATGTGCGCCCGGCTCAGCGCGAGCTCGGCCACGCAGCTCGGCTGCCCGACGCGCTCGGTCACCGCATGCACCTGCGGCACGTAGCTGCGCGCGTAGTCGATGGGGGGCAGCCACAGCGTCATCAGCAGCATCCAGCACAGCGCGGTGCCGCCGGCCGGCAGCACCAGCGTCTTCCAGAGCGCGGCGCGGTGCCGCCCCGTGCGCCAGCGCACCAGCCAGCACCAGGCAATGGTCGCAGCCGCCGCCAGCACCACGGCGATGGGCGAGAACTCGGGCACGAAGCCGGGCACCAGTCGGGTGACGCTGGCCGCGGGCTTGGGCGGCACGCCGGTCTGCATGGCGATCCAGTAGATCCAGCCCAGCAGCGCCAGGCCGCTGAAGAAGAGCACGTTGAACCAGTCGACCAGCGCGGCCGCGCTGCGGCGGAAGGTCGGCAGCGCGAAGGCCGCGAGCGTGGCGAAGGCGGGCAGCGCCAGCATCAGCGAGCGGTCGGAGAAGTCGGTGGTCCAGGTGGCGGCCAGCGGCACCAGCGCGAACCAGAACGGCAGCGCCACATGGCGCGCGTTGAGCTGCCGGCGCCAGCGCCAGAGCGTCCAGATGGCGAGCGGCCAGACCGGCCAGGTGAACCACAACAGCAGCTTGGCCTGGCCGCGCACGTCGCTGAACAGCGAGCCGTAGCTCAGCGTGAGCTTCCATTGCGCCAAGCGCAGCGAGAACACCAGCACGGCAGCCAGCACCGTGACGCCGGCCATCGTGGCAAGGGCGCCGAGGGTGTAGCCCGGGCCGTCGTCGTCGCTCTCGGTGGCCGACCTGGCCGCGCGGCGCCGTTCGTAGGCGATGTACAGCGTGCTCCCGATGGCCAGCGCCAGGCCGACCGTGGGGGCGCCGCTCAGCGTGATGCCCAGGGTGCCGACGAACAGCGCCAGCACCGGGCCGGCGCGGCGATACGGCAGCGCGGCCACGCCGTAGAACAGGTACGAGGCAAAGAAAAGCTGGGCCAGCGCGGGCGTGGTTTCATGACCGAGCTGGGCCAGGCCGAGGCAGGCGATGAGCGCCAGCAGGCCGCCGTCGGCAATGGCGCGCGCGTAATCGGTCGGACGGGCTTCGCCGCCGAAGGCAAAGGCCACGGGCTGGGCGCGCGCGGTGCGGGCCAGGTAGTACACGGCGTACCAGGTGGCCGTGAAGGTGCCCCAGAGCAGGAAGGCGAATGCAATGCGCACGGCCAGGTCGGGGTTCAGCCACGAGGGCGCAATCTTGATCGCCCAGGCGCCGATCCAGTAGGGCACCAGCGCCAGCGTTTCGGGGCGCAGGCCCAGCAGCATCGGGTCGAACCAGCGAGCGATGCCTTCGGTGGTGCGCGCCAGCTCGGACATGTAGCCGAAGGCGGTGATGTCGGCGCTCTTCCACGGCCCCCGGCCGACCAGGCCCGGCAGCAGGTAGGCCGCGCACAGCAACAGCAGCGCGACGCGCGGCAGCCGGCGCACGGCGCTCTGGGCAACGATCGCGGGAGTGGGTTGGTTCAAGAGGCGGAAAGCTGGTTTCGGAAAGAAAAAGGGCAGCGCGGTAAACCGGGCTGCCCTCGACGCAAAAGCGCGTGCCTTACTTCGAGGCGGCGCCGGTGGTCTTGCCGAAGCGGTTGCGGAACTTCTCGACGCGACCGCCCATGTTGTCGACCGACTTCTGGGTGCCGGTGTAGAACGGGTGCGATTCGCTCGTGGTATCGAGCTTGAACAGGGGTAGTTCACGACCGTCGTCGGTCTTGCCCATTTCCTTGGTGTTCGCGCACGAACGGGTCACGAACTTGAAGCCGTTCGACATGTCGACGAACAGAATTTCGCGGTAATTGGGGTGGATGCCTTCTTTTGCCATGGTCTTTCCTTTTGCGCTGTTGGAATCAATGCGCGGTCGATGCGAGAGCCACCAGCCTGCCAGTCATCGGTGTCGTGTCTGGCGTGCTGCCCCAGGGGAGCCTGGGAAGCCGGGCGACGCTGCCCAGCCGCACTTTTCGCGGAGCCCTCGATTATCGCATACTGCCCCTTTTCAGAGCAAACAGGCCTTTCCATGACCTCTGCACCCCTGCGCGCCGGCCTCGTCGGCTACGGTTTTGCCGGCCAAACCTTCCATGCACCCGTGCTGTCCGCCGTGCCGGGACTCGAACTGGCGGCGGTGGCGAGTTCGCAGCCGGACAAGGTCAATACGGACTGGCCGGGCGTGGCCGTGGTGCCCGACGTGGACACGCTGGTGGCCCGGTCGGACATCGATCTTGTCGTGGTTGCGACACCCAACGCCCAGCATTACCCGGTGGCCAGGGCGGCGCTGGAGGCCGGCAAGCACGTGGTGGTCGACAAGCCTTTCACCCTCGACGTGGCGGAAGCCCGGGCGCTGGAGGCGTTGTCCAAGCGCAACAATCGCGTGCTGGCGGTCTACCAGAACCGCCGTTTCGACGCCGATTTCCTGACGCTCCAAGAGCTGCTGGCCGGCGGCGAGCTGGGCCGCCCGGTGTACATGGAGTCGCATTTCGACCGCTTCCGGCCCGAGGTGAAGGTGCGCTGGCGCGAGCAGGCGGTGCCGGGTTCGGGCCTGTGGGTGGACCTGGGCGCGCACCTGGTCGACCAGTCGATGCAGCTGTTCGGTCGGCCCGACACGATCCAGCTCGACACGGCGGTGCTGCGCGACGGCGCGGTGGTCGAGGACTACTCCCATGCCGTGCTGCGCTACGAAAGCGGACCGCATGCCCCGCTGCGGGTGGTGCTGCATTCGACCACGCTGGCGGCCGAAGCCGCGCCGCGCTACATCGTGCACGGCACGCGCGGCAGCTACATCAAGCATGGCGTCGACACGCAGGAAGATGCGCTGCGTGCCGGGCAAAGGCCGCCAGCCGAAGGGTGGGGCGCCGATCCGCTCGACGGTGAACTCACGCTGGTCGGCAGCGACGGCACGCCGAGCAAGCGCCGCGTGCCCACGCGCGCCGGCAACTACGTCGACTACTACGCCGCGGTGCGCGACGCGATCCTGGGCAAAGGCCCGAACCCCGTGCCGCCCGAGCAGGCCGTCGCGCTGATGGAGCTGCTCGACCTGGGCCGCCAGAGCGCCCTCGAAGGCCGAGTCATCCGGGTCTGAAATGAAAAAAGCGCGCTGACCCAAAAGGGTCAACGCGCTTTCGCGGACAGAGCAGGTGGTGCTCAGCCGCCGCGACGCATCATGTCGAAGAACTCGACATTGGTCTTGGTCGCCTTCATGTTCTTGAGCATCAGCT
This sequence comes from Variovorax sp. E3, assembly GCF_016082275.1. Classification (GTDB taxonomy): domain Bacteria; phylum Pseudomonadota; class Gammaproteobacteria; order Burkholderiales; family Burkholderiaceae_C; genus Variovorax. The sequence goes on from NZ_MOWM01000012.1 coordinate 19,593, forward strand.
CCATCGACTCGATCTCGTCCATGTTGTACATGAGCTGACGCAGGATGCGGGTCTTTTGCAGGATCTCGGGGGCCAGCAGCAGTTCTTCGCGGCGGGTGCCGCTGCGGTTGAGCTGGATCGACGGGAACACGCGCTTTTCGTACAGGCGGCGGTCCAGGTGGATTTCGGAGTTGCCGGTGCCCTTGAACTCTTCGAAGATCACTTCGTCCATGCGGCTGCCGGTGTCGATCAGCGCGGTGCCGATGATGGTCAGCGAGCCGCCTTCTTCCACGTTGCGCGCCGCGCCCAGGAAACGCTTGGGGCGCTGCAGCGCGTTGGAGTCGACACCGCCGGTCAGCACCTTGCCCGACGAGGGCACGACGTTGTTGTAGGCGCGGGCCAGGCGGGTGATCGAGTCCAGCAGGATCACCACGTCCTTCTTGAGCTCGACCAGGCGCTTGGCGCGCTCGATCACCATTTCGGCGACGTGCACGTGGCGCGCGGCGGGCTCGTCGAAGGTCGAGGCAATGACCTCGCCCTTCACCGTGCGCTGCATTTCGGTCACTTCTTCAGGACGCTCGTCCACCAGCAGCACCATCATGTGCACGTCGGGGTAGTTGGCGCTGATGGCGTGGGCGATGTGCTGCATCATCACCGTCTTGCCGCTCTTGGGCGGCGCCACGAGCAGGGCGCGCTGGCCTTTGCCGATGGGGGCGATGATGTCGATGATGCGGCCCGTGATGTTCTCTTCGCCCTTGATGCCGTCGCGCTCGAGCTTCATCTGCTCCTTGGGGAACAGCGGCGTCAGGTTTTCGAACATCACCTTGTGCTTGTTCTGCTCGGGCGGACCGTCGTTGACCTTGTCGAGCTTGGTCAGCGCGAAGTAGCGCTCGCCGTCCTTGGGCGTGCGCACTTCACCTTCGATCATGTCGCCGGTGTGCAGGTTGAAGCGGCGTACCTGGCTGGGCGAGATGTAGATGTCGTCCGTGCTGGCCGTGAAGCTGGTGTCGGGGCTGCGCAGGAAGCCGAAGCCGTCCGGCAGGATTTCGAGCACACCGTCGGCGAAGACCTGCTCGCCGGCCTTGGCGCGCTTCTTGATGATCGCGAACATCAGCTCCTGCTTGCGCATGCGGCCGACGTTTTCGATCTCAAGCGCTTCAGCCTGCTTGAGGACTTCAGACACGTGGAGTGCCTTGAGTTCGTTTAAGTGCATGGAATGACCCCTCGCGGGGTAATCGAACGGAAAACGGGGGGAGGTTGAATGTGAAGCGAGAACTGCTTCACTAACCGGGGAACTCGAACCGGTTGCCTGAAAGGGCCGGTGATCTGTGGGAGATTATGACAGGAAAAACGCGCCGGCCAACGCATTGCGCGCTGGCCGGGTGAAATCGCTTACGCGAGTTGCTGGTCGATGAAGGCCGTGAGTTGCGCCTTGCTCATGGCGCCGACCTTGGTGGCGGCCAGTTGGCCGTCCTTGAACAGCATCAGCGTGGGGATGCCGCGGATGCCGAACTTGGCGGGGATGTCGCGGTTCTCGTCGACGTTGAGCTTGGCGATTTGCAGCTTGCCTTCGTAGGCGGTCGACACTTCGTCGAGGATCGGGGCGATCATCTTGCAGGGGCCGCACCATTCGGCCCAGTAGTCGACCAGAACGGGCTGGCTGGACTTGAGCACGTCGGCCTCGAAGGAGGAATCGGAGATGTGTTTGATGAGTTCGCTGGCCATGTGATGGGTCCTTGTGCGCAGAGAGTTTCGGTGCAGCTAAAGTGCAGGTCATTGTGACAGAAACCAAGGGGTGGCGTGCCATGCGGGGACGCTATGGCGGCGATAGCCAAAGCCCTTGCGTGTCATGCCCCTGCGCTCTCAAAACCCTCGATAGAACATGAACGAAGGCCACCCCGTCCAGGCCCTGTGGTGCGATCCCGCCGACGGCGTCGTCGCGCGGATCGTGCGCGCGCTCGCCGAACGCGAGCTGCACGCGGCCCGTACCGTGGTGCTGGTGCCCTATGCCCAGCTGATGGGCGTGGCGCGCGCCATGTGGGCCCGCTGCGGCAGCCCCGGCTTCGTGCCGCGCTTCGAGACCACGCACAACTGGGCCCGCAGCGCCGGCGGGTTCGTTCCCACCGGCTACGACGTCGCGCACGACATGGCGCGCGACCTCGTCACGGCCCAGGCGCTGCTGTCGCAGTCCGGCTTCCATGCCGAGCGCTTCGCGCTGGCCGGCCGCGTGGTCGAACTGGCCTATCAACTGGTGCCGCTCGCGGCCGCCGTGGCGCCGCAGGAGCGCGTCGGCGACTGGGCCGCGCGCGCGGCGCAGGTGGCCGAGGCGGGCAGCGAGTCCGAATGGTTCCGCACCGAGAGCGCATTGATCCGCATCGCCGTCGCATGGGTCTCGACCTCCGGCTATGCCACCGATGTGCTGCAGCGCGAGAGCACGCGCGCGCAGGTCGATGCGCTGATCGTGCTCGAGGGCTTCCAGACCGACCCGCTCACGCAGGCGCTTTGCGCCTTGTGGGGCGACAGGGCACTGCATCTCTCGCTGGTACCGGCGAATACGCAGGTGGACGCCGCGGCCTCGCACGTCGCGCTCGACCCCGAGGACGAAGCCGAGCTCGCCGCCGCCTGCGTGCTGCGCCACCTGGCCGAAGACCGCGCGCCGGTCGCGCTGGTGGCGACCGATCGCGCGCTCACGCGCCGCATCAGCGCCCAGCTGAAGGCGCAGGGCATCGTCACCCACGACGAGACCGGATGGAAACTTTCGACCACACGCGCGGCCGCCGCATTGATGAGCGCGCTGCGCGCCTGTGCCCATGACGCCGGCAGCGACCAGGTGCTTGAATGGCTCAAGAGCGGCGCCGACGGCGACGCGCTGGCCGTTCAGTCGCTCGAGGCACGCCTGCGTCGCGAAGGCCTGCGCGACTGGTCGGCATGGTGCGCATTGATCGCGCGCAGCGAGAAGCCGCAAGACGTCGCGATGCTGCCTTTCACCGAGGCCATCGAGGCGCGCCGCGCGCCGATGACCCGCTCGCGCCCCCTGGCCGAATGGCTGGGCGCGCTGCGCGAACTGCTGGAGGCCAGCGAGCAGTGGGAGCCGCTCAGCGAGGACATGGCCGGCGGCAAGGTCATCGCCGCGCTGTGGCTCGATGCCGGCGCACACGGCGACGACGAAGAATTCCCCGGCGGCCGCCACACGCTCGCCGAATTCACCGCCTGGGTCCGCGACGTGCTCGAAGACGCGAGCTTCGTGCCGCCCGCCGGCGACCAGGCCCCCAAGGTCATCGTGCTGCCGCTCTACCAATTGCTGGGCCGCGCGTTCGGTGCGGTGGTGATTCCCGGTTGCGACGACCGCCGCCTGCCCGCGTCGCCCGAGCCGCCCGGCAACTGGAGCGCCGCGCAGCGCGCCGACCTGGGCTTGCCCTCGCGCGAAACGCTCGAAGCCGCGCAGCGTGCCGCCTGGGCCGCGGCCCTGCACAACCCCTCGTGCGAACTGCTGTGGCGCCAGTCCGACGCCAGCGGCGAACCGGTGCGTCCGAGCCCGCTGGTGCAGGCGCTGCAGCTCGATCACGTCCTGCAGCCCGCCACCGATCCGCGTTCCCCGCGCGAGGTCGCCGTGCAGCCGACCGACTGCCCGAAGCCTTCGGGCGCGCTGCTGCCGCTGCAGAACATCTCGACCAGCGTGTACGAAGACCTGCGCCGCTGTCCCTATCGCTTCTTCGCGCTGCGCCAACTCGGCCTGCGCAGCGCCGACGAGCTCGATGCCGAGATCGACAAGCGCGACTTCGGCAACTGGCTGCACGCGGTGCTCGGCCACTTCCACGAGGCGCTGCTCGAAACCCCGACGCAAGACGCGCAGGAGCGCGCCGCGCTCATCGAAGACGCGTCCCGGCGCGCCACGCAAGAGCTCGGCCTGTCCGACGCGGAGTTTTTGCCCTTTGCTGCCGCATGGCCCGCCGTGCGCGACGGCTATCTCCAATGGCTCACGGGGCACGAGGCCGGTGGCGCCGTCTTCGTCGAGGCCGAGCCCTGGAAGGAGCAGCCGCTGGGCGACTTGCGCCTGATCGGCCGGCTCGACCGCATCGACCGCATGCCCGACGGGCAGGCCTTCGTGATCGACTACAAGACCGAGTCCGCCTCCGTCAGCAAGGAGCGCGTGAAAGACCCGACCGAAGACACGCAGCTGGCCTTCTACGCAGCCCTGGTGGCCGACGACACCTTGCGCGCGGCCTACGTGAACGTGGGCGAAAAATCGTCCGGCACGCAGACCGTCGAGCAGCCTTCCGTGGTGGAGGCGCGCGACGCGCTCGTGGCCGGCATCATCAGCGACTTCACGCGCATCGCGCAGGGCGCGGCGCTGCCGCCATTGGGGGAGGGCGCCGTCTGCGACTACTGCGCAGCGCGCGGCCTCTGTCGCAAGGACTTCTGGAGCGACGAGGCCCCCCGGCTTGCCACTGCGTGTGCTTCGCCACCCCCCGAGGGGGAGGCACCTGCGCCTTGGGGCGGCCCGGCGGTCGGAGGTGATACGAAGTGAGCGGCGCAGCTACGAACACAACGGCCGGCACGTCACGCGCGAGGCTTTCTACGTCGTCGCGTGCGATCCGCGCCGCTCGGTCGCGGTCGAAGCCTGCGCGGGCGCGGGCAAGACCTGGATGCTGGTGTCGCGCATCCTGCGCGCGCTGCTCGAAGAAGGCGATTCCGCCTGCGAGCCGCACGAGATCCTGGCCATCACCTTCACGAAGAAGGCGGCCGGCGAAATGCGCGAGCGGCTCGACCAGTGGCTCGAGGATTTCGCCGAGCGCACGCCGGAGGAACTGGTCGCCCAGCTCGTGATGCGCGGCGTCGAGCCCGCCGCCGCGCTGGCCGCGGTGCCGCGCCTGAAGGGGCTCTACCGGCGTCTGCTCGAAGGCGGCCGGCCGGTGCAGTTCCGAACCTTCCACGCCTGGTTCGCGGGCTTGTTGCGCAATGCGCCGCTGGCGGTGCTGCGCGAGCTGGGCCTGCCGTCGAACTACGAACTGCTCGAAGACGATGCCGAGGCGCGCAGCCACACCTGGCGCCCGTTCTTCGAAGCCGTGACCGCCGACAGGAGCGCGCTGGCCGACTACTACGCCGTCGTCGCCACGCACGGCCGTTCGCAGACCGCCAAGGCCCTGAGCGAGGCGCTGTCCAAGCGCGTCGAGTTCTCGCTGGCCGATGCGGAAAACGCCGTGCAGCACTTCAGCGCGTTCTATCCCGCGCTCGAAGGGCTGGACGAGCCGACCGACGCCTTGCGCGGCGGTGCCGTGCGCCAGCGCTGGCTCGACCGCGCGGCCGCGCTGGGCAAGGAGGCCAACAAGACGCCGCAAAAGGCCGCCGAAGCCATCATCGACGTGTTCGGCACGGGCGAGCCCGAAGCCGGCGCGTTGCCGGCCGCGCTGGCGCACCTGCGCAAGAACTTCTTCGTCGCCACCGAAGACCGCCTCAACAAGAACCTGCAGAAATTCCCCGCCGCCCAGGAGGCCGAGTCCGAACTGCAGGTGCTGTGCGGCGCGCAGGCGCAGCACGCGGCGTGGCTTTACCAGCAGCGCATGACGCGGCTCACGCGCATCCTCATCGCGGCCTTCGCCGACGTGAAGCGCGCGCACGGCTGGGTCGACATGAACGACGTCGAACAGGCCGCGCAGCTGCTGCTCGGGCAATCGGCGCTCTCGGGCTGGGTGCAGGAGCGGCTCGACGCGCGCATCGCGCACTTGCTGATCGACGAATTCCAGGACACCAACCCGCTGCAGTGGCAGGCCCTGTACGGCTGGCTCAGCGCCTACACCGGCGCGCAGGGCAGGGCGCCGCGCGTGTTCATCGTGGGCGACCCCAAGCAGAGCATCTACCGCTTTCGCCGCGCCGAGCCGCAGGTGTTCATCGCCGCCAAGAAGTTCGTGCGCGAAGGCCTCGACGGCGAACTGCTGAACTGCGACCACACCCACCGCAACGCGCGCGCCGTGGTCGGGCTCGTCAACTCGGCGATGCTGGCCGCGCAGGAGGCCGGCGAGTTCGACGGCTACCGCGCCCACACCACCGAGCGCGGCGACGACGGCGAACTGCTCAAGCTTCCGGCCATCGACCGCGATGCACTCGGCGCCGCCGAAGCCGCTCCGGCCGACGACGGCATGCTGCACTGGCGCGACAGCCTCGTCACGCCGCGCGTGCTGCCCGAAGAGCAACTGCTGCAGAAAGAATGCGAACAGGCCGCGCAGTGGGTCGCGCAACGCATCGCCGACGGCACGCCGCCCAAGCAGATCATGGTGCTGGCGCGCCGCCGCAGCCGCCTGTCCGCCATGCAGGACGCGCTGCGCCAGCGTCATATTCCCGTGCAGCAGCCCGAGAAGAACGAGCTGCACGACGCGCCCGAAGTGCAGGACGTGGTCGCGCTGATCGACGCGCTCGTGTCGCCCGCGCACGACCTGTCGCTGGCGCGCGCGCTGAAGTCGCCGGTGTTCGGCATCGGAGACGAAGCGCTGGTGCAACTGGCGTTGCGCCAGCGCGAGCGAGGCATGGTGAGCTGGTTCGCCTTGATCCAGAAGGACGAGAGCCTGCCGCCCGAGCTGGTCGAGGCCGGTGTCAAGCTGCGCAAGTGGCAGCGCCTGCTCATGACGCTGCCGCCGCACGACGCGCTCGACGCGATCTTCAACGACGGCGACCTGCTCGCGAAGTTCGGCGCCGCCGTGCCCGCGCCGATGCGCCAGAGTGCGCTGGCCAATCTGCGCGGCGTGCTGACGGCTTCGCTCGACATCGACGGTGCGCGCTTTGCCACGCCTTATGCGCTGGTGCGTTCGCTGCGCGCCGGCGGGGTGCGGGCACCGTCCGTTGCCGCGCCTGACGCGGTGCAATTGCTGACCGTGCACGGCGCCAAGGGCCTCGAGGCCGACACCGTGCTCATGCTCGATTGCGATGCCCCACCGCCGCGCGCCCAGACCATGGGCGTGCTGGTCGAGTGGAAGGGCAGCGACAGCGCGCCGACACGCTTCGTGTTCCTGGCGAGCGAGAAGACGCCGCCGGCCTGCGCGGCGTCGCTGCTCGAAGAAGAGCAGCGCGCACGCCATCGCGAAGAGCTCAACGGCCTCTACGTCGCGACCACGCGGGCGCGCGAGCGGCTGGTGCTGTCGTCGGTGCGTCCGGCGCGAGCCAACGAAGGCAGCTGGTGGGCGCGGCTGGAGCCGCTGTGTGAAGCCACGGAAGCCGACGAGCCGCTGGTCGCCCTGCCGACCGAAGCGGGCGCGGGATCGGGCAGCTTCTCGATGAAGCGCATGCCCGCGGCGCCTGCGCCTGTGTCGGTCGAGCCACCCTCTACCAAGAAAGCGCCCGACACCACCGTCGACGCGCGCGCCGCCGCCTTCGGCCAGGCCATGCACCGGCTGCTCGAATGGGCCGTGCCGGGCGAGCCGCTGCCCGCGGCCCACGTACGCGCCGCGGCACGCGAATTCATGCTCGATGCGCAGCAGGCGCGCGGCGCCGCCGCGCTGGCCCAGCGCATCCGCGCGGGCCAGGGCGCCTGGGTGTGGGACGATCGCAGGGTCGACTGGCATGGCAATGAAGTCACGCTGGTGCATGAAGGCGAGACCTTGCGCATCGACCGTCTGGTGCGAGAGCGCGACGGCGGCGCCTGGTGGATCCTCGACTACAAATCCGCGGCGCGCCCCGAGAGGGACGCCGCGCTGATCGCACAGATGCAGCGCTACCGCGCCGCAGTGCAACATGCCTATCCCGGTGCCACGGTGCGCGTCGCGTTCCTGACCGGGCAGGGCGAACTGGTAAATCTCGAATGAATGTTTCTCCTGCCGTTGCCGTGATCGGCGGCGGACCCGCCGGCCTGATGGCGGCCGAAGTGCTGAGCGCGTCCGGCGCGCAAGTGCATGTGTACGACGCGATGCCCTCGGTGGGCCGCAAGTTTCTGTTGGCCGGGCGCGGTGGCTTGAACCTCACGCACTCGGAGCCCTTCGATGTGTTCGTGACCCGCTTCGGCGAGCGCCGCGCGCAGCTGGAGCCCATGCTCGCGGAGTTCGGCCCGCAGCAGGCGCGCGAGTGGGCGGCCGGGCTGGGCATCGAGACTTTCGTCGGTACGTCGGGCCGCGTGTTCCCGACCGACATGAAGGCCGCGCCGCTGCTGCGCGCGTGGCTGCATCGGCTGCGCGCGGCGGGCGTGCAGTTTCATATGCGGCATCGCTGGCTCGGCGACGGGGCGCTCGACGTGGGCGCATTGCGGTTTGCAACGCCGGCCGGCGAGGTCGTCGCGAAGGCCGACGCGTGGTGCTGGCGCTGGGTGGCGCGAGCTGGGCCCGCCTGGGCTCGGACGGCGCGTGGGCGCCATGCTGCAGGCCAAGGGCGTGGACGTGGCGCCGCTGCTGCCAGCCAATAGCGGCTTCGACGGCGCGGGGTGGAGCGAGCATTTTTCAAGCCGCTTCGCCGGACAGCCCTTCAAGTCGGTCGCGATCTCGTTCACTGATAGCCAGGGGCGTCACTTTGCGCGCAAGGGCGAGTTCGTTGCGACGGCCACGGGCATCGAAGGCAGCCTGGTCTATGCGGCGTCGGCGCTGCTGCGTGACGAGATTGCCGCGAACGGCAGCGCGACGCTGTTGCTCGACCTGCTGCCCGACCGCAGTGCCGAGCAGGTGCTCGCGGCGGTGAAGCATCCGCGTGGCGCGCGTTCGTTGAGCAGCCACCTCAAGAGCCGCCTCGGCATCGAAGGCATCAAGGCGGGCGTGCTGCACGAAGCGTTGAGCAAGGACGCGATGCAGGACCCTGTGCAACTGGCAGCCACGATCAAGGCCGTGCCGCTGAAGCTGGTCGCGACGCGGCCTGTCGACGAGGCGATCAGCACGGCAGGCGGCGTGCGCTTCGACGCGCTGGATTCGTCGCTGATGGCGAGTGCGCTGCCCGGTGTGTTCGCGGCGGGCGAGATGCTGGATTGGGAGGCGCCGACCGGCGGTTATCTGCTCACGGCGTCGATGGCGAGCGGTGCGGCTGCGGCGCGGGGCGCTATTCAGCGGCTGGGGTTGTAACGCCAGGCCCGGTGCGCGGCTGCTGCTCCTCGGGCCAGAAGAACACCAGTTCGGGGTCGCCCTCGTCGAGGTTGTCGATGTGGCCGCTTTCCCTGAATCCGGCCCGTTTCAGCAGCGATTGCATCGCCTGGTTGGACCTGTTCGTGGAGGTGAAGAGCTTGGGCCGATCGCAGATCGATTGCAGATGCGCGATGAGCTTCAGCCCGAGCCCGTGGCGGCGAAACTTTTCGCCGACCATCAGCATTTCGATGAAGCCCGCGTCGAAGAAGTGGTGGTGCAGGACGCCGTAGGCGGCTGGCTCGCCATCCACGTGGACGACGTGGCAGAACCTGTCGTCGATCCAGCCCTTGATCTGCGCGGCGCGGTGGTCATCGTGCGCGGCCACCGTATCCAGGCGTATCAGCGCTTCGAGATCGCCGATGTTGGCGAGCCGGATGTGCAGGGTCATGGCTGATTGCGTGAGGTCTGGCGTCCGGGGCTGGCGGTGGCCCCTCAGACGCAGCGCGTGAGTCCTCTGGATGGAACTCACGGCTTCTTGATGTTAGGTTGACGAGCCTTACCCCTGGCACTGACTACGCAGTTAGGGCTGCTTGGTTCCCCACCTGACCCGGTTGGCCACTTCACCATGCAGGGAGGCCCGTCAGCGCTTATTGTAACCCCCCAGGATGCGCGCACTTCGTGTCGCTTCTCCTTCCCCCCTGCTGGGGGCGACACCGGAGGCCCGGCGGAGCCGGTTCCTCGGTGTCCCTGGAAGGGACGGGGCTTTTTTTGATTGCAGGGGCAAGGCGGGAGGGGCCTCCGCGCCTTTTAGAATGCCCGCAATGTCTTATCTCGTGCTCGCTCGCAAGTTCCGCCCGAAAACCTTCGGTGAGATGGTCGGTCAGGGGCATGTGGTGCAGGCGCTCGAGAACGCGTTGACCACGCAGCGCCTGCATCACGCCTATCTTTTCACCGGCACCCGGGGTGTCGGCAAGACCACGGTCTCGCGGATCCTGGCGAAGTCGCTCAACTGCCAGGGGCCCGACGGGCAGGGCGGCATCACCGCCACGCCGTGCGGGGTATGCCAGGCTTGCCGTGACATCGATTCGGGCCGCTTCGTCGACTACACCGAGCTCGACGCGGCCTCCAACCGCGGCGTCGACGAGGTGCAGTCGCTGCTCGAGCAAGCCGTGTACAAGCCGGTGCAGGGGCGCTTCAAGGTCTTCATGATCGACGAAGTGCACATGCTCACGAACACCGCGTTCAACGCGATGCTCAAGACGCTCGAGGAGCCGCCCGAGTACCTCAAGTTCGTGCTGGCCACGACCGATCCGCAGAAGGTGCCGGTCACGGTGCTGTCGCGCTGCCTGCAGTTCAACCTGCGGCCGATGGCGCCCGAGACGGTGCTCGAGCACCTCACGAGCGTGCTGCAGACCGAGAACGTGCCGGCCGAGCCGCTGGCGTTGCGCCTGCTGGCGCGCGCGGCACGCGGCTCGATGCGCGACGCGCTCTCGCTCACCGATCAGGCCATCGCCTTCGGCAACGGCGAGCTCGTAGAAACCGGCGTGCGGCAGATGCTTGGCAGCGTCGATCGCGGCCACGTGTTCCGCCTGATCGAGGCGCTGGCGCAGGGCGACGGCAAGACGGTGGTCGAGACATCGGAGGCGCTGCGCGTCGACGGCATGTCGGCCGCGTCCACGCTGGAAGAAATGACGGCGGTGTTGCAGGCCATGGCCGTGCTGCAGGCCGTGCCTTCGCGCGCCGAGTCCGCCGATGCGGCCACCGACCCCGACGCGGCCGACACCGCGCGCCTGGCCGCGCTGATGCCGGCCGACGAGACCCAACTGCTCTACAGCCTGTGCCTGCACGGCCGCGGCGAGCTGGGCCTGGCGCCCGACGAATACGCGGCGCTGACCATGGTGCTGCTGCGGCTCCTGGCCTTCAAGCCTTCTTCCAACGCGGCTGCCTCGACGGCCTCCACGGAAAAAAAAACTCTGAATGAAGCTGCGGCCGCCGTGCCGCAAGCACCCGCGCGTGCCCCGGCACCGGCCCCGGCACCTTCACCTGTTCCCGCGCCTGCGCCGGTCGCCCGGCCACCGGTCGAAGCGCCAGCACCAGTCCGCCAAGCCGCACCGGCCCCCGCAGCGCCTGCAGGCCAGCGCCTCGCGGTGGTCGACGAACCCCGTCGCCAGACCGAGCCGCGCCCCGACGCCCCCGAGACACCGGCCCAAGTCGTCGGCGTGCCGATCCGCGTGCAGCCGCCGCCGAGCGCGCGCGACGAGCCCTCCGCGGATGCGCCGCAGCGTGTTCCCTATACCCCCATTCCGCGAAGCGAAGACGGCGACTTCTGGCACGCCACGGTCACGCAGCTGGTCGCGTCCGAAGCCATCAACGCGCTGACGCGCGAACTGGCGCTGCAGTCGCAATTGGTGGGCCGCGACACCGACCAGTGGATGCTGCGCATCGAGCGCGAGACGCTCAACCAGCCGTCCAGCCGCGAGAAGCTCACGGTCGCGCTCCAGGCGCTCGGCCACGACATCAAGCTCGCGATCGAGATCGGCGGCGTGGTCGACAGCCCGGCGCGCCGCAACAAGCAGGCCGCCGACGAGCGCCAGCGCGTGGCCGAAGACGCCATCATGAGCGACCCCGAAGTGCAGGCGCTGATGCGCGACTTCGACGCGAGGATCGTTCCAGGAACCCTGAAACCGGCCTGAGTTTTCGTCTCTCTTATCCTTCTCCCACTTTCCAACTCAACGATCAGGACCAACGATGTTCAACAAAGGACAACTGGCCGGCCTCATGAAGCAGGCGCAGGCAATGCAGGACAACCTCAAGAAGGCCCAGGAAGAGCTGGCCCACATCGAGGTCGAAGGCGAATCCGGCGCCGGCCTCGTCAAGGTCGTCATGACCTGCAAGCACGACGTCAAGCGCATCACCATCGACCCGAGCCTGCTGGCCGACGACAAGGACATGCTCGAAGACCTGGTGGCCGCCGCCTTCAACGCCGCCGTGCGCAAGGCCGAGGAAACCAGCGAGCAGAAGATGGGCAAGCTCACGGCCGGCATGCCGGGTCTGCCGCCCGGCATGAAGCTGCCGTTCTAAGCGGTACATGGCCGACGCCAGTTCGCTCGACGCATTGGTCGATGCGCTGCGCCGCTTGCCCGGTGTCGGCATCAAGTCGGCCTCGCGCATGGCCTTTCACCTGCTGCAGCACGACCGCGACGGCGCGCAGTTGCTCGCGCGTGCCTTGCAGCAGGCCGCGGGCAATGTGCGGCACTGCGAACTCTGCAACACCTTCACCGAAGCGCCGATCTGCAGCGTCTGCATGGACTCGCGGCGCGACGGCACCAAGCTCTGCGTGGTCGAGACGCCGGCCGACCAGGCCGCGCTCGAACGCACGGGCGCGTTCCGCGGCTATTACTTCGTGCTGATGGGCAAGCTCAGTCCGCTGGACGGCATCGGGCCCAAGGACATCGGCCTGCAGAAGCTCTTCGACCGCGCACGCGACGGCACGGTGAGCGAGGTCATCCTTGCCACCAACTTCACGGCAGAGGGCGAGGCCACCGCGCACGTGATCGGCGAAGCGCTCAAGCAGCACGGCCTGACCGTCACGCGCCTTGCGCGCGGCGTGCCGGCGGGCAGCGAGCTCGAATACGTCGATCTCGGCACCATCGCCCACGCCCTGGTGGACCGCCGGTAGCGGCACCGCGCAATCGCTGCCCGACGCAGACGGAACGACATGACTTTTTCATTGCTCACGGTGGCCTACTGGTGCGTGTTCGTCGCCTGCGGCCTGCCGTACCTGGCCGCGTGGATCGCCAAGGCCGGCAGCTTCGGCCCGCGCGACAACATGCAGCCGCGCGACTGGGCCGCCAAGCAGAGCGGTTGGCGCGCGCGTGCCAACGGCGCGCAAGCCAACAGCTTCGAAGGCTTGCCGCTGTTCATCGCTGCCGTGGTCATCGCGCATCAGCTCGGCGTGTCGCAGGCGCGGCTGGACATGCTCGCGGTGATCTACGTGGTATTGCGCCTGGTCTATATCGCGCTCTATGTCAAAGGCATGGCCAGTGCGCGCAGCGCGGTCTGGGCGCTCGGGCTGCTGGTCAATATCTCGATCTTTTTCATTGGGCGATAAGCCCGCGCGAAGGGCCTGCTGGAGGCCTTCGTGCTTACGTGAAAACCCGCACGGGATGACCCCGATGCAGTCGTGTGATGCGGCCCCTAAGCTCGATTCAGTCCACAAGAATCACAGCGCCCACAGGCACAGCTCCAGGCTCCGTTTCATGCTTCATCGCCGCACCCTCATTTCCGCTTCCGCGATTGCCGCCGCAACCATCGCGTTGCCGCGCGTCTTTGCGCAACAGGCGAAGCTGGAGAAGACCAAGGTCTCCATCGCGGTGGGCGGCAAGGCGGCGTTCTATTACCTGCCGCTGACCATCTCCGAGCAGCTCGGTTACTTCAAGGCCGAGGGGCTCGACGTCGAGATTTCCGACTTCGCCGGTGGCGCGCGTGCGCTGCAGGCCGTGGTCGGCGGTTCGGCCGACGTGTGCTCGGGCGCTTACGAACACACCATCAACCTGCAGGCCAAGAACCAGTTCTTCCAGGCCTTCGTGCTGCAGGGCCGCGCACCGCAAATTGCCGTGGGCGTGTCGACCAAGAACATGGCCGGCTACACCGGCATCCAGGATCTCAAGGGGAAGAAGATCGGCGTCTCGGCACCGGGCTCGTCGACCAACATGGTGGCCAACCTCGTGCTGTCGCGCGGCGGCCTGAAGGCCAGCGATGTGAGCTTCATCGGCGTGGGCGTGGCGGCCGGCGCGCTCACCGCGCTGCGCTCGGGGCAGATCGACGCCATCAGCAACACCGACCCGGTGATGACCATGCTCGAGCAGAAGGGCGACGTGAAGATCATCAGCGACACGCGCACGCTCAAGGGCACGCAGCAGGTGTTCGGCGGCACGATGCCGGCGGCCTGCCTGTATGCGTCGAGCGAGTTCATCCAGAAGAATCCCAACACCTGCCAGGCGCTGGCCAATGCCATCGTGCACGGCCTGAAGTGGCTGCAGACGGCCGGCCCCGGCGACATCATCAAGACGGTGCCCGAGACTTACCTGCTCGGCGACCGCGCGCTGTACCTCGCGTCGTTCGACAAGGTGCGCGAATCGATTGCCACCGACGGCCTCGTGCCGGTGGACGGCCCCAAGACCGCGCTCACCGCGATCGCCAGCTTCGACACCTCCGTGAAGGCCGACAAGATCGACCTTGCGAAAACCTACACCAACGATTTTGCTCGGCGCGCGAAAGACAGGTTCAAAGCCTGATTCCGAACGTCCCCGCGACCCGGCTCAGGCCGGGTTTTTTACGCCCCGTCCGACCATGTCCGACTACGCACTCGAACTTCTCTCCATCAGCTGCACCTTCCATTCGAAGGACGATCCGGGCCAGCGCTACACGGCGGTGGCCGACACCACGCTGCGCATCAGGGCAGGGGAGTTCGTCTCGGTGGTCGGGCCCACGGGCTGCGGCAAGTCGACGCTGCTGAACGTGGGCGCGGGCCTGCTGGCGCCTTCGTCGGGCACGGTGAAGGTGTTCGGCAAGACCTTCGAGGGCGTCAACGCGCGTGCCGGCTACATGTTCCAGACCGAGGCGCTGATGCCCTGGCGCAGCGCCATCGACAACGTGATGGTGGGCCTGCAATACCGCGGCGTGCCTGATGCCGAGGCGCGCAAGCAGGCCGAGGCGTGGCTCGCGCGCGTGGGCCTCTCGGGCTTCGGCGACCGCTATCCGCACCAGCTCTCGGGCGGCATGCGCAAGCGCGTGGCGCTGGCGCAGACGCTGGTGCTCGACCCCGACATCATCCTCATGGACGAGCCCTTCAGCGCGCTCGACATCCAGACGCGCCAGCTGATGGAAAACGAGGTGCTCGACCTGTGGAGCGCGAAGAAGAAGGCCGTGCTTTTCATCACGCACGACCTCGACGAGGCCATTGCCATGAGCGACCGCGTGGTGGTGCTGTCGGCCGGCCCGGCCACGCACCCCATCGGCGAATTCGCCATCGACCTGGCGCGCCCGCGCGACGTGGCCGAAGTGCGCACGCAGCCGCGCTTCGTCGAGCTGCACACGCAGATCTGGGAGGTACTGCGCGACGAAGTGCTCAAGGGCTACGCGCAGCAACTGAGAAAGGCCGCCTGATGTCGCGCCCGAACTTCGGCCTGAACTTCGGCCTGAACGAACGCAACGCGCGCTTCTGGCAACTGGCGCTGCTGGTGGTGATCCTCGTCGGGTGGCACCTGGCTTCGCGCAACCAGCAGTTCGCCTTTTTCGTCGGCGAGCCGATCCAGGTGGCGGGCCGCATCTGGAGCTGGTTCCTGCCGTTCGAGGTGCCGCCCAACGCGCTGTTTCCAGAAGGGCTGAAGGGCAACGCCGACATCTACCTGCACCTGGGCACCACGCTGCTGGAGACGGTGCTGGCCTTCGGCATCGGCACGGTGCTCGGGTTGGCCTGCGGGCTGTGGCTGGCGCTCGCGCCCACGGCGAGCCTGATCCTCGACCCCTACATCAAGGCCGCCAACTCGATGCCGCGCGTGATTCTTGCGCCCATCTTCGCGCTGTGGTTCGGCCTGGGCATCTGGAGCAAGGTGGCGCTGGCCGTGACGCTGGTGTTCTTCATCGTGTTCTTCAACGTCTACCAGGGCGTGCGCGAGGTGAGCCCGGTGGTGCTGGCCAACGCGAAGATGCTGGGGGCCAACCAGCGGCAACTGCTGCGCACCGTGTACCTGCCGAGCGCGACGAGCTGGGTGTTCTCCAGCCTGCACACCTCGGTCGGGCTGGCCTTCGTGGGCGCGGTGGTGGGCGAATACCTGGGCTCGGCGCGCGGCGTGGGCTACCTCATCCTGCAGGCCGAAGGCACCTTCGACGTCAACACCGTGTTCGCGGGCATCGTGGTGCTCACGGCCTTTGCGCTGGTGCTCGACGCCATCGTGGGGCTGATCGAAAAGCGCCTCATGAAGTGGCAGCCCAAGACCGGCGAAACCGAGAAACTGTGACGCCCCTCATGCGATGATCCCGCGCGCGCCCGCAAGCAGCAAGGGGCGCCGCAACGACTTCACAGGGGTAAACAATGAGCCACGACAACAAGCGGGCCACGACCTTGCGCTCGCGCAACGAGGCCGCCAGGGTCTCGAACGAAGAGCTGTTCTTCGACCTGGTCTATGCGTTCTCGGTCACGCAACTCTCCCACTACCTGCTGGACCACCTCACGCTGCTGGGCGCGTTCCAGACGCTGGTGATGTGGTTCGCCGTGTGGCTGGGCTGGCAGTACACGGCCTGGACCACCAACTGGTTCAACCCCAGTTCGCTGCGCATCCGCGGCGTGCTGTTCGCGATCATGCTGCTGGCCATGGTGATGGCCTCGGCGTTGCCGGGCGCCTTCGCGGAGCGGGGGCTGGTATTCGCGCTGTGCTTCGTGGGCATCCAGGCGGGGCGCACGCTGTGCATGCTGATCGCCATCGGCCCCAACGACCCGCTCACGCCCAACTTCCGGCGCCTGCTGGCCTGGAACTGCCTGGCCGGCGCGTTCTGGATCGCGGGCGGGCTGGCCGAAGGGCAGGCGCGCCTTGCACTGTGGTTCGTCGGCGTGCTGTGCGAGTACATCGCGCCGATGATCGGCCTGCGGTTTCCGGGCCTGGGTCGCTCCACGACCGCCGACTGGACCATCGACGGCGGCCATCTGGCCGAGCGCTGCCAGCTGTTCGTGATCGTCGCGCTGGGCGAGTCGGTGCTGGCCACCGGCATCGCCTTCGGCCACCACGCCGAATGGCACGGCATCGACATGTTCGCGCTGCTGGTGGGCTTCGCGGGCAGCCTGGCGATGTGGTGGATGTACTTCGACACCAGCGCGAAAGAGGCGACCCACGCCATCGAGCATTCGAGCGACCCCGGCGGCATCGGCGCCAAGTTCCACTACACGCACGTGATCCTGGTGGCGGGCATCATCGTGTGCGCGGTGGCGGACGAGCTCACGATCAACGAGGGCTCGCACCATGCCGAGCTCAAGTACCTGGGCGCGCTCATCGGCGGGCCGGCGTTGTACCTGTTCGGCAATGCACTGTTCAAGCGCGTGGTGCGGGGCTTTCTGCCGCAGTCGCACCTCTACGGGCTGGGCCTGCTGGCCGTGCTCGCGGTGTTTGCGTCGCAGCTGTCGGTGATGGTGGTGGGCACGCTCACGACGCTCGTCATGATTGCCGTGGCCGCGCTGGAAGCCGTGGTGCGCCGCAGGGCCTGGGCCGCCAAGGCGACCCACTGAGCCTGCGAGAGCGGCGAGGAGAAGAGCGCTGCTTCAGCGCTTCTTCTTGGCCGGCGTGCCGCCGCGCTTCTCGCGCACCACCTGCTGCTTGCTGCTGGCGGGCACCTTGACGACGTTGGCGCCTCTCGGCGCCGAAGCCTTCACCGGCGCGCCGCGCTTGGAGGACGCCGCCGCGTGGCCGCGCGCCACCCCGACGCCGGTGCCGGCGCGGGCCGCGACCGTGGCGCGGATCGGCAGGTACACCACCACGCTGTAGCCGCGCTTGAAGGCGTGATTGGCGTTCACGTCGTTCCACTCGGCCACGTTGGCGGGCTTCAGGTTGTAGCGGCGCGCAATGCTCGCGACGTTGTCGGAGCGCCCGGCCTTGACGGTGGTGCGGCGCGTGACGATCTCGGGCTGGAAGCTCAGGTGGCCGCTGTCGGCCACGACGGCCGCCACGTCTTCCTTCACGCGGGCGCCGCGCGGCACGATCAGCGTCGAGCCGGACTTGATCAGCATGCGCGGCGGCACGTTGTTGATGGAGCGCAGGTCGGCTTCGCTCATGCCCGAGCGCTGGGCGGCGTCGGCCACCGTCATGGTGGTGGGCACGACCCAGGCCGTCCAGCTGGCGTACTGGCCTTGCGAGAAGGCGTCGAAGTTGCGCTGGAACACGGCCGCGTTGTCCCACGGCAGCAGGATCTGCGGCGTGCCGGCCGCGATGATCACCGGCTTGTGCGCGGCGGGGTTCAGCGCGCGGAAGTCTTCCAGGCGCACGTCGGCCAGCTTGGCCGCGAGTTCCACGTCGAGGTCGCGCGTGAGCGTGACGGTCTGGAAGTACGGGTGGTTGGCGATCAGCGGCAGCTCGGTGTTGAACGCCTGCGGGTTGGCCACGATGTTCTTCACGGCCTGCAGCTTGGGCACGTACAGCCGCGTCTCGGCGGGCATCGTGAGGTCGCTGTAGGTGGTGGGCAGGCCCAGGCGCTGGTTCTTGGCGATGGCGCGGCTCACGCTGCCTTCGCCCCAGTTGTAGGCGGCCAGGGCCAGTTGCCAGTCGCCGAACATGCCGTAGAGCTTTTGCAGGTAGTCGAGCGCGGCGCGGGTCGAGGCGAGCACGTCGCGGCGGTCGTCGCGAAAGATGTTCTGCTTCAGGTCGAAGTCGGTGCCGGTGGCCGGCATGAACTGCCACATGCCCGCGGCGCGCGCGCTGGAGATGGCCTGCGGATTGAACGCGCTCTCGATGTAGGGCAGCAGCGCGAGCTCGGTCGGCATGTTGCGGCGCTCGAGCTCCTCGACGATGTGGAAGATGTACTTGTTCGAGCGCTCGGTCATGCGCTGGATGTAGTCGGGCCGGCTGGCATACCACTGCTCGCGGTCACGCACGAGGTCGTTGTCCAGGTCGGGCATCTTGAAGCCGCGGCGGATGCGGTCCCACATGTCCGTCGGCGGCGCGAGCGTGACCACGCTCTGCGAATGCGCCTGGCTGCTGGCAAGGGGAGAGAGGGCGGCGCGCGGGTAGACCGGGCTGGTACTGCGCCGGCGGTGGCACCGGCGTTGGGGGAAGAAGAGGAAGAGGGTGCGGAGCCGTTGTTCGTGCCCGCGCAGCCCGCGAGCACCAGTGAACCTGCGATGCAGGTGGCAGCGATAAATTTCATCGGAAGTCGTTTTTCCATTGGCGCAATGCGGCGAACACGTCGGCCTCGGCTGCGTCGGCAGCCAGCTCGGCATGGGCACGCACCGCTCGAAGGACAGTGGCTTCGCGGCTGCGAAGAAAGGGGTTGATCCGGCGTTCGGTCGCCAGTTGCGATGGCAGCGTGGGCTGCCCCTGTGCGCGCAGGCTTTCGCAGCGCGCGTTGTAGTGAGTCAGATCGGCGTTGGCCGGTTCCACGGCCAGGGCGAAACGCAGGTTAGAAAGTGTGTACTCGTGGGCGCAGCACACGCGCGTGTCGCCGGGCAATGCCGCCAGTGCGTCGAGCGAGGCCAGCATCTGCGCGGGCGTGCCCTCGAACAGCCGGCCGCAGCCGCCGGAGAACAGCGTGTCACCGCAGAAAAGCAGCGGCGCCTGGGAAGGCGCCGCGGGCAGGAAGTAGGCGATGTGCCCGGCCGTATGGCCCGGCACGTCGATGACCTGGAAACGCAGGCCCAGCACCTGCGCCACGTCGCCCTGCACGAGCGGCGTGAACGGCTCCGGAATGCGCTCGCGCGCCGGCCCCCACACCGGGGCGCCGGTGGCGGCATGCAAAGCACCCACGCCGCCTGTGTGATCGGCATGGTGGTGCGTGACTAGAATCGCGGCCAGCTGCAGCTTGTGGCGCGCCAGCGCGTCGAACACCGGTTGGGCATCGCCCGGATCCACCACGATGGCGTGGGACCCGTCGTGCAGCATCCAGATGTAGTTGTCGGCGAAGGCGGGCAGCGGAACAAGGGTCATGAGCGGTCAAATTATAGGTTTGCAGGATTGGTTCGCGACCCCCCCGGGGCGCTACCTTCTGGCTTGGGAGCAGGCCCAGTTCGATCAGGCGGTGGCCGATGTCTTCGGCTATCACGCACTGCAACTGGGCGCGGCCGAGGTCGACGGGCTGCGTGCCAACCGCATGCCGCACCGCTGGCTGGCGCTGGACGACCCCGCCCGGGGCGGCAAGGCGACGCTGCTGACCGACTTCGCGGCGCTGCCTTTCGCGGCCAACAGCCTCGATCTGGTGGTACTGCCGCACGCGCTCGAACTGAGCCCCGACCCGCACGCCACGCTGCGCGAGGTCGAGCGGGTGCTGGTGCCCGAGGGCCGGGTGGTGATCTGCGGGCTCAACCCGACCAGCCTGTGGGGCATGCGCCAGCGCCGCGCGCACCTTTACCGCCGGCTGGGCATCGGCGATCTTTACCTGCCCGAGGGCGGAGAGTTCATCGGCTACTGGCGCATGCGCGACTGGCTGCGGCTCTTGAGCTTCGAGGTCGAGTCGGGCCGCTTCGGCATCTACCGGCCGGCCGTGCGCAGCGAGGCCTGGCTGGAGCGCTCGCGCTGGATGGACGCCGCCGGCGAGCGCTGGTGGCCCATCTTCGGCGCCGCCTACTTCCTGGTCGCGGTGAAGCGGGTGCGCGGCATGCGGCTGCTCAGCGCCGACTGGCGCCGCGCCGGTGCGCGCACCACCGCGCCCGTGCCCATCGCCGGCAAGGTGCACCGCAGCGAGCCCAAGAAGAATTGAAAATGAGCGAATGAATCGAATGAAGAAGGAAAAGTCAGTTTGAACGAAGTCGTGATCTACACCGATGGTGCGTGCAAGGGCAACCCGGGCCCCGGGGGCTGGGGTGCATGGCTCAAGTCGGGCCCCACCGAGAAAGACCTGTTCGGCGGGGAACTCAACACCACCAACAACCGCATGGAGCTGACCGCCGTCATCGAAGGCCTGGCCGCGCTCAAGCGGCCGTGCAAGGTGCTGCTCTACCTGGACAGCCAGTACGTGCGCAAGGGCATCACCGAGTGGATCCGCGGCTGGAAGGCCAAGGGCTGGGTCACGGCCAGCAAGCAGCCCGTGAAGAACGTCGAGCTTTGGCAGAAGCTGGACAAGCTGGTGGCCGAGGGCGGCCACCAGATCGAGTGGCGCTGGGTCAAGGGCCACTCGGGCGACCCGGGCAACGAGCGCGCCGACATGCTGGCCAACAAGGGCGTGGACAAGGCCCTCGGACGGATCTGATCCCGGATCAGATCACGCCGTCGAACATCATCACATCCACCTCGTCGCCCGCGGCGACGCAGCCCTGGCCATGGGGCAGCACCACGAGCCCGTTGGCCTCGACCATCGAGCTGAGCACGCCGGAGCCTTGGTTGCCGGCCACGCCGACTTCGGGCAGCGCGCCCGGCACCATCCTGACGAAGCCCCGCTGGTATTCGGTGCGGCCCGGCTTCTTGCGGATCGGGCCCGTGCTGCGCGCGCGCAGCAGCGGCGGGGGCGCCGACGCGGCGTCGTTGCAGCCCATCATGCGCAGCAGCGCCGGCCGCACGAAGGCCAGGAAAGTGACCATCACCGCCACCGGGTTGCCCGGCAGGCCGAACAGCACGGCCGGCGGCTGCGTTGAAATGGCATCGCGCGGAATCAGCCCCACGGCCAGCGGGCGGCCGGGGCGCATCGCGACGCGCCAGAAGGCCATGTCGCCCAACTGCTGCATCACGTCGCGCGTGTGGTCGGCCGCGCCGGTGCTGACGCCGCCGCTGCTGACGATGGCGTCGGCCTCGCGCGCGGCGCGTTGCAGCGTGGCGGCGAGCGTGGCCGGGTCGTCGCGCACCAGGCCGAGGTCGACCACCTCGCAGCCCAGCCGCGCGAGCAGTCCGAACACGGTGTAGCGGTTGCTGTCGTACACGGCGCCTTCGCGCGGCGCCTCGCCCAGGCTCAGGATCTCGTCGCCGGTCGAGAAGTACGCCACGCGCAGCCGCCGCAGCACGGGCACGCCCGAAAGGCCCAGGCTGGCGACCATGCCGAGCGCGGCCGGCGACAGGCGCTCGCCCCGGCGCAGCGCGGGCTGGCCCTGCATGAGGTCCTCGCCGGCAAAGCGCCGGTTGTCGCCGCGCCGAAGCACATGCGCCGGAAAGCGCACCGTGTCGCCTTCGACATTGCAGAACTCCTGCGGGATCACCGTGTCGAGGCCGGGCGGCATCATCGCGCCGGTCATGATGTGCACCGCATCGCCGGTGGCCAGCGCCCCGCGCCATGCCGCGCCGGCCAGCGCGGTGCCCACCACGCGCAGCGTGACGGACGCGTCGCTGGGCGCGTCGGCGGGCAGCAGCGCGCCGTCGAAGGCGTAGCCGTCCATGGCGGAGTTGTCGTGCGGCGGCACGCTGATGGGCGAGACGATGTCTTCGGCCAGCACGCGGCCCAGCGCGTCGAACAGTGAGACGCTCTCGCGCTGGGTGACGACGGCCGGTGCCGTCAGCTGCGAGAGAAAGGCGTGCACGGCGTCGACGCTCAGGTCGGCGGCGTCGTAGCCCGGGAGGGCGGAGGCGATGTCTGCGATGCGACTCATGGGCTCATCAGCGGTTTTCGAGTGCGTGCAGCTCGGCCAAGGTATTGGCGTTGAAGAAGGCGTCGGGCGCGTCGCCCGGGCGGTCGAAGGGCACGCGCACCGTGCGGTGCTGCGCGGCCCATGCCTGGACCTTGCGGCCGCCGGTGTCGACGTAGCGGCGCAGGCTGTCGCGCAGGTCGGCGCGCAGCAGGCAGAAGACGGGTTGGGCGCGCAGCGTTGGCGCCTCGCCGTCCGCGGCCTCGGGGGCGCTGGCCATGGCGATCTCCGCGTCCGCTGCGGCGGCAGCTTCGGCAAGGCGCGCGGCAAGGTCGCGTGGGAACAGCGGGGTGTCGCAGGGCACGGTCAGCAGCCACGGCGTGGCGCAGTGCTCGAGCCCGCTCAAGAAGCCAGCGAGCGGGCCCGGATAGTCGGCCACGCTGTCGGGCCAGACCGGCACGCCGAAGGCTTCGTAGTCGGCCAGGTTGCGGTTGGCATTGACCATCAGCCGGCCGACCTGCGGCCCCAGCCGCCGCACCGCATGCAGCGCCAGCGGCTCGCCGTTGAAAAGCTGCAGCCCCTTGTCGACGCCGCCCATGCGCGAACCGCGGCCGCCGGCCAGCAACAGGCCCGTGATGTCGGCGGGCGCGATGATGGCGTGCGCGGGCATGGCGGCCGCCTGGGTCGTCATCCGCCGATGTAGCTCATCTCGACGCGGCGCGGGGCCTTGTCGTCGCCATCACCGGGGGCGCCGGTGTTGCCGGCGGCGGGCCCGCGCAGGGCGCGCAACTCGGAGTAGCGGTCGGCGCGGCCCTGCCAGATGTGGCCGACGGCCGAGGCGATGTCTTCGTCGCTGGCGGTGCCGCGCAGCAAGGGGCGCAGGTCGTGGCCCGCGCTCGCGAACAGGCACAGGTAGAGCTTGCCTTCGGTCGACAGGCGGGCCCGGCTGCAGTCGTGGCAGAAGGCCTGGGTCACGCTGCTGATGACGCCGATTTCGCCGCCGCCGTCGGCATAGGCCCAGCGCTGGGCGGTTTCGCCGGGCGTGGTGGCCTGCAGCGGCACCAGCGGGAACTCGGCGTGGATGCGCGCA
This sequence comes from Variovorax sp. E3, assembly GCF_016082275.1. Taxonomy (GTDB): domain Bacteria; phylum Pseudomonadota; class Gammaproteobacteria; order Burkholderiales; family Burkholderiaceae_C; genus Variovorax. The sequence continues at coordinate 42,934 of NZ_MOWM01000012.1, forward strand.
ATGACGTCGGCCGAGGGCAGCACCTCGTCCATGCGCCAGCCGTTGGTGGCGCCCACGTCCATGTACTCGATGAAGCGCAGCACCACCTTGCCGCCGTGGTGCGCGCGGAAGTAGCGCGCCATCGGCAGGATTTCTTGCTCGTTGGTGCCGCGCTTGACCACCATGTTGACCTTGATCGGCCCCAGGCCCGCGGCCAGCGCCGCGTCGATGCCGGCCAGCACGTCGGCCACCGGAAAGTCGACGTCGTTCATGTGGCGAAACACCGCGTCGTCCAAGCTGTCCAGGCTCACGGTCACGCGCTGCAGGCCGGCGGCCCGAAGCGTGGCCGCCTTGCGCTGCAGCAGCGAGCCGTTGGTGGTGAGCGTCAGCGCCAGCGCTTCGCCGCCGGGCGTGCGGATTTCAGCGAGCTGCCCGACCAGCCGCTCGATGTTCTTGCGCAGCAGGGGCTCGCCGCCGGTCAGGCGGATCTTGCGCACGCCGTGCGACGCGAACACGCGCGCCAGCCGCGTCATTTCCTCGAAGCTCAGCAGGGCGCTGTGCGGCAGGTACTTGTAGTCCTTGTCGAACACGTCCTTCGGCATGCAGTAGCTGCAGCGGAAGTTGCAGCGGTCGGTCACGCTGATGCGCAGGTCGGTCAGGGGCCGGCCCAGGCGGTCGAGCAGGTGGCCGGTGGCCGGCACCGCGAGCGCCGGCACGGCCACCGCGGGGTGCGCGTGGCCGACGGCGGAGATCGGAATGACGGTGCTGCTGCTGTGCTTCATGGGGTGGGTCCGATTTTGCGCCATCGCCCATGGACCCATTCACCGCAGGCTACTTGCGGCGGCATCGGGGCGCCCCGGGGGTCATCCCTTGCAGAGCTTCAGGTTGGTGCGGGTGGCGCGCACCACCGGCAAGAAGATCTCGGCGTCCGCCGGCGGGTAGTTCTCCTTGATGCCGTCGTCGGTACGGGCGGCGTCCTCGGCCAGCGGCTGCAGGGTCTTGAGGCAGGCGGCGCGGTCGTTGAGCTTGAACTGCGTGAGCGCCAGGTCGTTGCGGATCCAGCCCTTGGTGATCCAGTCGAGCGTCTTGTCGCAGTCCGACAGCACGGGCGCCAGCGTGGTCTGGGCGACGGCGTAGTCCCGGGTGTCGTACAGGCGCTTGAAGGTCTTGCGCGAGTTGGCCACGGCCTTGTCGGTGCAGCCCGGGGTGGGGCGGGTGTAGGTGCCGTCGAAGCTGGCGCGCATGCCGCAGCTTTCGCGGCATTGCTCCGACCCGTTGGTCGAGACCTGCACCTTGTCGGCGCTGACCGCGAAGCTCACGACACAGCTGGTGTCGTCGATCTTGGCCTTGCCGCGCACGATGGCGCCGTCGAGCGCGCAGGTGTGGGCGTTGGCGCCGATGGTGGTGATGTCGAAGCGCCCGTCGGACTTGACGCGCAGCGCGCCGCTGCCGCCCTGGTAGATGTATTCGCCGGCCGGCGGCGTGGTGGTGGGCGGCGTCTGGGCTGTCGCCAGGCTGGCGCCCAGGAGCAGGGCGAAGGGAAGGGCAAGGGGAAGGATGTGCTGGAACTTCATCGTTGGAATCTCCCGGGGAAACGTGCCGCGCAAGAGTGTATCGATCGTTGCCGGATGTTTTCCCGGGCTGGCCGGTTTTCGCCATCCCTGCCGGGATGTCTTGACGTGGCCAATGAGAATTCCTATCATCTGGATGCCTGAGTACGCAACACGTCGACAACGCAAAGGGCTCTTCCAACCAAGGAGCTTTTCGACCGTGCCGTACACCCTGCCAGCCTTGCCCTATGCCTTCGATGCGCTCGAACCCCACATCGACGCCCAGACGATGGAAATCCATCACGGCAAGCACCACCAGACCTATGTCAACAACCTCAACGCGGCGCTGAAAGACACGCCGCACGAGGGAACGCCGGTCGAGGAGCTCATCGCCGGGGTCGAGCAGCTGCCCGAGGCGCTGCGCGCGCCGGTGCGCAACAACGGCGGCGGCCATGCCAACCACAGCCTGTTCTGGACCGTGATGACGCCGGTCGGCCAGGGCGGCGGCGGTACGCCTTCGGGGGCGCTGGCCAAGGCCATCGACACCGACCTGGGCGGCTTCGACGCCTTCAAGGAGACCTTCACCAAGGCGGCCCTCACGCGCTTCGGCAGCGGCTGGGCGTGGCTGTCGGTGGCGCCCGGCGGCAAGCTCGCGGTGGAAAGCAGCGGCAACCAGGACAGCCCGCTGATGCGCGGCATCGGCTCGGGCAACACGCCGATCCTGGGGCTGGACGTGTGGGAGCACGCGTATTACCTCAAGTACCAGAACCGCCGGCCCGAATACATCGCGGCCTTCTACAACGTGGTGAACTGGGCCGAGGTGGCCCGCCGCCACGCGGCCGCAACCGGCGGCTGAGGCGCGGCGCCATGAACGACCCGCGGCAGATCACGGTGGCGGATGCGGGCCCCAAGCCCGCGCGTGCGATGCGCGAGCGGATCGGCTTCGCCATCGTCGCCGCCGGCGCGCTGGTGGTGCTGACACAGTTCTGGACCTTCGTGCGCGGCGACCCGCTGGTGTGGAACGCCTTGCTCGGCGGCTCGGTCGCGGCGCTGGCCACGGCGCTCGGCACGCTACCGGTGCTGTTCTCGCAAAAGCTCCCCGAGCGGCTGCAGGACACCCTGTTCGGCTTCGGCGCCGGCGTGATGCTGGCGGCCAGTGCCTTCTCGCTGATCATTCCGGGGCTCGAGGCCGCCAAGACCGTGGGCGTGTTCGGCGGCGGCAACTGGGCGGCGGGCGGGGTCATCGGCTCGGCCATCCTGCTGGGCGGCGCCGTGCTGATGCTGATGGACCGCGTGTTGCCGCACGAGCACTTCATCAAGGGGCGCGAAGGGCAGACCGCCAAGCAACTGCGGCGCACCTGGCTCTTCGTGTTCGCCATTGCGCTGCACAACGTGCCGGAAGGGCTGGCGATCGGTGTCGGCTACGCAGCCAACAACGGGCTGCGCGCGGACGCGCTGGCCACCGGCATCGCGATCCAGGACGTGCCCGAGGGGCTGGTCGTGGCCGTGGCGCTGCTGGCCGCCGGCTACAGCCGTGTCTTCGCGGTGCTGATCGGCATGGCGTCAGGGCTGGTCGAGCCGCTGGGCGCCGTGCTGGGCGCGGCGGTGGTCGGCCACTCGGCGATGCTGCTGCCCTGGGGGCTGGGTTTTGCCGCGGGCGCGATGCTGTTCGTGATCAGCCACGAGATCATTCCCGAATCGCACCGCAAGGGGCACGAGGCCTTTGCCACCAACGGGCTGATGGTCGGCTTCGTGCTGATGATGCTGCTGGACACCGCGCTGGGCTGACGCCGCCCCGCGCGGTGTTCTGCCGCTCGGCCGTCAGCCGTGCTTGACGGCGACGGTCTTCAGCGTGGTGAAGCCGTACAGCGCCTCGAAGCCCTTTTCGCGGCCATAGCCCGACGACTTCACGCCGCCGAAGGGCAGCTCCACGCCGCCGCCCGCGCCGTAGTTGTTGATGAACACCTGGCCGCTCTTCACGCGCTTGGCCATGCGGAACTGGCGCGCGCCGTCGGCCGTCCACACGCCGGCCACCAGGCCGAACTGCGTGGCGTTGGCCAGCGCCACCGCTTCGTCTTCGTCCGTGAACGACATCGCGGCCAGCACCGGGCCGAACACCTCTTCCTGCGCCAGCCGGTGGCCCACCGGCACGTCGCGCAGCAGGGTGGGGGCCTGGTAGAAGCCGGTCTCGGGCGCTTCCTCGACCACGACGCCCTGCGCCACCATCGGAATGCCGGCATGCTGCGCATCGCTCAAAAAGTCCCACACGCGCTGCTGCTGCGTCTGGCGGATCAGCGGGCCCACGTCGAGGTCCATGGCCGCGGGGCCCACGCGCAAGGCCTCGAAGGCGTGGCCCAGGCGCTCGAGCAGCGGCTCGTAGATGTCGCGCTGGATCAGCACGCGCGAGCCGGCCGAGCAGGTCTGGCCGGCGTTCTGCACGATGGCGTTGATGACCACGGGAATCACCGCGTCCAGGTCGGCGTCGGCGAACACGATCTGCGGGCTCTTGCCGCCCAGCTCGAGCGTGACCGGGCAGTGCCGCTCGGCCGCCACCTGCTGGATCAGCGTGCCGATCTTCGGGCTGCCGGTGAAGCTGATGTGGTCGATGCCTTCGTGCCGCGCGAGCGCGTCGCCCACCTCGTGGCCGTAGCCCGTCACGATGTTCAGCGCGCCGGCCGGAAAACCGACCTCGGCCGCCAGCTGCGCCACGCGGATCAGCGAGAGGCACGCGTCTTCGGCCGGCTTCACCACGCACACGTTGCCCGCCGCCAGGCTCCGCCCACGCTGCGCCCGAAGATCTGCATCGGGTAGTTCCACGGAATGATGTGGCCGGTGACGCCGTGCGGCTCGCGCCAGGTGAAGACGCTGTAGCCGTCCTGGTAGGGAATGGTCTCGCCGTGCAGCTTGTCGCAGGCGCCGGCGTAGAACTCGAAGTAGCGCACCAGCGCCACCGCGTCGGCGCGGGCCTGCTTGACGGGCTTGCCGCAGTCGCGCTGCTCGATCAGCGCCAGTTCGTCGACGTGCTCGGCGATCTTCTGCGACAGCTTGTAGAGCAGGCGGCCGCGGTCGGCGGCGCTGACCTTGTGCCAGACGCCCTCGAAGCAGTCGCGCGCGGCGCGCACGGCCGAGTCGATGTCGGCGGCGTTGCTGCGCTGGATCTCGTCGAAAGTCTGACCGTCGGAGGGGTCGATGACCGGCAGGGTGCGGCCGGAGGAGGACGGAACGTCCGCGTTGGCGATGTAGTTGAGCTGCATGGGGCAGGATTTTGCGCGAATCGCGCAAAACCGTGGGCGCCCCGGGCCGCAAACCCTGGCGTGGCCCTGCCTGGCCTTACTTGGCCACGACGGCCTTGGGCAGGGCGCGTATGGCGTTCAGCATGCGCTCCACGTGCTTGTCGGGGTTCAGGTTCTGGTAGTAGTAGGCGACCTTGCCGTCGGGTGCGATCACGTACGACAGGCGGTTGGCGAAGTCGGGCTTGGTCTGCATGACGGCGTCGAAGCCCTGGATCACGGCCTTGGATTCGTCCGATGCCACCGGAAACCGGTTCTGGCACGACTTGACCGAGAACTTCGACAGCGTGCCGATGTCGTCCGCCGACACGCCGATCACCGTGGCGCCCAGCGCCGCGAACTTGTCGATGGCCTCGGCGAAGGCATGGGCTTCGATGGAGCAGTCGTTCGAGTCGGCCGCCGGAAAGAAATACACCACCACCGGGCCCTTGGCGAGCGCGTCGGCCAGCGAGTAGCGGAAGGTCTTGCCGCCCAGCGCGGCCTCGGCCGTGAAGCGGGGCGCGGGGTCGCCGATGTCGAGCGCGGCCCAGGCTGGATGCGCCAAAGCTGCAAAAACTGTCATCAAGGCGATGCGTGAGAGGATCGGTCGGGCCATGATGTAACTCCGGAGCGGTGTGGCCCGAATTTTAGGCTTCAGGGGCCGCTTCGGAAGTGGCCGGACTGAATGAAACCGGAGCCCGCCGGCCGGCGTACAGAAGAAGACAGGGACCGACCCATTGAAGCAACGGAAGTACTTTTCATGAACGCCTGGCTTTTACCTTTGCGCATCGCGCTCGCAGGCTTCCTGATCGCGGCGCTCGGCGCCTGCGGTTCGCTGCCCGCGGCGCGCGAACGGCCCGCCGAAAACTCGGCGGCGGCCGACCCCTCCACCACGCTGGCCAGGATTGCGGCCGCCTCCACGCCGCCGGGCGAGCATTCGGGCTTCCGGCTGATGCCGCTGGGCGTGTACTCGCTCGACGCACGCATCCAGCTCGCCCAGCGGGCCCAGCGCTCGCTGGTGGTGCAGTACTACCAGCTCGAGAACGACGCCGTCGGCCGCCTGCTGCTGCGCACCCTGCGCGAAGCGGCCGCGCGCGGCGTGAAGGTGCGGGTGCTGGTGGACGACCTGTACACGGTCAAGAGCCAGCAACTGCTGCTGGCGCTGTCCGAAACGCCGAACGTCGAGGTGCGGCTGTTCAACCCGTTCTGCTGCGGGCGCAACGGCTTCCTGTCGCGCTTCGCGGCGTCGCCGTTCGAGATCGCGCGGCTCAACCACCGCATGCACAACAAGCTCTTCATTGCCGACGGCGTGATGGCGGTGGTGGGCGGGCGCAACATCGCCGAAGAGTATTTCGTGCTGAGCGAGGCGCAGAACTTCATCGACATGGACGCGCTGGTGATCGGCAAGGTGGTGCCGCAGCTCGAGTCGATCTTCGACGCCTACTGGAACAGCGTGCAGGTCTGGCCCATTGCCGACATCGTGACAGGCGAGCGCGGCCGCACCCCGAACACCGCCGACTTCGACGACTGGGTGGGCATGGCCGCGCCCCCGCCGAAGATCGTGCTGCCGCCTTCGGACATCCTGGGCTACGGCCCCATCGCCGAAGAGCTCGACGGCGGGCGCATGGGCCTCTTGTGGGGCGAGGCCCGCGCCATTGCCGACCCGCCCACCAAGCCCGCGACCATGACCGCCGACGAGGCCATTTCCACCAGCGTGACCATGAAGGTCTGGGCGCTGCTGCTCGACGCCAAGAGCGAGGTCGACCTGACCTCGCCGTACCTCGTGCCGGGCGAGCGCGGCATGGCCGCTTTCGACGAGCTGGCCAAGCGCAAGATCAAGGTCACGCTGCTGACCAATTCGCTGGCCGCCAACGACGAGCCGCTGGTGCACACCGGCTACGCGCGCTACCGCGAGCGGCTGCTGCAAGGCGGCGCCGACCTGTACGAGCTGAGCCCGCAGCGCACCACCGCGGGCGAGCGCTTCGGCATGTTCGGCAAGTCGCTCGGCCGGCTGCACGCCAAGACGGCGGCCATCGACAAGACGCGCATCTTCATCGGCTCGATGAACCTCGACCCGCGCTCGGCCAGCCAGAACACCGAGATGGGGCTGGTGGTCGACAGCCCGCAGCTCGCGCGCGAAATGCTGCGCATCATCAACATCAGCAAGCTGCAGAACTCCTATCGGTTGAGGCTCGCCAAGGGCACCGGCACGCTGCAATGGCTCACCAACGACGGCGAGAAAGAGGTGATCCTGACCGCCGAGCCCGAGTCGAGCTTCTTCCAGCGCTTCTACAACATGCTCATTGCGCCGATCGTTCCCGAGATGCTGTTGTAGCCTCGGGGGAATGGCACAGACTTTTACTTCGTTGTCCGCCCCGCAGGTCATGCTGTGGGGCGTGCTTTTTTTCGGCGGCATCTACTTCGGTTTCGGCGGGCTGACATGGCTGCTGACGAAGCGGGTGCTGCCCGCGCTGGGTATCGGGCGCGTGCTCGATCCGCGGCCGTTGCAGCCGGGCCAACTGCGGCGCGAGCTGGGGCAGTCGTGCGTGTCGGTGCTGATCTTCGGGCTGGGCATGGTGTTTCCGTGGGGCTTGCTGCAACTGGGCTGGGCGCGGCTCGACGGCGACGCGGGATGGCGGCAGATTGCGCTCGAGATCCTCGCGCTCGCGGTCTGGAACGACGTGCATTTCTGGATCAACCACAGGCTGCTGCACACGCGCTGGCTGCGGCGTTTTCACGGGCCGCATCACCGCTCGTTCGTGACCACGCCGTGGGCCACCTACAGCTTTCACCCGATCGAGGCGCTGATGCTCGGCAACGTGATCCTGCTGCCGATGGTGGTGCACGACTTCAGCTTCTGGGCGCTCGCGGCGGTGCCGGTGTTCAGCCTGTTCTTCAACTGCGTCGGGCATTCGAACTACGACTTCTTCACGGGCGTGTCGTACAGCCACTGGTTCGCGGCGAGCCGGCGGCACCACCTGCACCACGCGGTGCACAACGGCAACTACGGGTTCCAGTTCACCTTCATGGACCGGTTGTTCAGGACGCGCATCGCGGCCGATGCGGCCGAACCGCTTTTCCAGGCCTTTCGCAAGAAGCATGGCGCGACCACGGCCTGACGCGCGCCGCCATCATCGCGTGCCGAGGCTGCGCCACTGGCGGGACTGGCAGAGCCTGGCCTACCTCGTCGCGCTGCCCGCGCTCGCGGCGTGGCAGTGGGCGCATGGCTTCAACGTGCTGCTGTATGCGCTGATGCTGTTCCTTACGCTGGGCATCGGCGTGATCCACCACAACCACGTGCACCTGCGCATGTGGCGCGGGCGGCGCATGAACCGGCTGACCGATTTCTGGATCACGCTGCTGCAGGGCCACCCGACCTTCGTGTTCTGGCCCGCGCATGTGGCCAACCACCACCGCCACCGGCACGGCCCGAAGGACGTAGCGCGCACCTACCGCTTCGGCGGCGACACCAACCACCTGTGGGGCTACCTGCTGCATCCGTTCCAGGCGGTGTGGGTGCTGATGCCGGTGTTCTTCGGGTGGCTCGCGAGGCTGAGGCGGCATCGGCGCGGCGCATGGCGCTATTGCATGGCGCAGTACGCGCTGTGGCTGGCCAGTTGGGCGGTGCTGCTGGCGCTCGACTGGCGCAAGGCGCTGGTCTTCGTGATCGTGCCGCAGCTGCACGGCCTGCACTGGCTGCTGGCGACCAACTACCTGCAGCATGCGCATGCCGACGGCCGCAAGACGGCGCACGCGGGAGCGCCGCGCGATACCCCGGGTAGCCGGCTGAACTACGCCCGCAATTTCGAGGGGCTGGTGAACCCTTTGCTGTTCAACATCGGCCTGCACACCGCACACCACGAGAACCCGCATGCCCATTGGTCCGAGCTCACGCATCTGCATCGCACGCGTTATCGCGCGCGGGTCGATCCGGCGCTCAACGAGGGCGGACTGGTTCCCTACATGGTGCGCGTCTTTGTGCTGGGGACCGTGTGGCCGCGTTTTCGCAGCCGCTCGCTGATGCCTCCCGATTCATCCATCACCTGAACCCATGCCCGTTTCATTCCAACGCGTCTACCTTGAGAGCGCCGGCTACTTCATGCCGGGCGAGCCCATTCCCAACGACCGCATGGACGCGTACATCGCGCCGCTCAACCGCATGTCGGAGCGCATCAAGCGGCGCATCCTGGCGGAGAACGGCATCCTCACGCGGCACTACGCGATCGACGCGGAGGGCATGACGCAGCACACGAATGCACAGCTGGCAGCCGGCGCGATTCGCGACTGCCTGCGGCGTGGCGGGGCGGATCTTTCGCGCGTGTCGCTGCTGGCCAGCGGATCGTCGGGCGGCGACACGCTGATGCCCGGCTTTGCCAACATGATCCAGGGCGAGCTGGCGGCGCAGCCGATGGAAACGCACTCGGTGCACGGCATCTGCGCGGCGGGCGTGTCGGCCATCCAGACGGCGGCGCAGGGCATCGAGCTGGGCGCGCACCGCTCGGCGGTGGCGGTGGCCAGCGAAATGCCGTCGCGCCTTTTCAAGCGTTCGCGCTTTGCCGCGCGCGGCTACGAAACCGACTTCGACTCGCACTTCCTGCGCTGGATGCTGTCCGATGGCGCGGGCGCCTTGCTGCTGTCCGACGGCACGCCCGCGCTGGCGGGCGCGCCGGGGTTGCGCCTGAAGCTGAAGTGGGTGCACCAGCGCGCCTTCTCGGGCGACTACCCGGTGTGCATGCAGCTCGGCCTGACCGAAGACCGCGCGCGCGGCCACCTCGACTTCGGCTCGTGGGCCGAGGCCGAAGCCGCGGGCGCACTGTCGCTGCGGCAGGACATCCGCCTGCTGCCGCACCTGTTCGACATCGGCATCCACGAATACGCGGGGCTGGTGCGCGACGGCTGGGTCGACCCGAAGCGGGTCGATCACTTCCTGTGCCACTACTCGTCGGAAAAATTCATTTCGGTGGTGGAAGACCTGATGGCCAAGGCCGACCTGTCGATTCCGCGCGAGCGCTGGTGGAGCAACCTCGCATGGCGCGGCAACACGGGCGCCGCGTCGATCCTCGTGATGCTGGCCGAGTTCCTGCACACCAGGACGCTCAAGCCCGGCGAGCAGATCTTCTGCTACGTGCCCGAGTCGGGGCGCTTCATGGCGGCCTACATGCTGCTCGAAGTCGAGGCGGTGGAAGCCGCGCCGGTGGCCGTGGCGCCGCGCGCGGCCGCAGTGCCGGAAGACGACCTCGTCATCGCGCCGCCGCACGACCCGGCCGCCGCGCCCGAGGGCCTGGGCGCCTTGCTGACCGAGCTGGCCGCCATCTGGCACGACTACCGCTCGCGCGTCTGGCGCACACCACTGGTCCGCCAGATCCGCGAGCGCCGCTTTGCCGTGCCCGACTACCTGAACTGGATGGAGCAGTGGGTGCCGCAGGTGCGCGAAGGCAGCCTGTGGATGCGCGAAGGCGCGGCCTCGCTCAGCGAGCCGTACCAGATGCTGGCCTCGCTGATCGGCGTGCACGCGGGCGAGGAGCAGAACGACTTCAACATTCTCTTCAGCGACTACCGCAAGGCCGGTGGCACGGTCGAGACGATCGACGAGTTGCGCCGCAACCCCGGCGGCGAGGCGCTCAACGCGTACCTGCACGGCCTGGCCGCTACGCGCGACCCGATCGGGTTGCTGGGGGCGATCTACATCATCGAGGGCACGGGCCAGCGCATCGTGCCGGCGCTGCTGCCGCTGCTCAAGGCCAGCCTGAAGTTGCCGCCCGATGCCTTCCGCTTCCTCGAATACCACGGCCACAACGACGAGCACCACCTGAGCCGCTGGCTCACCGCCGTCGAAATGGTGATGGCCGTCGAAGGGCAGGCCCGCGCCGCCCGCCAGATCACCGACACGGCGCGCCACACGGCCGCGCTGTACCTGATGCAGTTCCAGCACATCACCGAGCGCATGCCCCATGGATCGAACCCCTGATTTCCTGACCCAGGCACACGACGAACGCGACCCCAGCCCCTGGCTGGCGCTGTACCTCGACCAGAGCACGCCGCTGCCCGACAACGTGAAGGCGGCGTGGCTGGCCGATTCGAGCTCGGGCTCGCGGCAGTACCTGCTGCCTTTCCTGCGTCCGCTGGCGCGGCTGACGATCATCCTGATCCAGATCGTGAAGGTGTTCGTGCCGCGCAACTGGTCGCACTCGATGCTGCTGCACCGGTTCCTGGCGTGGGGGCTCAAGCGCTTTGTCTCGCCCGAGGCCAACTGGCTGATCCTGCGGCACTTTCACCTGGGCTCGCAGGTGCTGGCCTTCATCGGGCGCAATTCGCCGGCGCCCGTGGGCACCAACCCGCTGGAGCCGGCCGACATCGACGCGCTGAAGGACGAGATGTTCCTCAAGCACGACCTGAACCTGTTCAACTTCGTGATCCGCCTGAACACGGCGCTGCGCGACAAGGGGCTGGCGCTGTGCAAGGCGGAGCAGGTCGATTTCTCGATGATCAAGGAGCCGGCGCTGCGGCTGGAGGACATGCCCCAGGGAAAGCTCAATTTTCTCGACCTGCAAAGCGCCATCGAGCTGTTCACGCCGCTGTACCAGCTGATGCTCACGGACAACGATTTCTGGCGCGCGGCCAACTCCTTGCAACTGGACGAAACCATCGGCATCTACACGGCGACCATCCTCGCGGCGCCCGAGCACCTGATCCTGGTCAACAACAAGCACCCGCTGGTGCCCCTGTCGACCCTGCGGGCGGGGCACCGGCTGGTGATCCATGGGCTTTCGACCGAAATGCTGCACAGCCTGCTCCAGCGCATGCAGGCGGCCCAGAAGGCGGGGGAGGCCGGGAAGGTCGGGCAAGGGGAGACATCCCTGTACGAGCAGCCACTTGCATAGGCGTATGCTGCCCCCAGATGCAAACCATGAACACGACCCGCAATCCGTCTCCCAAGACCGATCTGGCAGTGACCCAGGTGCTGGCTCAACTGCTGGAAAAGCTCGAGCACAGCCGCGTGCCCGTCGGCGCCGCGCAGTACCGCTCGGTGGTCGAGCACCTTGTCCACGAGTTCGAGGACGTCGAGCAGGGGGCCGAACTGGGCCGGCTGCTCGATGCTTATCCGGCCGCGGCCGAGGTGTACGAAAATCTCAACTATCAGCACGCCGGCCTCTGCCGGTCGGCGCTCGACGCTTCTCTCTCGGCCGAAGTCAGTGCCCGTGAAGCCATTGCCCGCGCCATGCGCGGTGCTCAACCGAACACAAAGGACAAGACGCATGGCGAAGGGTGAAGTAAAGACGGCGGTGGTGGCGGACGGCCTGCGCTACAAATCGAAGACGCCGGGCTCCCCGTTCCGCGCCTCGGCGTCGTTCAGCGGGGCGACCATGTCCTGCTTCATGTGCGGCAAGCACCGCGTGCGCTCGCAGCTGCGCACGCGCCAGGTGCTGGGCAAGTCGCAAACGGTCTGCGCGCCTTCGTGCAAGGCGCTCGACGAAGCGCTGGAATAACCCTGAAGCAGTCTCTTCGCTACCATAGCGGAGAGACGTTTTGGAGACATTTCCACGTGCATAAGTCACGGATTGACTCCCCAATGACTCGATTTGGATATACAGTTAGAAACAAATAATGCATGTAATTGCATTTATTCAAAAGTTCTAATTTCAGTCGACTCAATGAATTGCAGCCTAGCCATTGACGCCCCTTGCCGGGCGTGGATTTCAACGCTCGCAAAGGGGTTCAGCCATGGCTAAGCCGCGTCACGTTGTCATGCAGGTGGTCAAGCGCTCGTCGGGCAGCGCCACGCACCACGTCGAATTCCTGATGGACGACAACTTCGCGGAACGCCTGCGCCAGTTGCGTTCGCTGGTGCCACCCCTGAGCAGCCTCAACAAGCAGCGCGACCTCGTCATCGACAAGGTGCGCGTGCGCCTGCCCAACGCCATCTGGCGCTCGGGCAACGAGATCGACATGGACGGGGGCGTGGACGGCTCCTGCATCGTCATCGCGGCCGAGGGCTCCTTCAACTGCGGCGGCAAGGACCGCAAGACGCGCGAGAAGCTCGTGACGTACAACTTCTCGATTGCCCGCCTGATCGAGCTGCACGCCGAGCGTCCCGAAGGCGAAACGCTCTACATCCGCGACGGCGTGTTCGCCAACGACGAGCCGGCCGAGTCGCCGGCCGGTCGCTGGGTCACCTCGATGCACGAGCTGGAAGTGGTGATGCGCGTGCCCGACGCCCCGTCGGACTTCGACACGCTGCACGAATTGACGATGCGCCCCGAGCACCAGCAAGGTGGCGCCGGCGGCACGCACCGCGCCACCACCTTCTTTTGATTTTTCAGTTGGCGGCAGCGCGCCGGGGGCCGCGCCCACGGGCGAGTACTGCGCGCGGTTGTCGGCCAGCCAGCGCTGCGACAACGTGCTGTCCTGCTGCGTCGGATGGAAGTCCGCGCGCAGGTAGCTGCGCCAGCCGGCGACATTGCCGCGCAGCAGGCCGTTGCGGCTCAGCAGCACGCGCGCCGCGCTCTTCCAGGTCGACCATTTCCACAACTGCTTTTCGTGGCGCAGGTTGTCGAGGGTCTGGTGCATCAGGTCGCCCAGGAACATCAGCGTCACGCGGCGGAACCAGCGCGTGCGCCATTCGTGTGACCCGCCCGCGGCCTTGTAGATGTCGAAGGCAACGCTCTTGTGCTCCAGCTCCTCGGCGCTGTGCCACAGCCACATGGTGCGCAGGCGGGGCTCGGCGCCGTCGAGGATGGCAGGGTGGGCCAGCAGCCATTCGGCGAACATGGCGGTGAAGTGTTCGGTGGCGGCCGTGACGGCCAGCGCATGGCGCGGGTCGGCTTCTTCCATGAGGGTCAGGCGCTTGCTGGCGCGCGTGGTCCAGCCGTCGACCAGGCCCTGGTTCTCGAGGTGGGCGTTGAACAGCGAGTGAATGCGCCGGTGCGTCGCCTCCTGGCCGATGAAGCCGCGCACGTCGGCGCGGTACTGCTCCTGCGCTTCGGGCGGCAGCGTGGCCATGGCGTCGCGCACGGCGTCGATGAAGAATTGCTCGCCGAAGGGAAAACTCATCGACAGGGCGTTGAAGAAAGCGGTCGAGAATGCGTCGCCGCCACACCAGTCGCGGGCAAACGGCGGTTGCAGGTCGATCAGCAGGCGGCGGACAACGAGTTCAGTCATGAAATCAAGCCTCGAAAAAAGCACGGAGTTCGTGGGAGGGAATGTTGGTACAAGTTCGTACCGCATGCCGCCATGGTGCAATTGTCGTTTGGTACTGTCAAGTACCAAGACGTAGGAAAATGTGCCATCCATGACCGAAACCATCGAAAAAGCAGTCACGCCGAAGTCTTCCGACGGCCCGGCGAGCGAGCACTACAACCGCCTGCTCCAGGGCATGGCGCAGGCCGTGGCGGCCAAGGGCTACGCCGAGACGACCATCGCGGACATCGTGCGCGAGGCGGCCGTGTCGCGCCGCACCTTCTACGAGCACTTCAGCACCAAGACCGAGTGCCTGATCGCGCTGTACGAAACCGCGAGCCGGCTCGCCCTGCAGGCGGTGAGCGAGGCCTTCGACCCGGTGCAGCCCTGGCACGCGCAGGTCGAGCAGGCCATGACCGCATATTTCGATTACCTCGCCCAAGACCCGGTGCTGCTGCGCACGCTCTTCGTCGAGATCCTCGGGCTGGGCATGCCGGGGCTGGTGGTGCGGCGCCGCGTGAACGACGAGATCGCCAACTTCATCCAGGTCGCCATCAACAGTGCCGGCAGTGCCGACGAACCCGCGGCCCACCTCACGAGCGAGATGGCGATGATGGTGGTCGGCGGCATCAACGAGCTGGTGCTGCAAGCCATCGAGCAGGACCGCGCGGGCGACCTGCGCGAACTGGTGGTGCCCTCGACGCGGCTGGTGCGCGCCGTGGCGGCCGAAAGCCTGCGCTAAGCCCGGGTGCGCCGGGCTTCCGGGTCGCGCGGGGTGGCCATTGCCCACAGGGCCAGCAGCCCCGCGATCGTCAACGCCAGCAGGACGGCCAGATGGGGCAGCACGTCATGCAGCGGCGCGCCCATCTGGTTCAGGCGCAGCGAGGCCTGGATGCCCGACGTGCTCGGGAACACCCAGCGCAGCGCCTGCAGCGGCCCCGGCAGGGCTTCCACGGGCCACGAGAACCCCGACAGAAAAGCCATGGGCAGGGCGGTGAACAGCAGCACCTGCAAGGCCCGCTCGCGGTCGCGGAACCAGCAGCCCAGCAGCAGGCCCAGCGTGCAGATGGCGGGCACGTAGAACACCAGCAGCAAGAGCGCCCCCCACGGATTGCCGCCGCGCGGATAGTCCTGCAGGAAGAACACCCACCCGAAATAGAACATCCCGCTTAGGACGCCGAAGCCCGAGAGCGCCCCCAGCCGGCCGAGCCATGCGCCCATGGAGGCCCGCAACCGCCCGGCCTCGGCCCAGGTGCCGGCCAGCATCGCCACGCCCATCAGCAGCGTCTGCTGCAGGATCAGCAAGGCCACCGCCGGCACCACGTAGCTGCCGTAGCCCTCGGTCGGGTTGAACAGCGCGACCAGCTGCGTGTTGAGCGGGCTGCGGCTGCGCGCGGCCTGCACCGCGCTCTGGCCGCTGGCCTGCAGCTTGCGGATTTCCACACCCGCCGAGACCGTGCCGACAGCTTCCGAGAAGCCGTACAGCACCGCCTTGTTCAGCAGTGCATAGGCCCCGTTGCCCTCGATGGTGACGACCGCCGACGTGCCGCGCAGCACGTCGCGCTTGAGGTCGGCCGGCAGCAACGCGTAGCCCTCGATCTCGCCGCGCCAGAGCGCCTGCTGCGCCTCGTGCACGTCGGCCGTGACCATGCGCACGTCGAGCCGCGGATTGGCCATCGCGAAGCGCGCGATCTGCCGCGACAGCGCGCTGTGGTCCTGGTCGACCAGCGCCACCGGCACGCGCGTGACGGCCTGCGTGCCGTAGGGCCACGGATAGAAGAAGCCGTAGATGATGGGCGCGAGCAGCATGATCAGCAGCACGCCCTTGTCGCGCAGCACGGCGAGGGCGGTGTCGCGCCACGCGGCGCCCAGGTGGGTGCGTTCGTCGGTCGTCATCAGCGTCCACCCCAGGTGTCGGGTGCCCGGGCCGTGCGCACCAGCGCGGCGGCCGACGCGGCAAGCAGCACGGCGGTGCCCAGCACCATCCACAGCGGCGTGGCCACCGAATAGAGCACCGGCGCGCCCATCTGCAACTGCTCCATCTGCACGCGGATGTAGTGCGTGTAGGGCAGCAGGTTGGCCCACATGCGCGCGAAGAACGGCATCGCGACCAGCGGAAAACCCACGCCGCCGAACGCGAACGCCGGCGCGGTGATGAAGCCCGTGGCCGACAGCGCGGTGCGCAGCGAGCGCGTGAGGCCGGCCACGAAGGCGCCGAGCGCGATCGACAGCGCCAGGAACACCACCAGCGCGAACAGCGTCCAGCCGAGCGAGCCGACCGGATGCCAGCCGCGTCCTGCCGTGATCCACACCATGGCCGCGACCGCGACGACGGAAAGGCTCGCGAACGGCAGCGCGAGCTTGCCCGCCAGCGCGGCCAGTGCCTCGTGCCAGCGCGGCGCGGCGCCCAGCCATTCGCCGATGCTGCGGTCGCGCAGTTCGCGGCCCACGGCCCATGCGCCAGCCGTCATCGCGAGGATGTGCAGCAGCGCCGGAATCAGCGCCGCGCCGAGGAACTGCTCGTAGTCGGTCGAGGTGTTGAACAGCGCGACCATGCTCGCCTTGATCGGCTCCATGCTCACGCGCGCGGCCCGCATCGACTCGCCGCGCTTGTTGCGCACCGTGAGCTCGACCCCGGCCGACACCGTGGCCACGGCCGTGCGCACGTCGCGCTGGATCAGGCTCGAATGCGTGCCCAGCTGCGCGTTGTGCAGCAGCACGACCTGGCCGACGCGCCCTTGCTTCACGTCGCGGCTCAGGTCGCGCGGCAACTGCACGGCGGCATCGACCGCGCCGCTGGTCAGCGCGCGCGCCATCTCGCCTTCGTCGCTGTACTGCTGCACCACGCGCAGGCCCGGCGTGGCATCGAGAAAGCGCACGAGCAGGCGAGAAAGAGAGGAGTGGTCCTGGTCGAGCACGCCGATGGGCAGTCGCTCGGGCAGGCCGGCCGAAAAATCCACCAGATCAGCAGCACCGCGAGCATCGGCACCCACGAGACCATAGCCAGGTCCCACGGGCGCGTGCGCAGCAGCGCGAACTCGCGCCGTGCGCTGGCTGCGGAAAAGCCCCGGAGGCGCATCGGGTGATTCGTCCCGCGCGGGCTCAGTCGACCAGCACGCTCATGCCGGGCCGCGCGCCGTCGATGGGCTGGAGCGGACGCGCGCGGACCTCGAAGGTGCGCACGTCGAAGCCGGCGCCGCCGCGGGTGGCGCGCCACGTCGCGAAGTCGGGCAGCACGGCGCTGTAGTAGACCTTGAAGCGGGCCGTGCGCTTGCCCTCGGGCAGCGCGGGCAGGCGGGCGTCGAATTCGTTGCCGAGCGCGAAGCGGGCGAGCCGGTCTTCGCGCACGTTGAGCACCACCCATTGGTCGTTCAGGTCGACCACGGTGGCGACCGCCACGCCCTGCGGCGACAGCTCGCCGACCTTGGCCAGCACCTTGGCCACCTCGCCGCCGACCGGGCTGCGCAGTTCGGTCTCGGCCTTGGCGGCTTCGGCTTCGGCCACCACGCCGGCAACCTGGCGCGCTTGTGCGCTGGCGGCGGCCTTGTCCTCGGGGCGGGCGCGCTGCGTGCCATGTCGTACTGCGCCTTGGCCGCGATGGCGGCGTCGCGCGAGGCCTTCCAGTTGGCTTCGGCCTCGTCGCGCTTCTGGTCGGCCACCAGGCCTTCGCGCGCCAGTCCGTCGACGCGGCGGAACGAGGTCTGCGCCAGTTGCGCGGCGGTTTCGGCGCGCTGCCACTGCATGCGCGCCATCTCGACTTCTTGCGGACGCGCGCCGTTCTGCGCCTTCTCGGCCACGGCCTGCGCGGCTTGCTCGGCGGCGGTGGCCTGCGCGAGCTTGGCGCGCACCTCGGGGCTGTCCATGCGCACCAGCACGGCGCCGGCCTGGATGCGGTCGCCTTCCTTCACCGCCACTTCGGCGATGCGCGCCGTGACCTTGCCGGCGACGTCGGTCTCGCGCGCCTCCATCTGCCCCTGGAACACCTCGGGCGCAGGCTGCGACGCGCGCCAGAAACCCCAGACGAGCACCGCCAGCACGAGCAGGGCGGCGAGTATGGCGATCAGTTTTCGGGTCTTGGCACTCATCATCAATTCACCTTCACGTCGGCACGTGCGATGTAGTCGGAAAACCTGTCGGAAAGGCCCGCGCTTTCGAGCAGTTGCGCAAGCGCCTGCACGTAGTCGTTGGCGGCTTGCGCGCGTCGGTCAGCACCTTGGCCTGGTTGGTCTCGGCGTCGATCAGGTCGAGCGTGGTGCTCGTGCCTTCGCGCAGCCCCGAGGTGCGCAGCTTGACGACCTCTTGCGCCAGCTCGATGGAGACCTTCATCTCGAAGTACTGGCGCCGCGCGTTCTCCAGCGCGCGCCAGTTGCGTTCGACCAGCAGCGAGATGTCGCTGCGCGCCTGCGCGTCGGTGCGCTCGGCCTGCTCGACCTGCTTGAGCGAGGAGGCGGAAAGGGCGTCGCGGTCGATCGAGTCGTACAGCGTCCAGCGCACGCCGATGCCGGCCACCCAGTCGGCGTTGCCGCTCTTGATCTCGCGCGTGCCGAAGGCAATGACCTGCGGACGGCGCAGTGCCTCTTCGCCTTCGTGCAGCTGCTCGGCCTGCGATTTCTTGGCCGCGACCTTGCCCAGGCCCGGGTGCCGCGTGAGCGCCGAATCGATGAAGTAGCCCAGCGGCTCGACCGGTGTGCTGATGAGGAACAGCGGCGTTTGCGGCGCCACGCTGCCTTCGGCGCGCACGGTGCGGGCGAGCGCGATGGCGGCCAGCGCCGCGTCGTCCTCGGCCTTGCGGGCGTTGCGTCGGGCTTCTTCGTAGGCGGCGCCGGCCTGCAGCCGCTCGACGCGCGAAATGACGCCGGCCGCGAGCATCTTCTGCGCGGCCGCGTCGTGTTGGGCGATGGTGCGCTCGGCCTGCGCGCGCAGCGTGGCCGCGCGCTGCGCGAGCTGGGCGCCGAAGTAGCGCTGCACCAGCAGCGTGTCGACCTCGTGGCCGGCCTGTTCGGCGTCGGCCTGCGCCTCGCGCGTTGCGCCGACACGAAGCCGCGCACCGCATCGGTCGCGCCGCCGACGTAGAGCGGCCACACGGCCGAGATCGAGGTGTTGGCGCCGGTGTCGTGCCGGTTGAGCGTGTAGCTGTTGGGCAGCTGCGGAATCGGCACGCGGGAGATCACGCTCTGGATCGACGACGGCAGGGCCGAGCCGAGTTGGCCGAGCTTCTGGTTGAGCGGATCGAGGTCGAGGTTCAGGTTCGCGTTGTAGGCATAGGCCAGCCCCGAGATGCTGACGGTCGGGCCGCCCAGGCCCTTGAGGCCCTGGCTCTGCAGTTCTTTCGCGTCGACGGCCGCGCGGGCGGCGGCCAGCTTGTCGGAGCGATCGACCATGCGGGCGCGGGCCGCGTCGAAGCTCAGCGACAGGGGGCCGTCGCTGCGGGCCTGCGCTTGTGCTTGCGCGAAGGCAGGGGTGCCCAGCACCAGCAGCGCCGGCAACAAGAACAGGGAAGAGCGAAGGGCGGGGCGAGGGCTTGTCATCGGTTCAGGCGGCCTTGCGCAGCAGGGTGTCGAGCTCCTGCTGCAGGATCACGGGGAACGCGGCCTGCACCGCGCCGGTGGCGAGCGGGCGCGCCTTCTCGAGGAGTTGGGCCGTGCGTTCGGCGTCGATGGCATCGCCGGCCAGCAGGCTGTCGGCCAGCGTGCGCAACCAGTGGCGCGCCACGGTGCGCAGGGTGCGGGCCATGGTTTCCTGCATGCCGATCACCTGCTCCAGCGGCAGGCCCAGCGCGGCGAGCTCTTCGGCCACCTGCCCGAGCGCGGGGCTCAGCATCTGCACCTGGCCGTCGGGCAGCTCGCGCATCAGGCCGGCCTTGGTGGCGCGGGCGAGCAGGGCGGGCGTCATCTGGCCCTTCCACTTGGCGGCGATGGCTTTGGCGGGCACGACCACGGGCGTTTCCGAGGCGAACAGGCTGCCCGACATCGATCGTGCAACCGCCACCAGGTCGCCCCACACCGAAGCGGGCGCGCGCCCGAAGATGCGGCGGATCGCCTCGATGCCGAAGCCCTGCTCGCGCAGTTCACGGATCAGCGCCAGGCGCTGTGCGTGGTCGTCGTCGTAGAGGCCGAGGCGCCCGCGCAGCCGGGGCGGCGGCAGCAGCCCGGCGGTGGTGTAGGCCCGGATGTTGCGCACCGTGACGCCGGTGCGCGTGGCGAGCGCCTCGATGGAGAGGTCGTCGGTGTCGGCCACGGCGGGTGCATTCATGCGACAGATTCTATGTTACATCGAAAGTGTTGCATTGATCGGGCCGGGCTCAGACCTGGATCGTCGGCTTGTACTCGGCGGGAAGCACTTCCTTCCATTTGCCGAAGAGCGCCATCAGTCCGACCGCCACCGCGCCCGACAGCACCACCACGCCGCACGCGTGCGCCCAGCCGCCGTCGAAGGCGCCGAACATCACGGCGCGAAAGGCCTGCACCACCCAGCTGAACGGCAGCCAGCTGTGCACCGTGCGAAAGAAGCCGGCCGACAGTTCCACCGGCAGCACGCCGCCGCCCGCCGACAGCTGCAGCGTGAGCAGCAGCACGGTCAGGATGCGGCCGAAATCGCCGAACACATGCAGGATGGCGAACAGCACCACCAGGAACACCAGCGAGGCCAGCGCCATCGTGAGCGCCAGCGCCGCCACGTGCGGCGCTTGCACGTCCAGCACGCCGAGCAGCGTGGCCAGCACCAGCGCCACCTGCAGCAGCACGATGAGCGCGGGCATGGTGATCTTGCCCAGCGTCTTCGCCAGCTTCGGGTAGTGCGTGTGCTCCGACAGCACGATGCGGATGTTGAACAGGTAGCCCGCCATCACCGCGCCGATCCACAGCGCCACCGACACCATGTTGGGCACGAAGGCGCTGCCGTTGTTGTCCACGGGCGCCACCACCTCGACCTTGGGCTCGACCGAATCGGCCAGGCCCGAGGCACTGCCCTGGATGCGGGTGATCGACGCGGGCAGCGCGGCCTCGATGGTGCGCACGCCGGTCAGCAGGCGCTGCGCGCCTTGCGCGAGCTGCGCGCCGCCCTGCACGAACTCGTCGAGCTTGCGGTCTTCGGGCAGCTTGCCGGCCATGGTGCGGATGCCGGCGGACAGCGCGCCCATGCCGTCGGTGAGCTTGCCCACGCCGCCTTCGAGCGCCGTGGCGCCGGCGTCGAGCTTCTGGTTGCCGTCCTGTGCCTTGGCCATGGCGGACTGCGCCTGCTCGAGGCCGCCGCGCAGCTTGTCGGCGCCGCCCGCGAGCTCGCCGGCGCCGCGGGCGATGCGCTCGCCCACGAAGGGAATGTCGGCCGACTCCTTCTGCAACCGGCGCGCGCCGTCGCCGAGCTGCCCGGCGCCGCCGTGGAGCTGGTCGAGCCCGTCGCCGATCTGGGCCAGGCCGCTGCCGAGTTCGTGCTGGCCCGCCGCGAGCTGCTGCGCGCCGCTCTTGAGCGCGCGCAGGTCGGTGTCGGCCGGCAGCTTCGACTGGATGGTGCGGATGCCGCCGTTGACCTGCTTGAAGCCGCTGCCCACCTGTTGCGCGGCGGCGCTGTACTGGGTGGTGCCGGTGGCCAGCGCCTGGCTGCCGTCGCGCAGGGCCAGCAGGGCCTGCTTGAGCTGTTCGAGCCGCTGCTGCGAGCCCGCCGCCGCGTTCAGCACCAGTTCCCAGCGCTGCTCGTTGAGCATTTCGTTGACCTGGTGCCCCAACTCGCCGGCAAAGCGGCGGGCCAGTCCGGCCGAGCTGTAGTTGTTGCCCTCCGAGGTGTAGACCACCAACTGGCCCGCGCCGCGCTGCGTGCCCGGCACCGCGTTGGCGCTGAAGTCCTGGGGAATCAGCAAGGCGAAGGCGAGCGTGCCGCGCCGCACTTCGGCGCGCGCCGCGGCCTCGTCGGTCATCACGCGAAAGCCGAAGGCGCGCTTGGCGAGCAGGGTGCCCGTGAGCTGCTCGCCCACGTTGACCGAGTGCGACATGTAGGTCACGCCGCGGTCCTGGTTCACGATGGCGGCGGGGAGGTCGGCCGTGTGGCCGGCCGGGTCCCAGACGCTCGTGAGGTAGATCAGCGCGTAGATCGCAGGCACCACGCCGACCGCCACGATGGCCAGCAGGATGCGCGGAAAGCGCTGCACGACCGCCAGCTCGGCCCGCGCAATGGCCAGGGTGCCGGCGATCAGGGCGCGCAGGTATCGCATGGGGCTAGGAGGTCTTCAGCGCCATGGCGGGGCGGTGCGCGAGAAAAAAGCTCAGGCCGGCTTCTTCTGCGCGGGGTCGTAGAAGAACTGTTCTTCGGCGATGCGCTCGCCCTCCCAGCGCTGCCAGGCGATTTCTTCCATGCGCATCTTTGCGCCGCCCTTGAAGGCGAACTCGAAGATCCAGTGGATGGCGACGTGGTCGCCGTTCACCAGCACCGGCCGCACGCAGTTGGAGATCACCGACTCGGTGCGCTCCAGCACGGCGCTTTCCTGCGCCACCAGCGTGCTGCGGCCCCGCCTCGGCTCGGCCTGGTTCTCGCGCATGGTCGCATCTTCGGTATAGAAGTCTTCGATGGCCTTGGCGTGCGCGCCGCCTTCGACGGCGGCAATGAACGATTCGAGTCGGGCGGGTGTGGGCATGTCAGGACTTTACTTTGACTTCAACGCGGCGGGCCTCGGAAGGCGGCCCGTCGGCTTGCGATTGCTCTGGCTTGGCCAGCTCGATCTTGTCCTCGGGCGCGCCTGCCGCCTTGAGCGCATCGCTCACGGCCATGGCGCGCTGCTTGGCGAGCTCGGCATTCTTGGCCGGGTCGCCGCTGGCATCGTGGTAGCCGCTCACGAGCACTGTACTGCCGCTTTGCACCGCCTTGATGACGTCGGCCAGGGCCTCCTTGGCGTTGGGCGCCACCTCGGCGCTGGCGCTCGCGAAGTAGAACTTGACCACGCCGTTCTCGACCTTCACCGCGGCGGTCTCGACGGCCGTGACGGCGCCGGCGGCCACCACGGCGGCGGGCGCCGACGGGGCCATGGCCGCGGGGGCCATCGCGGCCGGCGGTGTCTCGATCTTCGTCGGCACGGCCGCTGCCGCATCGCCGGCGTGGAACTTCACCACCAGGGGCACGATGAGCAGCGCCACGATGTTGATGATCTTGATCAGCGGGTTCACGGCCGGGCCGGCGGTGTCCTTGTAGGGGTCGCCCACGGTGTCGCCGGTGACGGCCGCCTTGTGCGCCTCGGAGCCCTTGCCGCCGTGGTGGCCGTCTTCGATGTACTTCTTGGCGTTGTCCCATGCGCCGCCGCCCGTGCACATCGAGATGGCGACGAACAGGCCCGTGACGATGGTCCCCATCAGCAGCCCGCCTAGCGCCTTCGGCCCGAGCAGCAGGCCGACCACGATCGGCACCACCACCGGCAGCAGCGACGGGATCATCATTTCCTTGATGGCCGCGCCGGTCAGCATGCCCACGGCCTTGCCGTATTCGGGCTTGCCGGTGCCTTCCATGATGCCGGGGATGTCGCGGAACTGGCGGCGCACTTCCTCGACCACCGCGCCGGCCGCGCGGCCCACGGCTTCCATGGCCATGGCGCCGAACAGGTAGGGAATCAGCCCGCCGATGAACAGGCCGACGATCACCATCGGGTCGCTCAGGTTGAAGCTGATGGCCAGCCCGAAGCTTTCCAGCTTGTGGGTGTAGTCGGCAAAGAGCACCAGCGACGCGAGGCCGGCCGAGCCGATGGCGTAGCCCTTGGTCACGGCCTTGGTGGTGTTGCCGACCGCGTCGAGCGGGTCGGTGACGGCGCGCACGCTGTCGGGCAGCTCGCTCATTTCGGCGATGCCGCCGGCGTTGTCGGTGATGGGGCCGTAGGCGTCGAGCGCCACCACGATGCCGGCCATGCTCAGCATGGAGGTGGCGGCCACGGCAATGCCGAACAGGCCCGCCAGCGAGTACGACGCCAGGATGGCGATGCACACGAAGATCACCGGCCACGCCGTGGAGCGCATCGACACGCCCAGGCCCGCGATGATGTTGGTGCCGTGGCCCGTGGTCGAGGCTTGCGCGATGTGCTGCACCGGCTTGTACTGCGTGCCGGTGTAGTACTCGGTGACCCACACCAGCGCGGCCGTGAGCGCCAGGCCCACGAAGCAGGCGCCGAACAGCTTCAGCTGGCTGCCGCTGGGGGCAATGGCGTTGTCGGGAATGAGCCAGCTCGTGACGAACCAGAACGCGATCAGCGACAGGATGCCCGCCACCGCCAGGCCCTTGTAGAGCGCCGGCATCACGTTGGTCATGCCCGGCGAGGCCTTGACGAAGAAGCAGCCGATGATCGACGCGATGATCGACACGCCGCCCAGCGCCAGCGGGTACAGCACCGCGTTGGTCGGCGCCGCCGTGACCATCAGCGCGCCGAGCACCATGGTGGCGATCAGCGTCACCGCGTAGGTCTCGAACAGGTCGGCCGCCATGCCGGCGCAGTCGCCGACGTTGTCGCCCACGTTGTCGGCGATCACCGCGGGGTTGCGCGGGTCGTCTTCCGGAATGCCGGCCTCGACCTTTCCCACCAGGTCGGCGCCGACGTCGGCGCCCTTGGTGAAGATGCCGCCGCCCAGCCGCGCGAAGATCGAGATCAGCGACGAGCCGAAGGCAAAGCCGATCAGCGGGTTGAGGATGGCCGAGAGGGTCTGGCCCGCGGCCGGCACCTTGCTGGCCAGGAACCAGTAGAAGGCCGACACGCCCAGCAGGCCCAGGCCCACCACCAGCATGCCGGTGATGGCGCCGCCGCGAAACGCCACGTCCAGCGCCGGGCCGATGCCGTGCGTGGCCGCCTGCGCGGTGCGCACGTTGGCGCGCACCGACACGTTCATGCCGATGAAGCCGCAGCGCCCGAGAGCACCGCGCCCACCAGGAAGCCGACGGCGGTGGTCAGGTCGAGGAAGAGGGCGATCAGGACCGCCAGCACGACGCCGACCACCGCGATGGTCGTGTACTGCTTGGCGAGGTAGGCCGATGCGCCGGCCTGGATGGCGGCCGCGATCTCCTGCATGCGCGCGTTGCCGGGGTCCTTGGCGAGGATCCAACTTCGGGCCCAGAAGCCGTAGCCCACGGCCACGAGGCCGCAGACGATTGCCAGTATCAGGGGGGTGTTGCCGATCATGCTTTGCTTCTCCATTCGTTCGTTGCGACTAGTGGAGACGGACACCATGAACCCTGCGTGCAACGCGTACGGGGGCATGTTTTCCGTCGCGTTGCTTCCTCGAAGCTCACAGCACCTGGGGTGCGGAGCCGATTGGCCAACGGTTGCAATTTACAGGCAAAAACGGATGCGTGTGCGACCGTGCGGTGACACGGAAAGTAAACTCCGGGTTTGTCCCCATCCTTCTCATACTTTTCAACTACTCGAAAAACGTCATGTCCTTCGACAAAGTTTCCCCCGGCAAGAACGTCCCCGATGCCTTCAACGTCGTGATCGAAATCCCGATGAATGCCGACCCGATCAAGTACGAAGTCGACAAGGAGTCGGGCGCGATCTTCGTCGACCGCTTCATGACGACGGCCATGTACTACCCCGCGAACTACGGCTACGTGCCGCAGACCCTGTCGGGCGACGGCGACCCGGTCGACGTGCTGGTGATCGCCCCGTACCCGCTGCTGCCGGGCGTGGTGGTGCCGTGCCGCCCCCTGGGCATCCTGATGATGGAAGACGAAGCCGGCGTCGACGGCAAGGTGCTGGCCGTGCCCACCGACAAGGTGCTGCCGATCTACAGCCACTGGAAGTCGGTCGACGACGTGAACCCGATGCGCCTGAAGGCCATCAGCCACTTCTTCGAGCACTACAAGGACCTGGAAGCCGGTAAGTGGGTCAAGGTGTTGGGCTGGGAAGGCATCGACTCCGCCAAGAAGGAAGTCCTGGACGGCATCGCCGCTTACAAGAAGTAATTTTTCCGGGCGAGGAGGGCGCGCGGCGCGTGGAGCGCGCGCCGCCCCTCAGGCCGTCTTGAACGGGCTGCGCTCGCCCAGGTGGTCCATGTAGTTCTCGATGCCCGCGCCCTCGCGCTCGAGGAAGCGCTCGACGGCATCGGCGAACGACGGGTGCGCCAGCCAGTGCGCGCTGGTGGTCTTCACCGGCATCAGGGCGCGGGCCATCTTGTGCTCACCCTGCGCGCCGCCCTCGAAGCGCTTGGCGCCGTGCGCGATGCACCAGGCCAGCGGCTGGTAGTAGCAGGCCTCGAAGTGCAGGCAATCCACGCGCTCCAGCGCCCCCCAGTAGCGGCCGTAGGCCACCAGCGGTTCGTCAGGCTGCGTCGACAGCGCGATCAGGCTCGTGGCCATGGGCTTGCCGTTGCGCTCGGCGACGAACAGCAGCCAGGCCTCGGGCAGTGTGTCAGCCATGCGCTGGAAGAAGTCGCGCGTGAGGTAGGGCGGGTTGCCGTGCTCGCGGTAGGTGCGCTCGTAGCAGCGGTAGAAAAAATCCCAGTCGGCCTTCGAGATGTCGGCGCCGCGCGACCAGCGAAAGCTCACGCCGGCATCGGCCACCTTGCGGCGTTCCTGGCGGATCTTCTTGCGCTTGTCGTGGGCAAGGCTGGCGAGGAAGGCGTCGAAGTCGGCGTACCGCGCGTTGGTCCAGTGGAACTGCACGGTGTTGCGCAGCATCAGCCCGGCTTCGGTGCAGGCGGCAATGTCTTGGTCGGCGCCGAACAGCAGGTGCAGCGACGACAGGTCTTCCTGCTTGCACAGCGCGACCAGCCCTTGCACCAGCAATGTGCGGCTTTGCGCGTCGCGTGCCAGCAGCCGGGTGCCGGGCACGGGCGTGAACGGCACCGCGACCACGGCCTTGGGGTAGTAGGCCAGCCCGTGTTGCTCATAGGCATTGGCCCAGGCCCAGTCGAAGACGTACTCGCCGTACGAATGGTCCTTGATGTAGAGCGGGCACGCGGCCTGCAACTGCTTGCCGCGCCACAGCGTGACGAACTGCGGCATCCATCCGCTTTCGGGCGTGGCGCTGCGGCTTTCATGCAGCGCCGAGAGGTATTCATGGCGCATGAAAGGCGAGGGCTCGGCCTGCGCGGCAAGCAGTGCGTTCCATGCGTCCGGGCTCACGTCCGACGGCGACGACAGAACCCGAATGACATAATCGTTCAAGCCTTTTTCTTCCTTTTGTATGACGCTCAAGCTCGCCATCGCGCAACTCAATTTTGTGGTGGGCGACCTCGCCGGCAACGCGAAAAAGATCGTCGATGCCGCGCGCGATGCCTATTCGCAAGGCGCGCGCCTGCTGCTGACGCCCGAACTCTCGATTGCCGGCTACGCGGCGGAAGACCTCTTCCTACGTCCCGCCTTCACCGAAGCCTGTGATGATGCCGTGAAAGGCATTGCCGCCGCTTTGGCCGACCTCAAAGACATGGTCGTGGTGGTGGGGCATCCCACCGGCGGCAGCCTGCGCAGCCGCTCGGTGGCGGTGCAGCTGCGGCACAACGCGGCCAGCGTCATCAAGGAAGGCCGCATTCTCGAGACCTACGCCAAGCGCGAGCTGCCGAACTACCAGGTGTTCGACGAACGCCGCTACTTCACGCCGGGGCAGGGCACCTGCGTGTTCGAGGCGGGCGGCGTCTCGGTCGGCCTGCTGATCTGCGAGGACGCCTGGTTCGACCAGCCGGCCGAACTGGCCCGCGAAGGCGGCGCCGAGGTGCTGGCGGTGATCAACGCCTCGCCCTACCATGTGGGCAAGGAAGGCGAACGCGTGGCGCGCATGGCCGACCGGGCGCGCGCCGTGGGGCTGCCGCTGGTCTATGCGCACCTGGTGGGCGGGCAGGACGAGGTGGTGTTCGACGGCGCCTCGTTCGCGCTGCAGGCCGACGGCGCGGTTGCCATGCAGGCCGAGAGCTTCAAGGAAAAGCTGGTGTTCGCGCAGCTGGAGCGCGCGTCGCAAGGCGGCGTGGGCTTCGCGGCCGAGCCGGGCGCCATCGCCGCTGCGCGCGACGCCGAGGCGCAGCTGTGGGACGCGCTGGTGCTCGGCGTGCGCGACTACATCGGCAAGAACGGTTTTCCGGGCGCATCCTGGGGCTCTCGGGCGGCATCGATTCCGCCTTGGTGCTGGCCATCGCCGTCGACGCGCTGGGCAAGGACAAGGTGCGCGCGGTGATGATGCCTTCGCCCTACACGGCCGACATCAGCTGGATCGACGCGCGCGACATGGCCGGGCGGCTGGGCGTGCGCTACGACGAAATCTCGATCAGGCACACCTTCGAGTCCTTCAAGGGAGCGCTGGCCGAAGAGTTCAAGGGCCGGCCCGAAGACACGGCCGAAGAAAACATCCAGGCGCGCATTCGCGGCACGCTGCTGATGGGGCTGTCGAACAAGTTCGGCGCCATCGTGCTGACCACCGGCAACAAAAGCGAGATGGCCACCGGCTACTGCACGCTCTACGGCGACATGGCGGGCGGCTTCGCGGTCATCAAGGACCTGCTGAAGACCACGGTGTTCGCGCTGGCGCGCTGGCGCAATGCCCACGACCCGTACGGCACGGGCGCCGAGCCGATTCCCGAGCGCATCATCACGCGGCCGCCCAGCGCCGAGCTGCGGCCCGACCAGACCGACCAGGACAGCCTGCCGCCCTACGACATCCTCGACGGCATCCTGGCACGCTACATGCAGGACGACGAGGGCATCGACGAGATCATCGCCGCAGGCTACGAACGCGCGGTGGTCGAGCGGGTTGCGCGGCTCATCAGGATCAACGAATACAAGCGGCGCCAGGCGCCGGTAGGCATCCGGGTCACCCATCGAAGCTTCGGCAAGGATTGGCGTTACCCTATCACCAGCAAATTCAACGAAACCGCCGGAGCACGAAAACCATGAAGCAGATCACCGCCATCGTCAAACCCTTCAAGCTCGAGGACGTGCGCGAGGCCTTGGCCGAAGTGGGCGTCACCGGCCTGACCGTCACCGAGGTCAAGGGCTTCGGCCGCCAGAAGGGGCACACGGAGCTCTACCGCGGCGCCGAATACGTGGTCGACTTCCTGCCCAAGATGAAGGTCGAAGTGGTCGTCAACGAGGCCGATGTGGAGCGCTGCATCGAAGCCATCGTCAGTTCCGCGCGCACCGGGAAGATCGGCGACGGCAAGATTTTCGTCACTGCCGTGGAACGCATCGTGCGCATCCGTACGGGTGAAGAGAACGAAAACGCAGTCTGAAAAATAAAAAGCCCCGGAGACCGGGGCTTTTTTAGAGGCGGGCGTCAGAGGTTTTCCGACAGCCTGTCCTCGCGCGGGTGGAGCGGCACTTCGGCGCGCAGCGCCGTGAGCAGTTCGCTCACTTCGGTGCCGGTGCAAATCAGGTCCATCTGCCACTCGCCCATGAAGCCCTCGCGCACGCTGTGCGCCAGGAAGCCCAGCAGGCCGTCGTAGTAGCCGGCGGTGTTGAGGATGCCGATGGGCTTGTCGTGGTAGCCGAGCTGGCGCCAGGTCCAGATCTCGAACAGTTCTTCAAACGTGCCGATGCCGCCCGGCAGTGCCACGAAGGCGTCGGCGCGCTCGCCCATCATGGCCTTGCGCTCGTGCATGGTGTCGACCACGTGCAGTTCGTCGCACAGCGGGTTGGCCAGTTCCTTGTCGACCAGCGCCTTGGGGATGATGCCGACCACGCGGCCGCCGGCCAGGCGGGTGGCCTCGGCCACCGTGCCCATCAGGCCGGTGCGGCCACCGCCGTACACCAGTTGGCCGCCATGCTGGCCGATCCACTGGCCGACCGCTTGCGCGGCCTGGGAAAACTCAGGGCGCTCGCCGGGGCGCGAGCCGCAATACACACAGATCGAAAATTCAGGATTCATCCTGCCATCATGCCGCAGCCGGCAGGCCCTCTCATGACAGGAAGCGTTGCCACAGCGCGGCGACCCAGATGCCGCCGCACAGTGTGAGCGACAGCAGCACGGCCGCGCTGCCCATGTCCTTGGCGCGCTTGGACAGGTCGTGCCATTCGGGGCCGATGCGGTCGATGGCGGCTTCCACGGCGGTGTTGAGCAGCTCCACGATCATCACGAGGATCGCGCTGCCCGCGAGCAGGGCCACCTCGACCCAGCTGCGCCCGAGCCAGAAGGCGGCCGGGATCATCACGATCGAGATGATGGCTTCCTGGCGGAAGGCGGGCTCGCTCCAGCCGGCGCGCAGGCCGTGCAGCGAAATCAGCGTGGCATGCCAGACGCGCTCGAAACCCTTGCGGGCCTTTTGCGGGTTGACGGCGGGATCGGGAAGATTGGGCAAGGCACTCATCGGCGGCTCATCGGCTTGGAGGTGATGAGCCGCGTACCGGCCCAGGCGTCGTGCCAGAACTGGCGGTCGGGGTGAAAACGTGCGAGCAGGGCCCAGATGGCGACCCAGCCGAAGATCAGGACGGCCGATTCACCGCCCGAGAGCTTGAAGGGCGCCAGGGCGGCCAGCGGCGGCAGGAACCAGATCCAGCTGAGCAGGTAGCGCGCCAGGGCGCGGCGCTGGCTCACGGGCTGGTCGTGCAGGTCGACGATGCGGATGTTCCAGGTTTTCATGGCGAGGGTCTGGCCCTTGGTCCAGAACCAGACGAAGTACACGCCAAAAACGATGAAGAGGAAAGCCTGGAACAGGTGGCGCCGCGAATCCATGGCGTCGCGCATCTGGCCCAGCGTGCTGAAGAGCCAGCCCGAGACGAACACCACCGCGAACAGCAGCATGCCTTCGTAGAGCCAGCAGGCCATGCGGGGCCACAGGCCGGGCACTGTCGAGACGGGGGCGCTGCTTGCGGAAGAGGCGGAAGAGTCGGACGAGGCCGGGTGATCGGATCCCGAACTTTCGGGAGAACTGGAAACCATCGAGGCCTTGCGGTCAGGGGGCGGTGGAAGCGGGCGGGTCGGCCGTCACCGAAGGGGCCGGCACCTGGGCTTCCGCCGGAACCGGCGGGGACGACGCGCTGGCCGGCGAGGGTGCCGCGGGCACGATGGCCACGGCCGGCGTGGTCGCGCTCGGGCGCTCGGGCGGCGTGGCCACCAGCACGGTGGCTGGCGCGGAGGTCGGGGCGGGTGGCGGAGTCAGCAGGATTCTTGGCGTGTGCAGGCCGCCGGGCGTGACGGCGGGCACCGGCACCAGCTTCTGGGCGGAGACCGGGCGCACCGGGATGGCCGCACCGCGCGGCTTGGTCGGGGCGCGTTCGGCGAGCTTGCGCTTTTCTTCTTCGCTCAGGGCCTGGTACTGCTCCCACTTGGCCTTGCGCTCGTCGGCCGGGATGCGCTTGACCTCGGCGAAGTTCAGGCGGGCCTGGGTGCGCTGCTGGTTGCTCAGTGCGGCCCACTCGATCATGCGGCTGTGCAGGGTCACCTTGTCTTCGCTCGACATTTCGGCGAAGTTGCGCGACAGCGCCAGCCATTTGCGCTTTTGCCCGGTGTTCAGGGAGTTCCAGTGGGGGCTCAGCGGCGCCAGGGCCTGCTGCTGCCCGCTGGTGAGCTCGCTCCACAGCGGCTTGGTGGTGGACACCGCCTTGGGGCTGCTGGCGGCCGAGGCGCCGGGCGATGCGGCGCTGCCCACGGCGGACTTGGCGGCGGTTTCGGCGTGCGGCTGGGCATGGGCGCCGGCGACCGTCAGGCCGAAGGCTGCGACTGCAAACGCGCTCGCCCAAACGACTGCGCCCGCCGGGAGCGGGCGCAGCGGGCGAGGCGTGTTCGCGCTGGAGGAGGAGCGGCGTCGCATTCGGTCGGTGGAAAGTTCAGTCAGAGGCGCTGTCGGCCTCAGGAATTGGGCAAAACCGGGGTCGGTGTAGGCGGCGGGCGGCAGGTCGCCGGTCAGGAGCGCGGAATCCACTTCGGCCAGTTCGCTGGCGCGGTCGTCGTCCTGCATCACGCTGATGGTGATGAGGCCGGCCACGAGCGCGATCAGCGGCACCACGGAGCCGATGCGCGTCCACCAGCTGCCGCCCAGCGTGGCCGTGTGGCCCGACTGGACCACCACGGGCGCGTGCGCAATTGCGGCGGCAGCTTGCGCGCGGCCACGGCCTGGGCGCGGGCCACGCGGAGTCGTTCGCCGATGTCGTGCGGCAGCTCCTTGTTGCCGGCCGAGAGGCGGGCAACGAGACGCTGGCCGAACTGGTCTTCGGCGGCGGTTGAAGAGTTTGGAACCTTAGTGTTCATAGCGATATTCCCTTGGCCTTGAGCGCCTTGCTCAGAGCGTGAACGGCTCGCGAGCAATGGGTTTTGACGCTGCCTTCGGAGCAGCCCATCGCGGCGGCCGTCTCTGCGACGTCCATTTCCTCCCAGTAACGCATCAGGAAAGCCTCGCGTTGACGGCCCGGCAGTGCAGCGATCTGTTCCTCGATCTCGTGGAAGACCTGGGCGCGGCGGGTGGTGTCTTCGGCGCTCTCCGATTCCCTAGAGTCGGTCGGCGAGACGAAGTTCTCCAGCAGGTCGAAATCGCCGTCGTCGTCGACCGAATCGAAGTCGCTGAGGTTCGAGAACAGGGCCCGGCGGGTCTTCTGGCGGCGGAACCAGTCGAGCGTGCAGTTCGACAGGATGCGCTGGAACAGCATCGGCAGCTCGGCCGCCGGCTTGTCGCCGTAGTGCTGCGCGAGCTTCATCATGCTGTCCTGCACGATATCGAGCGCCGCTTCTTCGTCCCGCACGTGGTAGACCGAGCGCTTGAAAGCGCGCCGTTCGACGCTTTTCAGGAAGTCGGAGAGTTCTAGTTCAGTGGCCAAGCGAGAGGGGGCGCGCAGGGAGCGCCGCGTGGGGAAAAGGTGTCTAGCGATCGCGTATGTTTACCGCCGCGGATTATGCCTTTGTCGCTTTACAGAAGAGCTGAAGCGAATCTGAACGCCGGGAAATGCCATAATCCGAGCTGCAAGTCAAAAGGCAAACGGGTCACGGTCCGGCGGAACATCAGTCCGCTCATGGCTTTGGCCTCAAGTCCTGGCGCGACCTCACAAGGGTTGGCAAGGGGCACCCAAGGTATTTCGTTCCCGAAATAGACAAAGGTTGATCATGGAAATCTCGAAGGCGGAAATCATCTCCGCGGCTGCTGCGTCCTCGAACGCCGGCCACCCCACGCAAGAACTCATGGGCGCTGAAGTGCTGGTCAAGGCACTGCAGGCCGAAGGCGTCCAGTACATCTGGGGCTACCCGGGCGGCGCGGTTCTGTACATCTACGACGCGTTCTACAAGCAGGACACCATCCAGCACGTGCTGGTGCGCCACGAGCAGGCAGCCGTCCATGCGGCCGACGGCTATGCGCGCGCCACCGGCGAAGTCGGCGTGGCGCTGGTCACTTCCGGCCCCGGCCTGACCAATGCTGTTACAGGTATTGCCACCGCGTACATGGACTCGATCCCGATGGTGATCATCTCGGGCCAGGTGCCAACGGCAGCCATCGGCCTGGACGCCTTCCAGGAATGCGACACGGTCGGCATCACCCGCCCCATCGTCAAGCACAACTTCCTCGTCAAGGATCCCAAGGATCTGGCCATGACGATGAAAAAGGCCTTCCACATCGCACGCAGCGGCCGTCCCGGCCCCGTGGTGGTGGACGTGCCCAAGGACGTTTCGTTCAAGAAGACGCCCTACGCCGGCTATCCCGACAAGGTCGAGATGCGCTCGTACAACCCGGTGCGCAAGGGCCACGGCGGCCAGATCCGCAAGGCGCTGCAGTTGCTGCTGGCGGCCAAGCGCCCCTACATCTACACCGGCGGCGGCGTGCTGCTGGGCAATGCCACCAACGAGCTGCGCACGCTGGTCGACATGCTCGGCTACCCGGTCACCAACACGCTGATGGGCCTGGGCGCCTACCCGGCGAGCGACCGCAAGTTCCTGGGCATGCTGGGCATGCACGGCACCATCGAAGCCAACAACGCGATGCAGAACTGCGACGTGCTGCTGGCCGTGGGCGCGCGCTTCGACGACCGCGTGATCGGCAACCCGAAGCACTTCGCGCAGAACGAACGCAAGATCATCCACATCGACATCGACCCGTCGAGCATCTCCAAGCGCGTGAAGGTCGACATCCCGATCGTCGGCGACGTGAAGGACGTGCTCACCGAGCTGATCTCGATGATCCGCGAGAGCACCGCCAAGCCCGACGCCGGCGCGCTGTCCGACTGGTGGAAGACCATCGAGGCCTGGCGCTCGCGCGACTGCCTCAAGTACGACCGCGGCAACACCGACGTCATCAAGCCGCAGTTCGTGGTCGAAACCCTCTGGAACATGACCAAGGACGCCGACGCGTACATCACGTCGGACGTGGGCCAGCACCAGATGTGGGCCGCCCAGTACTACCGCTTCGACGAGCCGCGCCGCTGGATCAACTCGGGCGGCCTGGGCACCATGGGCGTGGGCATTCCCTACGCCATGGGCATCAAGCTGGCCAAGCCCGATTCGGAAGTGTTCACCATCACCGGCGAAGGCTCGGTGCAGATGTGCATCCAGGAACTCTCCACCTGCCTGCAATACAACACGCCGATCAAGATCTGCTCGCTCAACAACCGCTACCTGGGCATGGTGCGCCAGTGGCAGGAGATCGAATACTCCGGCCGCTACAGCCACAGCTACATGGATGCACTGCCCAACTTCGTGAAGCTCGCCGAGGCCTACGGCCACGTCGGCATGCTGATCGAGCGTCCACAAGACGTGGAGCCCGCGCTGCGCGAAGCACGCAAGCTCAAGGACCGCACGGTGTTCATGGACTTCCGCACCGACCCCACTGAAAACGTGTTCCCGATGGTGAAGGCCGGCATGGGCATCACCGAAATGCTGTTGGGTTCCGAAGATCTCTGATCCTCGGGACATTCGCTCAACTCTTTACTGACGAATCTATTGCCCGCCGAGCCCGCGCATTACCGTGCGCGGGGGAGGGCGGCGAAAAGAGGAGTCACGCAAACATGAAACACATCATTGCAGTGCTGCTGGAAAACGAGCCGGGTGCTCTTTCCCGCGTGGTGGGCCTGTTCTCGGCCCGGGGCTACAACATCGAATCGCTGACCGTCGCGCCGACCGAGGACCCGAGCCTCTCGCGCATGACCATCGTCACCACCGGTTCGGACGACGTGATCGAGCAGATCACCAAGCACCTGAATCGCCTGATCGAAGTGGTCAAGGTCGTCGACCTGACCGAAGGTGCCTACACCGAGCGCGAGCTCATGATGGTGAAGGTGCGCGCGGTCGGCAAGGAGCGCGAGGAAATGATGCGCATGGCGGAAATTTTCCGCGGCCGCATCATCGACGTGACCGACAAGAGCTACACCATTGAACTCACCGGCGACCACGGCAAGAACGACGCTTTCCTGGAAGCGATCGAACGTAGCGCTATCCTTGAAACTGTCCGCACCGGTGCCAGCGGCATCGGGCGCGGTGAGCGCATCCTGCGCGTGTAGGGGGTGCAGATCCCCTCAGTTTCATCGTTTCATCGACACATGAGGAGAGCGTGATGCAAGACTTGCTGGGCTTCGACAAGATGGTGACGCCCATCATCATCCGGATCCTGTACTTCCTGGGGCTGCTGGCCGTGCTCGCGATGACCGCCACGGCACTGTTCCAGGGGCGCATCCTGGTTGCCATCGGGGTCCTGGTTTTCGGCGCGATCATTGTTCGCGTCTACAGCGAATTGCTGATCCTGCTGTTCCGCATTCACGACAACCTCGTGTCCATCAATCAGCAAATGAAGGCCCGGAATTCTTCCGGCCCACTGTGAGTGAACGCATCCCCGCCCGTGGGGATGCCCGAGATTAAATAGGAAAGACGCATATGAAGGTTTATTACGACAAGGACGCGGACCTCAGCCTCATCAAGGGCAAGACGGTCGCCATCATCGGTTACGGCTCGCAAGGCCATGCGCACGCGCAGAACCTGAACGACAGCGGCGTCAAGGTCGTGGTCGGCCTGCGCAAGGGCGGCGCTTCGTGGGACAAGGTCGGCAAGGCCGGCCTGCAGGTCGCCGAAGTGGCCGACGCCGTGAAGTCGGCCGACGTGGTCATGATCCTGCTGCCCGACGAGCAGATCGCCAACGTCTACAAGAACGACGTGGCTCCGCACATCAAGGAAGGCGCTTCGCTGGTCTTCGCGCACGGCTTCAACGTGCACTACGGCTTCGTGCAGCCGCGCGCCGACCTCGACGTGTGGATGGTCGCTCCCAAGGCCCCGGGCCACACCGTGCGCAGCACGTACACCCAGGGCGGCGGCGTGCCCCACCTCGTGGCCGTGCACCAGGACAAGACCGGCAAGGCGCGTGACCTCGCGCTGAGCTACGCCACCGCCAACGGCGGCGGCAAGGCCGGCATCATCGAGACCAACTTCCGCGAAGAAACCGAGACCGACCTGTTCGGCGAACAAGCGGTTCTGTGCGGCGGCACGGTCGAGCTGATCAAGGCCGGTTTCGAAACGCTGGTGGAAGCCGGCTACGCGCCCGAAATGGCGTACTTCGAATGCCTGCACGAGCTGAAGCTGATCGTCGACCTGATCTATGAAGGCGGCATCGCCAACATGAACTACTCGATCTCGAACAACGCCGAATACGGCGAGTACGTCACGGGCCCGCGCATCGTGACCGACGAGACCAAGAAGGTCATGAAGCAAGTGCTGCGCGACATCCAGACCGGCGAATACGCCAAGAGCTTCGTGCTCGAAGCCGCCGCGGGCCAGCCGGCCCTCATCAGCCGCCGCCGCCTGAACGCAGAGCACCAGATCGAAGTCGTGGGCGAAAAGCTGCGCGCGATGATGCCCTGGATCAAGAAGAACAAGCTGGTCGACCAGACCCGCAACTGATCTTCCGCTCGAAGGCGCTGCGGCGCCTTTTCCCAAGGGCCACCCGTCGCGGTGGCCCTTTTGTTTGAAGGGGTCGAAGATGTGCCCTGAACTACACTGCAGGCCATGCGACTCACAGATCAAGATGCTATCGATTGGATAGCTGCACGTGCTGTGCCCACGAGGGACGGAGGCAATTTCAATGCATGACGATACGGTTCCCGACGAGGTGCAACCGCGCAAACGCCGCAAGGGCATCTACATCCTGCCGAACCTGTTCACGCTGGCGGCGTTGTTCGGCGGTTTCTACTCGGTCGTGATGGCCATGAACGCGCGCTTCGACCTCGCGGCGCTCGGCGTGTTCGCCGCGATGATCCTGGACAGCCTCGACGGGCGCGTGGCCCGCATGACCAACACGCAGAGCGCGTTCGGCGAGCAGATGGATTCGCTGTCCGACATGGTGTCTTTCGGCGCCGCGCCGGCGCTCATCGCGTACGAGTGGTCGCTCAAGGGCCTGGGCCGCTGGGGCTGGATCGCGGCCTTCGTGTACTGCGCCTGCGCGGCACTGCGCCTTGCGCGCTTCAACGTGAACACCGGCGTGGTCGACAAGCGCTGGTTCCAGGGGCTGCCGTCGCCGGCCGCAGCGGCACTCGTGGCGGGCTTCATCTGGCTGGTGGACGAATGGGGCAAGCGCGGCGGCGAGGTGCTGTACCTCTCGTGGACGCAGATCACCTGGGTCACCTTCGCCTTCACGCTGTATGCGGGCCTCACCATGGTCACGAACGCGCCGTTCTACAGCTTCAAGGACATCCAGATGAAGAAGAGCGTGCCCTTTGCCGCGATCGTGCTGATCGCGCTGGGCATCGCGGTCATCAACATCCATCCGCCCACCGTGCTGTTCGGCCTGTTCGTCATTTACGGCCTGAGCGGCTACGTGGTCTACGGATGGCGCAAGGCCAAGGGCCAGCCGGTGAGCGTGATCAGCACCTCGACCGAAGAGCCCGACGAGCGGGGATTGCACAACTGAGCGGTACACCGGGTCTTCACAGGCCCGCGAAGGCTGTGCTACATTCGAAACCCTCATGACCAAGATTTCGCTGCTGGCCCTACTAGCTCTCCCTCACGGGCGGAGACGGTAGCGCACGCGCTAATCCCTCACCACGGCCCGTTCGCACCAGCAACGGGCCGTTTGTTTTGGGGTTGCTGGTTGATTCCCAACCATCACAGAGAAATCGACATGCTCAAGCAACCTCAAAGCAAATACCGCGCATTCGCCCCGATCGGCCTCAAGGACCGTACCTGGCCCGATGCCGTGCTGACCAAGGCGCCCATCTGGCTGTCGACGGACCTGCGTGATGGCAACCAGGCGCTGGTCGAGCCCATGGACATCGCGCGCAAGATGCGCATGTTCGAAACCCTCGTGGCCATCGGCTTCAAGGAAATCGAAGTCGGCTTCCCTCGGCGTCGCAGGTGGAGTTCGACTTCGTGCGCAAGCTCATCGAGGAAGACCGCATTCCCGACGACGTGACGATCCAGGTGCTGACGCAGGCACGCGACCACCTCATCGCACGCACCTTCGAGGCCTTGCAAGGCGCGCCGCGCGCCATCGTGCACCTCTACAACGCCGTAGCCCCCGTGATGCGCCGCGTGGTGCTCGGCATGGACGAAGACCAGATCGTCGAACTCGCCAGCACCCATGCGCGCATGTTCAACGACTTCGCCGCGAAGCAGCCCGCAACGCAGTGGACCTTCCAGTACTCGCCCGAAATGTTCTCGGGCACCGACGTCGCGTTTTCCAAGCGCGTGGTCGATGCGGTGACCGAGGTCTGGGCGCCGACGCCGCAGCGCAAGTGCATCGTCAACCTGCCCACCACGGTGGAGCATTCGACGCCCAACATCTTCGCGGACATGATCGAGTGGATGCACCGCAACCTCGCGCGCCGCGATTCGATCGTGCTGTGCGTGCACCCGCACAACGACCGCGGCACCGGCACCGCCGCCGGCGAACTGGCGTTGATGGCCGGCGCCGAGCGCATCGAAGGCTGCCTGTTCGGCAACGGCGAGCGCACCGGCAACCTCGACCTCGTGAACGTGGCGCTCAACCTCTACACGCAAGGCGTTTCGCCCGAACTCGACTTCTCGAACATCGACGAGATCCGCGCCACGGTCGAGCACTGCAACCAGATTCCCGTGCACCCGCGCCACCCGTATGTCGGCGACCTCGTCTACACCTCGTTCTCGGGCTCGCACCAGGACGCGATCAAGAAGCTTTCGCCGCGCGCAAGGAAGGCGACATCTGGGACATGCCCTACCTCCCGATCGACCCGAAGGACGTGGGCCGCAGCTACGAGGCCGTGATCCGCGTCAACAGCCAGTCGGGCAAGGGCGGCATGGCCTACCTGCTCGAGAGCGAGTACGGCATCGAGATGCCGCGCCGCCTGCAGATGGAGTTCATGCAGGTCGTGCAGCGCGTGATGGACGTGGCCGGCAAGGAACTCACCGCCAGCGACCTCTGGGACCTGTTCGTGCGCGAGTACGGCGTGGAGACCGCGCAGTCGCTGCAGCACCGCGTGATCGAGGAAGAAGGCGAGGGCGCCAGCGCCTCCGTGGTGCTGCGCGGCGACCTGCCGTGGGACGGCGAAGTCCGCGCCATCGAAGGCCGAGGCAACGGCCCCATCGACGCGTTCACGCAGGCGCTGAGCAAGGCCACCGGCCACACGGTGCGCGTGATGGACTACCACCAGCACGCCATCGGCGCCGGTGCCGATGCCAAGTCGGTGGCCTACCTGGAACTGCGCGTCGACGAAAGCCAGACGCTGTTCGGCGTGGGCATCGACGCCAACGTGATCTCGGCGTCGCTCAAGGCGATCGTCTCGGGCGTGCAGCGCGCACGGGGCAAGGGCGCGCACAGCGCACAATCGGCGGTTGAAGTCGCCTGACGCTGCCAACGCGCTGATACCGCGCCGCATGCGCAAGGTGGGAACGAACAAAGGAGCTCCACGATGACCGACCAACTCATAATTTTCGACACCACCTTGCGCGACGGCGAGCAGTCGCCCGGCGCCTCGATGACGCGCGACGAGAAGATGCGCATCGCCAAGCTGCTGGAGCGGCTGAAGGTCGATGTCATCGAAGCGGGCTTTCCCGCCAGCTCGAACGGCGATTTCGAGGCCGTGAAGGCCATTGCCAACGCGATCAAGGACGCGACGGTGTGCGGCCTCTCGCGCGCCAACGACCGCGACATCGCCCGCGCCGCAGAGGCCCTGAAGGGCGCGGCCCGCGGACGCATCCACACCTTCATCGCGACCTCGCCGCTTCACATGGAAAAGAAGCTGCGCATGTCGCCCGACGAAGTGCACGAGCAGGCCAAGCTGGCCGTGCGTTTTGCGCGCAACCAGATCGGCGACGTCGAGTTCAGCCCTGAAGACGGCTACCGCAGCGACCCGGACTTCCTGTGCCGCGTGCTCGAAACCGTCATCAACGAAGGCGCCACCACCATCAACGTGCCCGACACCGTCGGCTACGCCATCCCCGAGCTCTACGGCAACTTCATCAAGATGCTGCGCGAGCGCATTCCCAACAGCGACAAGGCGATCTGGTCGGTGCACTGCCACAACGACCTGGGCATGGCCGTGGCCAACTCGCTGGCCGGCGTGAAGATCGGCGGCGCGCGCCAGGTCGAATGCACCATCAACGGCCTGGGCGAGCGCGCGGGCAACTGCTCGCTCGAGGAAGTGGTCATGGCGGTGAAGACCCGCAAGGACTATTTCGGGCTGGACCTGCGCATCGACACCCAGCACATCGTGGCCGCGAGCCGCATGGTCAGCCAGACCACCGGTTTCGTGGTGCAGCCGAACAAGGCCGTGGTGGGCGCCAATGCCTTCGCGCATGCCTCCGGCATTCACCAGGACGGCGTGCTCAAGGCCCGCGACACCTACGAGATCATGCGCGCCGAAGACGTGGGCTGGACCGCCAACAAGATCGTGCTGGGCAAGCTCAGCGGCCGCAATGCCTTCAAGCAGCGCCTGCAGGAACTGGGCGTGACCATGGCCAGCGAGGGCGACATCAACGCCGCCTTCCTGCGCTTCAAGGAGCTGGCCGACCGCAAGTCCGAAATTTTCGACGAAGACATCCTGGCGCTCGTCAGCGCGGAAGAGGTGTCGAACGTTGGTGAGCAGTTTGCTTTCGTTTCTCTCTCCCAGCACAGCGAAACCGGCGAGCGCCCCCAGGCCAAGGTCGTCTTTACCGTCCAGGGCAAGGAAGTCACCGGCGAATCCGATGGCAACGGCCCGGTGGATGCTTCTCTGAAGGCCATCGAGTCCCACGTCAAGAGCGGCGCCGAGATGGTTCTTTACTCTGTAAACGCCATCAGCGGCTCGACGGAAAGCCAGGGGGAAGTTACAGTCCGGTTACAAAACGCAGGGCGGGTGGTCAACGGTGTGGGTGCAGACCCGGACATCGTGGTCGCTTCGGCAAAGGCTTATTTGAGTGCGCTCAACAAGTTACAGAGCCA
The DNA here is from genome assembly GCF_016082275.1 of Variovorax sp. E3. Lineage (GTDB taxonomy): Bacteria > Pseudomonadota > Gammaproteobacteria > Burkholderiales > Burkholderiaceae_C > Variovorax. The sequence continues at coordinate 84,142 of NZ_MOWM01000012.1, forward strand.
AGCTGAGAGAGTTGCGGCACAAGGTTAGGTTTTCAGGCGTTCCTTGGTATTCGATTGAAGAAGAGGATGCAAGTAACTGATATTGCGTGCCTTTTTTTGATTTCGATACACTGCGGTCCTCGTTTGTCGCCGCTGGAGATTTATTAATGCCTGAAGCCCGTCTCCGCCGAGTTTCCAGCCAGCGGTTTCTACCCGCACTCAAATTCATCGCCGTCGCGTTCTGCGCCACGGCGTTTTTGCTGCCTGGCGCCCAGGCCGCGAAGAAAGAAAAGCCCACCGCAGCCAAGACCGCCGTCGCCAAGAAGGCGAAGGGGCCGGTGCCTGTCGAGGTGAAGCGCACCGCGTCGTCCAAGACAGCGGCGCGCGGCGCCCGGGCCGAAAAAGCAGAAAAGGTCGTTCGTGGAGGCCGCAATGTCGTTGCCACCATCCACAAGAAGAACGGCAAGACCGTGGTGGCCGTCCAGCGCCGCTCGGTGGTCCGCGTCGAAGCGCCCGCGCGCCAGTCCTTCGGCCAGATGGCCGGCCTGCACGGTACCGAAGACGTGCTCGACCTGAAGTCGAGCGTGGCGCTGGTGATCGACCAGGACACCCACGAAGTGCTGTTCAGCAAGAACGACCACGCCGTGCTGCCGATCGCGTCGCTCACCAAGCTCATGACCGGCCTGCTCATCAGCGAGGCGCACCTGCCCAATGAAGAGCTGATCACCATCACGCAGGACGACGTCGACACCGAAAAGCGCAGCAGCTCGCGCCTGACGGTCGGCACCACGCTGTCGCGCGGCGAACTGCTGCACCTGGCGCTGATGTCCAGCGAAAACCGCGCCGCGCACGCGCTGGGCCGCACCTACCCGGGTGGCCTGTCGACCTTCGTGAGCATCATGAATGCAAAGGCCAAGATGCTCGGCATGAAGGACACGCGCTACGTCGAGCCCACGGGCCTGTCCAGCCGCAACCAGTCGAGCGCGCAAGACCTGGCGCTGCTGGTCAATGCAGCCTATTCCGACGCCACCGTGCGCTCGCTGTCGACCTCGCCTGAATACCAGGTCGAAGTCGGCAACCGCGTGCTGCAGTTCAACACCACCAACCGCCTCGTGAAGAGCCCCGATTGGGAAATCGGCGTGCAGAAGACCGGTTACATCTCCGAAGCCGGCCAGTGCCTCGTGATGCAGGCCAAGGTAGCAGGGCGCAAGCTGATCATGGTGTTCCTGGATTCGGCCGGCAAGTTCAGCCGTATCGCCGACGCCGAGCGCGTTCGCCGCTGGGTCGAGGCCACGCATTCGATCTCGGGTTCGCCCGCCGCGTCTTCGCGCAACGTGGGCTTCCAGGTCGCGGGCTGATTCCCCGGTCCCCAACGAAAACAGGCCCTTTTCAGGGCCTGTTTGCTTTTGGGCGTTGCAGGGCGCTGCAGGCACTCTGGGAGTGCCGTGGAGTGCCGTCAGGCGCCCGTGGAGGGGCCGGCGTTCGCCGCAGCAGCAGCGGCTGGCGTGGCGGCCATGCCGTCCTTGAAGCCCAGCGCGCCCGAGATTTCATTGGCCGTGGCCTGCAGCTTGGGCAGCCAGCCTTCGTCGAGGCGGTCGGCCGGCGCCGAGATCGACAAACCCGCCACCAGCTTGCCCTGGTCGTCGTAGATGCCGGCGGCCATGCAGCGCACGCCCAGTTCCAGCTCTTCGTTGTCGCGGGCAATGCCGTACTGGCGCGCCTTCGACAGCTCGCGCTCGAGCGCGGGCAGCTGGGTGATGCTGTTGCGCGTGTGGCCGGCCAGGCCGGTGCGCGTGGCGTAGCTGCGCACGCGCTGCGGGTCGTCGGCCGCCAGGAACAGCTTGCCGGTCGAGGTCAGGTGCAGGGCGGCGCGGCCGCCGATGGCGCGCACCACCTGCATGCCCGAGCGCTCGCTGTAGGAGCGCTCGATGTACACGATCTCGTCGCCCTGGCGCATGCTCAGGTTGACCGGCTGCTGCGTCAGCTTGTGCAGTTCGCGCATCGGGCCCAGCGCCGCGTCGCGCACGTTGAGCCGGCCCTTGACCAGGTTGCCCAGCTCCAGCAGGCGCATGCCCAGGCGGTAGCTGCCCGCTTCGGGCCGGTCGACGAAGCGGCCGACGGCCAGGTCGTTGAGGATGCGGTGCGTGGTCGACGGGTGAAGCCCGGTCTTTTCGCTGATCTCCTTCAGCGAAATCGCCTCTTCGCGCGATGCCAGGACATCGATCAGCGCGAACATGCGCTCGATCACCTGGATCACGGGAACAGCGGGAATGTCTGATTGGTTTTTTCTCATGGCGCTCTGCGGTGATGACCCAGCGCCATTTTACCTTGTGAAATCGTCAGGCGCTTGCCACCGTCCGTCGACCAGCACTTCGTGCGGGGAAAAGCGCGCCTTGTAGTTCATCTTCGGGCTGTGCTCGATCCAGTAGCCCAGGTAGACGTGCGGCAGGCCCAGCTTGCGCGCCTGCTCGATCTGCCAGAGCACGCTGTAAGTGCCATAGCCGGCGCTGGTATCGGGCTCGTAGAAGGTGTAGACGGCCGAGATGCCGTCGTTCAGCACGTCGAGGATCGACACCATCTTCAGCGCGCCCGCGCTGCCGTCGGGCAGGGTCTCGCGAAACTCCACCAGCCGTGAGTTGACCCGGCTTTGCAGCAGGAACTGGGTGTATTGGTCGATGCTGTCGTGGTCCATGCCGCCGCCGGCGTGGCGGCCGTTCTGGTAGCGCAGGTAGAGCTGGTAGTGCTCCGGCACGAAGCACAGCTTGAGCACCCGCGCCTGCAGATCGGAATGTTGTTTCATCGCGCGCCGCTGGCTGCGCGTCGGCTGGAAGCTGTTGGCCAGCACCCGCAGCGGAATGCACGCGCGGCAGCCGTCGCAGTAGGGCCGGTAGGTGAACATGCCGCTGCGCCGGAAGCCGCTGAGCACCAGGTCGGAGTAGGCGTCGTTGTGGATCAGGTGGCTGGGCGTGGCCACCTGCGACCGTGCCTGGCGATCCGGCAGATAGCTGCAGGGATAGGGCGCCGTCGCATAGAACTGCAGCGTGTGAAGCGGAAGATCCTTGAGGTGCGTCACGTCGAAAGAGGAGGTCGCGCGGAAAGGAGTTCATTCCAGTATACGGGCTCGAATCGCCACTGTGGCCCCTCCTGCCGCCGGGCCTCGGCCACATGGGCGACGAAGCGCTTGCGCGGCATTTCGTGGGCGCCCAGGCTGGCCAGGTGGGCGGTGTTCTGCTGGCAGTCGATCATGCGCACGCCGGCGTGCCGGCACAGCGACACCAGCGCCGCCAGCGCGATCTTCGAGGCGTCGGGCTGGCGCGTGAACATCGATTCGCCGAACACCGCGCGGCCCAGCGCCACGCAGTAGAGGCCGCCGGCCAGCTTGCCGTCGATCCAGGTCTCGACGCTGTGGGCGTGGCCGGCTTTGTGCAAATTCGTATAGGCCTTCACCATGTCGGGCACGATCCACGTACCCGACTGGCCCACGCGCGGCGAGCGCGAGCAGGCGGAAATCACGGCCGGAAAGTCGTGGTCGATGCGCACCTCGCAGCCGGGCGTTTCGGCAAAGCGCGCCAGCGTCTTGCGCAGCGAGCGGTGCAGCTTGAAGTCCGCCACCTGCAGCACCATGCGCGGGTCGGGGCTCCACCACAGGATCGGCTGGTCCTCGCTGAACCACGGGAAGACGCAGTTGCTGTAGGCCTGCATCAGAGTATCGACATCGAGCGCGCCGCCGGCCGCGAGCAGGCCGGGCACGGGGTCGGCAATGCCCCATGCCGACGCGGGGTCGGGCAGGGTGTCTCCGGGTTCGAGCCAGGGCAGTTGTTGCATGGCCGTAGGTATACACGGCTTCGCTAAAACTGAATCCAGTTGAGGGAAAATCGCGTACGTCCGGGGTCTTGTCTTGTCTATCAGGCAGCCGCTCTGGCGTTGCATCCGTTGGCACGGCATACCCACAAGACCCGTCGAAGGCCATATAGTGCTCAGCTCGCATTCGCAGTACCCACAGCGGACCCGGCAGGCAGGCATTTCGCGCCGGGGATCAGCACAAGAGGACCACGTTGACCACTGAACCCAATCCCACCCGCTTCGGCAGCGGCCAGGCGGTACGCCGCCTCGAGGACGAGAGCCTGCTGGCAGGGGCCGGACGCTATACCGACGACGTCACGCTGCCCGACCAGGCGCATCTTGTTTTCCTCCGGTCTTCCTATCCGCACGCGCGGATCCGCTCGATCGACACCAGCACGGCAGCCGCCATGCCCGGCGTGTTGCGCGTGATCACGGGGGCGGAAATGGCCGAGGCCGGCGTCAAGCCCATGCCGGGCGCCGCCGGGTTCAAGCGCGCGGACGGCAGCGACAGCGCCAGCCCGCCGCGCTACGCCATGGCGCACGAGCGCGCGCGCTTCGTCGCGAAGCGGTGGCGGCGGTGGTGGCCGACACGGTGCAGCAGGCGCGCGATGCGTGCGAAGCCATCATGGTCGACTACGACGACCTGCCGATGGTGGTCGACCTCCCCAGCGCCACCGCCGACGGCGCGCCGCAACTGTGCGACGAGCCTCCGGCAACATCGCCGCCGAAATGCGCCACGGCAGCAGCGAGGCCGCCACGGCCGCCTTCGCCAAGGCCAGCCACGTGGTGGCGCTCGACGTGAACAACCAGCGCGTGGTCGCGCTCACCATCGAGCCGCGTTCGGTGCTCGCGGTGCAAGACGCCGAGAGCGGCCGCCTCACGATCCGCATGAGTACGCAGATGCCTTCGGGCGTGCGCGATTCCGTGTGCGCGGCCATCGGCCTGCCGAAAGAAAAAGTGCGCGTGGTGGTGGGCGATGTCGGCGGCGGCTTCGGCATGAAGACAGGCGCTTATCCCGAAGACATCGCGGTCGCCTTCGCGGCGCTGCAGGTGCATCGCCCGGTCAAGTGGGTGGCCGACCGCAGCGAGGAATTCCTGTCGAGCGCGCACGGGCGCGACATCGAGGCCCGCGCTGAAATGGCGCTCGACGCCAACGGCAAGATCCTTGCACTGCGCATCAAGACGCTGGCCAACGTCGGCGCCTACGCCACCGGCACCGGCGTGGCGATCCAGCTGCTGATCGGCCCCTGGGTGCAGACCAGCGTCTACGACATCCAGACCATCGACTTCCATTTCAAGGCGGTGCTGACCAACACCGCCCCCACCGGCGCCTACCGTGGCGCGGGCCGGCCGAGGCCATCTTCACCATCGAGCGCTTGATGGACGAGGCCGCGCGGCAAACCGGCATCGACCGCATCGTGCTGCGCCGGCGCAACTTCATCCGCCCCGAGCAGATGCCGTACAAGAACCCGATGGCGCAGACCTACGACACGGGCAACTTCGAGTCGGTCATGGACCAGGCGCTGGCGCTGGCCGACTGGCAGGGCTTCGAGGGCCGCGCCGCCGAATCGGCCAGCCAGGGCAGGCACCGCGGCCTGGGCATCGCCACGTTCCTCGAATGGACGGGCGGCAACGTGTTCGAGGAGCGCGTCACGGTCTCGGTGCAGGCCGACGGCGTGATCGAGGTGTTCTCGGCCGTCAACGCCATGGGGCAGGGCATTGCCACCTCGCTCGCGCAACTGGCCGTGGACGCTTTCGGCGTGCCCATCGACAAGGTGCGCGTGGTGCTCGGCGACACCGACCGCGGCGACGGCTTCGGCAGCGCCGGTTCGCGTTCGCTGTTCACCGGCGGCTCGGCCGTGCGCATCGGCGCGGAACGCACCATCGACAAGGCGCGCGAACTCGCGGCGCAAGAATTCGAGGCCGCCGTCGACGACATCACCTACACGCGCGGCGTCTTCTCGGTGGCCGGCACCGACCTCGAGCTCGACCTGTTCACGCTCGCGGGCAAGCAGCCCGAGCGCGAGATCTTCGTCGACTCGACCAGCACCGTGGCCGGCCCGACCTGGCCCAACGGCTGCCACATCTGCGAGATCGAGATCGACCCGCCCACCGGCGAAATCAGCGTGGTCGCCTACAGCTCCGTCAACGACGTGGGCCGCGTGATCAATCCGATGATCGTGCGCGGCCAGCTCGAGGGCGGCGCCGTGCAGGGCATCGGGCAGGCGCTGTACGAGCAGGTGGTGTACGACCACGAAACCGGCCAGCCCGTCACCGGCAGCCTGATGGACTACGCCGCGCCGCGCGCCGACATCGTGAGCACCATGTTCAACATGGAAATGGACGAGTCCACGCCGTGCAAGAACAACCCGCTGGGCGTGAAGGGCGTGGGCGAGCTCGGCACCATCGGCGCCACGCCGGCCATCGTGAACGCGGTGGCCGACGCCTTCGCGCGCAACGGCCTTGCCACGCGCGCGCCGCGACTGCACATGCCGCTGAGCCCCGCGCGCGTGTGGCAGGCGATGCAGACGGTCGACTGAGCGCCACGCACCGGGCGTCGAAAGGCGCGGCACGCCATGCTCGTCACCACCGAACGCCAGACCGACCTCATCCGCGTCGCCAGCTACCGCTGCGACGCGGGCCCCGATGCGCAGCCCTTCACCGAGCTGCACGAGGGCTACTCGGTCTCGTACGTGCGCAAGGGCAGCTTCGGCTACCGCACGCGCGGCCGGGCCTATGAACTCGTGGCCGGCTCGGTGCTCGTGGGATGCCCCGGCGACGAATACGTCTGCACGCACGACAACCACGTGTGCGGCGACGAGTGCCTCGCGTTCCACCTGTCGCCAGGCTTCGTCGAGCTGATCGGCGGCGACCGCAAGGCCTGGCGCACTGGCGGCCTGCCGCCGCTGGCCGAGCTCGTGGTCATCGGCGAACTCGCGCAGGCCGCGGCCGACGGGCAGGGCGACGCGGGCCTGGACGAGCTGGGCATGTGGTTCGCGAGCCGCTTCGTCGACGTCGTGTCCGGCCGCGCCAAGCCCAGGCCGGCGCCCGCCGCCTTGCCGCGCGACCGCCGCCGCGCGGTCGATGCCGCGATGTGGATCGACGCGCACTCGCAGCACGACATCGGGCTCGACGGCGCTGCCGCCGAGGCGGGCCTGAGCGCCTTTCATTTCTTGCGCTTGTTCTCGCAGGTGCTGGGCGTCACGCCGCACCAGTACCTCGTGCGCTCGCGCCTGCGCCATGCCGCGCGCCTGCTGGCCGACGACGACAGCCGCCCCGTGACCGAGGTCGCGCTCGACGTCGGCTTTGCCGACCTCAGCAACTTCGTGCGCACCTTCCACCGCGCGGCCGGGGTGTCGCCCGGCGGTTTCCGCAAGGCGGCCCGGGGCGATCGCAAGATTTTCCAAGACCGCCTGGCCACGCTCTTTCATGATGACCGCCTGATCCATTCATCGAGCAGGAAACCATCATGTACGCCCCCACCGGACTGACAGCCGAAGACCTCGCCGCGAGCCGCCGCTTCCATGCGGTCTGCCTCTGACGCCAAGGAACCGCCATGGCCACCATCTACAAGGAATTCATCGTCGAGGCGGACGCCGCCCACGTGTGGGACGCGCTGCGCGATTTCAACGCGGTGCACACCCGGCTCGCACCGGGCTTTCTCACCGCCTGCACGATCGACGCCGAGGGCGGCCGCGTGCTCACCTTCGCCAACGGCCTCGTCGCGCGCGAGGCGTTGGTGGGCATCGACGACGCGCATCGCCGCCTGGCCTACACCGTCACCGGCGGCAAGGCCAGCCACCATCATGCGTCGGCGCAGGTGTTCGCCGAAGGGCCGGGCCGCTCGCGCTTCGTCTGGATCACCGACGTGCTGCCCGACGCCATGGCTGCGTACATCGAGCCGATGATGGTGCAGGGCGGCGTGGCGATGAAGGCGGCGCTCGAAGGGCGCCCGGTGCCGGCTGCCTAGATTCGCCGCCTAGAAGTCTTCGAGCGGCAGGCCGACGTAGTTCTCGGCCAGCGAGGTCGAGGCCGCGTGCGAGTGCACCAGGTAGTCGAGCTCGGCTTCCTGGATCTTCTGGCCGAAGGCGCCCGTTTCCGGAAAGCGGTGCATCAGCGAGGTGAACCACCACGAGAAGCGCTCGGCCTTCCACACGCGGCGCAGGCACAGGTCCGAATAGCGGTCGAGCGCCGAGGCCGATTTCTCGCCGTAGAAGATCTCGAACGCGCGCGAGAGGTAGCCCACGTCGGCGGTTGCGAGGTTCAGCCCCTTGGCGCCGGTCGGCGGCACGATGTGTGCCGCGTCGCCCGCCAGGAACAGCGAGCCGAAGCGCATCGGCTCGGCCACGAAGCTGCGCAGCGGCGCAATGCTCTTCTCGATCGACGGGCCCGTCACCAGCCGCTCGCGCGCCTCGGGGTCGAGCCGCGCGCGCAGCTCGTTCCAGAAGGCCTCGTCGCTCCAGTTCTCCACGCGCTCCTCGGTCGGCACCTGCACGTAGTAGCGGCTGCGCGTGGCGCTGCGCATGCTGCACAGCGCAAAGCCGCGCCCGGTGTTGGCGTAGATGAGTTCGTGCGACACCGGCGGCACGTCGGCCAGCACGCCGAGCCAGCCGAAGGGGTAGACCTTCTCGTAGGTCTGGATCGCGTCGGCCGGCACGCTCGCGCGGCTCACGCCGTGGTAGCCGTCGCAGCCGGCGATGAAGTCGCATTCGATCTCGTGCGTCTGGCCGTCCTTCTCATAGCGCACGCGCGGCTTGGCCGAATCGAAGTCGTGCAGGCTGACATTGGCCGCGCTGTAGATCGTGGTCAGGCCTTCGGCTTCGCGTGCTTCCATCAGGTCGCGCGTGACTTCGGTCTGGCCGTACACCGTGACCTGCTTGCCGCCCGTGAGGCTGTGCATGTCGATGCGGTGGCGCGCGCCCTTGAACAGCAGCTCGATGCCTTCGTGCGGCAGCCCTTCGGCCTTGGCGCGCACGTCGACGCCGGCGCGTGCCAGCAGGTCCATGGTGACCTGTTCGAGCACGCCGGCGCGGATGCGTCCCAGCACGTAGTCGCCGCTCTGGCGCTCGACGATGACGTTGTCGATGCCCGCCTTGTGCAGCAGTTGACCGAGCAGAAGTCCGGCGGGGCCGGCGCCGATGATCGCGACCTGGGTGCGCATGTTCGTATGTCTCCGAGAGGTGTTTCGTGGAGCGTAGGGCGCGCCCGGCCGTCTGTGGTGCCGGGGCGCGATGCTCTGTGCGATCATGCGAACGCGTGCGCGATGATCGCGCAACACTTCGACCCGAACGACGATCCGACGACCGAATGACCATCGCCAAAGCCGACTTCATCGAGGGCATCGCCAAGGGAATGGCGGTGCTCGAAAGCTTCGACACCGAGCGCCAGCGGCTCAACGCCACCCTGGCCGCCGAGCGCGCCGGCCTCACGCGCGCGGCGGCCCGCCGCCACCTGCTGACACTGGCCCACCTGGGCTACCTGGAAACCGACGGCAGCTATTTCTGGATGGCGCCGAAGGTGCTGCGCTTCTCGGGCAGCTACCTGGCGTCGTCGCGCCTGCCGCGCGCGCTGCAGCCCACGCTGAACCGGCTGGCGGCGCAGACCGGCGAGTCGTACTCGGCGGTGGTGCTCGACGGGGAAGAGGTGGTGATCGTTGCGCGCAGCGGCAGCTACGGCACGCCCACGCGCGTGCTGGCCTACGGTCTGCACCTCGGCGCGCGGCTGCCGGCGCATGCGACCTCGACCGGTCGCGTGCTGCTGGCCGCGATGGCGCCCACTGCGTTCACGCAGTGGCTCAAGGGCCGTCACCTGGCGCGCCTTACGCCCCAAACGGTGACGCAGGCGCGCGGCCTGCGGCAGCTGGTTGCCCGCGCACGCAAGGACGACTACTGCTTTGCCAGCGAAGAACACGAGTTGGGCGTGCAGGCGCTGGCGGTGCCGTTGCGCGACATGCAGGGTCACACGGTGGCCGCGCTCAACGTGGTGCTGTCGGGCACGCGCTACCAGGAAGAGGCGTTGCAGCGCGACATGCTGCCTCTCCTGTTCGAGGCCGCGCGCGAAGTGCGCTCGCTGCTCTGAAATGCAAGGCTGCTCTTCGAATCGCCGCCGGCCGCAGCTGAACTTTAGCCCCGCCCCGCATCTCGAATCCCCGAAACGGACACAACCATGCGACTCCTCCTTCTCGAAGACGACGTGATGATCGGCGAGGCCGTGCTCGACCTGCTGCGTGCCGAGCAGTACGCCGTGGACTGGGTCAAAGACGGCGAGGCCGCCGAGTCGGCCCTGCGTACCCAGCAGTACGACCTGGTGATGCTCGACCTGGGCGTGCCGCGCCGCGACGGCCTCGAAGTGCTGCGCAACTTGCGCGCGCGCAAGCAACGCATGCCCGTGCTCATCGCCACCGCGCGCGACTCCGTGCAGCAGCGCATCGAAGGCCTCGATGCCGGCGCCGACGACTACATGCTCAAGCCCTACGACCTCGACGAACTGCTCGCCCGCATCCGCGCCTTGCTGCGCCGCGCGGCCGGGCGCGCCGAGCCGGTGTACGAACACATGGGCGTGAGCATCAACCCCGCCACGCGCGAAGTCTCGGTGGCCGGCCAGCCCGTGGTGCTGTCGGCGCGCGAATGGGCCGTGCTGGAGCCTTTGCTCGCGCGGCCCGGCATGGTGCTGTCGCGCGCCCAGCTCGAGGAAAAGCTCTACAGCTGGAAAGACGAAATCAGCAGCAACGCCGTCGAGGTCTACGTGCACGGCCTGCGCAAGAAGCTCGGCGCCGAGCTGATCCGCAACGTGCGCGGCGTCGGCTACATGGTGCCGAAGGTATGAGGCGCAACAGCCTGACCGGGTCGCTGCGCGCCCGGCTGCTGTGGTTTCTGCTCGCGGCCATCGTGCTGGCCGCCGGTGCGCAGGCGCTCGTGGCCTACCGCACCGTGCTCGCCGAGGCCGACGACATCTTCGACTACCACATGCAGCAGATGGCGCTGTCGCTGCGCGCCGGCCTGCCGCCGAGCGCGGCGGTGGGCGGCATCGGCACCGGCGAGCAGAACTTCGATTTCGTCGTGCAGGTGTGGACTGCCGACGGCGTGCGCATCTTCGAATCGGCCGAAGAGGCGGCGCTACCCCAACTGGCCGTGCTGGGCTTTGCCGACGTGCATGCGCGCGGCACCACCTACCGCGTGTTCTCGATGCAGACGCGCGGCCTCGTGATCCAGGTCGCGCAGGACATGGCGGCGCGGCGCCACATGGCCGGCACGCTGGCGCTGCGCACCATTGCACCGGTGGCGCTGATGGCGCCGCTGCTGATGCTGGTCGTGTGGTGGGTCGTGAGCCGCTCGCTCGCGCCGGTGGCGCGCGTGCGCAAGCAGGTGGCGTCGCGGCAGGCCGACGACCTGTCGCCGGTGAGCGAAGAAAACCTGCCGGAAGAAGTGCGCCCGCTGGTACAGGAACTCAACCTGCTGTTCGACCGGGTGCGCCATGCCTTCGACGCGCAAAGGCACTTCGTCGCCGATGCCGCGCACGAACTGCGCTCGCCGCTGGCCGCGTTGAAGCTGCAGGTGCAGGGCCTGCAGCGAGCGCCCGACGATGCCTCGCGCGACATCGCCGTGGGCCGGCTGGTCGCGGGCATCGACCGCGCCACGCGCCTCGTCGAGCAGATGCTCGCGCTGGCCCGCCACGAGGCCAGCATGGCCGCGGGCGCCACGCCCGAGCCGGTCGACCTGTCGGAGGTGGCGCGGCTCGCGGTGTCCGACGCGGTGGCCGCGGCGCAGGCGCGCGGCATCGACATCGGCATCACGCACGCCGACGCGGCGATCGTCAGCGGTCAGTCGGAGGCGCTGCGCATGCTGCTGCGCAACCTGCTCGAGAACGCGGTGAAGTACACGCCCGTCGAGGGCCGCGTCGACATCGCCATCGACAAGCGCGACGACGCGGTCGAGCTCAGCGTCGACGACAGCGGCCCCGGCCTGCCTGAAGCAGAGCGCGAGCGCGTGCTCGACCGCTTCTACCGCTCGGGCGAAACCCAGGCGCCCGGCAGCGGCCTGGGCCTGGCCATCGTGAAGTCGATCGCCGATCTGCACGGTGCCACGCTGGCGCTCGATGCCTCGCCGAGCCTGGGCGGCCTGCGCGTGCGCGTGCGCTTTCCGGCCCGCGCCTGAGCCCCCTGGCCAGGGGCAGCGCCGTTTAAGCGGTGCTTAAGTCAGCGAGACGACATTCCTTTCATCGTGTTTGCGTCCATACGCCTTGAAAGGAACCGACAAATGAACTCCCGTCTGACTTCGCCCCGCGCCCTGGTGATTGCCCTGGCGAGCGCGGGTGTGATCGGTGCCGTCGGTGCCGGTGCCTACACCAGTGCCCGTGCCGTGGGTGCGCCGACCACCAACGTGACCAGCTCCGCGCCCGCGGCCATGGTCACGCTGCCCGACTTCTCGACCATCACCCAGCGCGACGGCGCGGCCGTGGTCAACATCAGCGTCACCGGCACCATGAAGGCGTCGGACGACGAGGCCGCCGCCGAGGTCCAGGGCATCGACCCCGACGACCCGATGTTCCAGTTCTTCCGCCGCTTCCAGGGCCAGATGAACCCGCGCGGCCAGCACCAGCAGCCGCGCGACGTGCCGGTGCGCGCCCAGGGCTCGGGCTTCATCGTCGACCCGAGCGGCATCATCATCACCAACGCCCACGTCGTGAAGGACGCCAAGGAAGTCACCGTCAAGCTGACCGACCGCCGCGAGTTCCGCGCCAAGGTGCTGGGCGCCGACGCCAAGACCGACATTGCGGTGCTGAAGATCGACGCGAAGAACCTGCCCGTGCTCGCGCTGGGCAGCACCAAGGACCTGAAGGTCGGCGAATGGGTGCTGGCCATCGGCTCGCCCTTCGGCTTCGAGAACACCGTGACGGCCGGCGTGGTGAGCGCCAAGGGCCGCTCGCTGCCCGACGACAGCTACGTGCCGTTCATCCAGACCGACGTGGCCGTGAACCCCGGCAACTCCGGCGGCCCGCTGCTCAACACGCGCGGCGAGGTGGTGGGCATCAACTCGCAGATCTACAGCCGCAGCGGCGGCTACCAGGGCCTGTCGTTCGCGATCCCGATCGACGTGGCGATCCAGGTGAAGGACCAGATCGTCGCCACCGGCAAGGCCACGCACGGCCGGCTGGGCGTGGCGGTGCAGGAGGTGAACCAGGCCTTTGCCGAGTCGTTCAAGCTCGACAAGCCCGAAGGCGCGCTGGTCTCGAACATCGAGAAGGGCGGCCCCGGCGACAAGGCCGGCCTGAAGGCGGGCGACGTGATCCGCAAGGTCGACGGCCAGCCGATCGTTTCGTCGGGCGACCTGCCCGCGGTGATCGGCCAGCAGGCGCCGGGCAAGAAGGTCACGCTCGAAGTGTGGCGCCAGGGTGCGCGCCAGGAGCTGGAGGCCAAGCTCGGCGACGCAAGCGACAAGCCGGCCAAGGTGGCCAAGGCCGACGCCGACGCAGGGCAGGGCAAGCTGGGCCTGGCGCTGCGCCCCCTGCAGCCGCAGGAAAAGCGCGAGACCTCGATCGACACCGGGCTCTTGATCGAGGACGCCGCGGGGCCCTCGGCCCAGGCGGGTGTGCAGGCCGGCGACGTGCTGCTGGCCATCAACGGCACGCCGGCGCAAAGCGTGGAGCAGGTGCGCGAGGTGGTGGCCAAGGCGACCAACAAGTCGGTGGCGCTCTTGATCCAGCGCGGCGAAGACAAGATCTTCGTGCCGGTGCGCATCGGCTGACCGACCCGGCGAAGAACGAGGCGGCAGCCGGATGAAGCAACCCGGCCAGTCGCCTCAAGACCCGAGCCGGGAGCGCGTGCCGGGCGGCGGCCTTTCGGCCCACATCCTGCCCACGTCGGCCACCATGATCGGCGTGTGCATGACCGTGATGTCGATCGGGCACCTCGGGCCGCGCGACGACATGCGCTTGCTCATCGACCGCCTGCTGGCCGTGGACGCGCTGGTCTTCCTGGCCAGCGCGTTGCTGTCTTTCATCTCGATGCGCTCACGCCGGTCGGGCGCGCGGCTGGAGCGCTGGGGCGAGGCGGTCTTCATCGCCGGCCTGGCGCTGCTGGCGCTGGGCGCCGTCACGCTGGCGTTCGCGCTGCGCTGAGCCGCGCGGCGCGTTTCGTCAGGCCAGCACGCAGGGCCAGTCGAGCAGCACGCGCGTGCCGCCTGTTTGTTCATTCGCGGTTTCGATTCGCAGCTTCGCGCCGATCGATTGCGCGCGCGCCCGCATGTTCGAAATGCCGTGTCCAGGCGGTCGGGCCGTGTCGGGCACGGCGGGCAGTCCCCGGCCGTTGTCGGTAAGCACGATGCGCACCAGCGGCGGCGTCTCTTCGCCATGCCAGTTCGCGTGCATCACGATGCGCGTGGCCGACGCGTGCTTCAGCACGTTGGTGAAGGCCTCGAGCAGGATGCGCTGCAACTGCAGCGCCGCCTGCGCGGCGAAGGGCGCCATCGGCGGAATCACGGCCACGTCCCACACCAGCTCGATGCCGGCCGCGTCCAGGCGCGGCTGCAGCCGGTAGCGCAAGGTGGCCAGCACGGTGGGCAGGTCGTCGTGCGTGGGCTGCAGCGAATCGACGGCCATGCGCATTTCGTCGAGCGCGAGCTTCACGTGTTCCTCGACCACGACGCGGTCGGGCGCGGGCTGGGTCACGACGTTGAGCAGGCCCACCAGCTGCGAGCCCACGCCGTCGTGAATCTCCCGCATGATGCGCTGGCGCTCCAGCAGCACGGCCTGTTCCTGCTGCTGCTGGCGCACGGTTTCGAAGGCGCCGCGCAGTTGCGTCTCGCGCTCGTCGATGCGGGCCGCCAGGCTGGCGTTGAGCGCGCTGTAGTCGGCCACCGTGCGGCTGTAGCGCTCGACCACCAGGCCGGCCAGGATCATCACGAAGAAGAACATCGCGTGCGCGGTCAGCGTGTAGTAGGCGCCGCCGAACAGGCCCATGCGCACCAGCAGCAGGTCGTGCGCGCCGGCCAGGATGGCGAGCGTGCCCGCCGCCATCAGCACCCCCGCGATGCGGCGGCGCGCCACCAGCGCGCCGTGGATCACGTAGGCAGGCAGATGATGCTCGTGAACTGCAGGATGACGAGTCCGCTGGTCCACAGCTTCGGCAGCGCGAAGGCGAAGGAGGCACAGGCCAGCGTGACCGACGTCGCCAGCGCGGCGTAGATCGAGCGCACCAGCCACGGCGGGTTGCGCTCCAGCACCAGCAGCACGAAGCGCGCGATCAGCCCGATGTGGCCCGCATAGCAGACCGCCACCACCGCGCCCCACAGCGGCCAGGGCACCGGCACCTCGGGCCACACGCGGTCGAGGTTGCGCGCAATGCCGGAAAGCGCGGCCAGCGCGAAGCAGCCGTAGAGCGCGTCGCGCTGCCGCAGCCACAGACCGCCGGCCATGCCGCCCATCAGCAGCAGGCTCACGGCATAGACGATGGCCGAGGTGTTGCGCCAGTTCTGCTGCGAGCGGTAGATGGGCGCCAGCGAGGCCTCGGTGCCGTACTGCACGCTCGCCAGCCCGGCCCCGCGCTGCCGCTGGATGGTGGTGCGCACGAGCAGCACCTGCGGCCGGCCTTCGTGATGCAGCGCGGCCGCCACATGCACCAGCTCGTTGCCCTTGGCGGCGTCGTAGCCGGAGTCGCCCAGCGTGCCGAAGCTGGCCACCAGCGCGTCGTTGAAGAGCACGGCGACCTGGTTGCCCACGCCCGACATCAGCAGCACCGAAGGCGCGCCCGCCGGCACCGCCGACGCAGGCAGGTCGATGCGGTAGCTGGCCTTGCCGCCCCGGCCGGGAAACTCGTGGTCCCAGCGAAAAGGCAACTGCACGCGGCGAACCTCGGGCGGCAGGCCGTCGGGTTCCAGCGTCGCTTCGGCGAAGGCCACGTCCATGGCCTCGGGCGCCGCATGCGCGAGGGGGCCCATGGCCAGCATCGGCAGCCACAGCAGCGCCAGCAGCCACCGGCGCACCCTCCGGGCGATCAGGCTAGGGAAGCCAGCCGAGATTGCGGGCCTCGAACACCGCTTCCGATTTGTTGTGCACATCCAGCTTGCCGTAGATATTGCGGATATGGGTTTGGACCGTGGATGCGGAGACTCCCATCTGCGTGCCGACTTCGACATAGGTGAAACCACGAGAGACCAGGTCGAGCACCTCGAACTCGCGCGGCGACAGCCGCTCGGGCCGGATGCTGGCGCCGTAGGGCGCCGGGGCCGCGGGCCTGGCGGCCGCCGAGGGGCCGGTGC